>JBIOWC010000767.1:0-5790 GCA_044868105.1 Blastocatellia bacterium
CCCTTGGACACTCCGGTAGATAAAAGCTGATTTTGCAACCCCTGTGCCAGACCAATTAGTAAGTAAAAGAAGCCCTTATCCTGTATCAGGCCCCTCACTTTGGTATTTTGCAAAGCAAAATCACCCAGGGATTACACAAGATTACGCGGCGGAAGCAATGAGTTATCTATTCGAAGATTACTAACGGCAGGATAGCTTGCCCCCGAAGGCTTTCTGGATGATGACTGACTAACGGGTAAGATGTCCATCTAATCGGCGACGGGTAGCGTTCAAGCGTTCAGGAGAATTTCCGTGGAGTTGAAGGAGCGAGTAAGCCCCCCTGTTTACTACCCGCTTGAGATTTTTAACCCCGTCAACCACAACGGGCACCATCGTGATAACAACGATGGTGCCCGCATCCTCTGGTGTCAGTATTCACACTTGTTGTGGCCCTCGACACCCAGACGATCTATTTTTCGGTGTCGCTGATGATGATCTCAACTCGCCGATTGCTCTGTCGGCCTTCGGGCGTGTCATTGGTGGCCACTGGCCTTATTTTGCCAAAACCACGTACGCCAACCATCTTGTCCGCCGGCAAAGCGACGCTTATCAGATAATTCTGCACCGCCTCGGCGCGGCCTTCTGACAACTTCTGATTGTACTCTTCCGTACCGACCGAATCGGTATGCCCCTCGATCTCCATGCGATAGACGCCGGAATAAGCCAGCAGTAGGCCAGCCAGTTTGCTGAGTTTCTCGCGAGCCCCGGGTTTCAGGGTTGCCTGATTGAAGTCGAATAGAACATCCGAGAGGTTAACAATCAAACCACGCGCCTCGCGTCTAGTTTCCAATATCTCGGAAAGAGAATTGTAGAGGCGTTGCTGCACGTCGCTTTGCTGCTGCTTCACCACCTCAGTCTCCAGACGAGCGCGTTCCGCCTCGGCCCGAGCGAACTCTTCATTGGCTTTGGCTTTGTCGGTTTCGTTCTGCGCCTGTTCGACCCGCACCCGCGCGGCTACTGTCTCGAGTTGCGCTTGCTTCATCGCGTCGCGATCCCTAGCCGCTTGCAGGTTTGCGAGATCGGCTTTGATCATGGCGCGGCTGGTTTCGTTCTTCGCGCGGTCGGCTTCATTTTGGATTTGAAATATCGAGAACACCGCCGCGTTACGTTCATCTGCAAGGCGGTCCTGGATGCCACGCTCGACCGCTTGCGCCCGCGCATTTTCAGCAATGCGCATCACGTCGTGAGCTGCAGCGCTATATTTTTCCTGCTGTTTGCGATGCTCGGGCCAGGCCTGTTCCAACGCCACTAGCCTGACTTCGGAATCCCGCAATTCGGTCTTGGCATAGCGGGGAGCGCCGGCGCGACGGGCGATCTCTACGGCTCGACGAGCGCCAAGAATGAGCAGCGGGGTATGGTAATCGGCGCTCAATGAAGGCTCAGCCGTCAACGAGGTTAAGTAAAACGTACCGGGGTCGCCGGTGTACTCAATGCTGCTGGTCTGTATGCCGCCTTTGGTGCCGCTGCGCAAAGTATTTTCAGCGACAATCAACGGGCTGGGCAGCTTGACCGCCGAGTGCGGCTCCGCCGTAATGATTAAACCAAAGGTCTGAAAGTTCGTCGTCACTTCACTTTTGATTTTGGGCTTCACGGGAAGCTCGGCCAAATTGTCTGCCTGTCCTTCTGGCGCAATCGCCCACAGCACATAGGTTGTGTAGTACGGGTCAATGGCTTGCGGGTTTCCGAGGTTAACCATCTCAAGCTTGATTCGTGTGCGGCCGTTTTGGTGTTTGACCTCGGCTTTGCCTCTGGCTCGCGGAGTGATGGCGGAACCCATCATATTGACAGCCGTGCTGTCATTATTTTTATACCCGATGGCGAGCGTTTTACGCTTAACCGCCATCCACTGGGCGTACGGCGTTTCCTGTCCTGCCGCCACAATTTGGGCGAAACTGACGACGGCTATCATCACTGCTATCAGTGCGCTTGCTACAAATATTTTCTTTGACTTCATCATGTATATCCCTCCTCGGGATCTAGTTTTCTCAGACTGCCGATCTTGACCATGAGAGCAATAAATTTCGACACTGCCGCCCTCGCGCGCCTAACTAAACTGAGAAATTTACATAAGGAGTCGCGAGCCGGTGCGGCTCTAGTGACCAGTGTATCTCGATCGACATGGTTACCATACTCCGCTTCTGCATTCAGCGCTGTTCAATAAAAGACCGTTATAAAAATGATTCCTGATTGGCCGTTGGAATGCTACGCATCGCGCTGTGCAGGCGCTTTGCAGTTTGCCCATCATCGGGGCGCTATGCAGTATTGGATAACTGCCGGTAGGGTTTTAAAGTTGTGCCCTGCGAAATCCTTTTAGTCGGTCACAGAAATTAAGCTGTGCCCGACTAACTTTTCGTTCGCATCAAAATAAAACGCCATCATCATGAAATAACTGTCCAAAAAAATACCCTCTCGTTGAGTATAGGCATCCCGGAGTGAGGCCCGCACATAACTATGCACGTTTGAGGGTTGGCTATCTTCCGTCCAAGATGCCTTGTATCGTCCATAGTAAGAGTCAACACCTATCAAGGAATGAGAGCCAAATTTTAATGTTTTAAGATAAGCCAGGACATCTGACCTCTGGGTACCCAGGGGGATGTTTTCCTTGATGAACTTTTCCATTTTCTCCTCGGTCATTTGAGGCGATGGATTAGGTTGACAGGAAGACGAACCAAACACGGCACAGGCAAGACAAAATAGTAATAATAGAGGTTTCATCTTGACTCAATCATCGCACATCCAGATCGGATTCACGCACTACCAATTTGGGAAACTTCCTCTGGTTGCAAACGCTGGCCGCAGAGGCCGAAGTTAACTCCCACCTTTTTAATATGCGACGTGTGAAGTTCGCTAATTCCCGTACAATTGTCCAACCCATTTTGCTTAGGCCGCTGTCGGGTGCCAACGTCTAACGGTCAGCGGGCGCACCGTACTTCGCCAAACGATGACAATTGGCGGTCGTGCGCCCGTTGACGCTTATTTGTTAGGGGCCTATCGTAGGGCAGGTCGGCGCCTCATCCTAGGGCAACGGCTGCCCTTTGTCGTCTACGAACACGCTGAAGACGGCAAACAGCCTCGGGTCAAAGGGCACCAGGCTGGCGTGATTGGTCACCAGCAACGCTCCTGTGTGGTTGTCAAAAGCAATATTGGCAGGATTGGCCCAAGGCAGCGGATCGAGCAGCCCGCCCGGATTCGCCGCCGGCCCGGAGTAACGCGTCTCCTCGGTCCCGTCCTCGCGGAGCACAGATATCTGACTGGTGCCTGCCAGGGCGACGTATAGCTTGCCCGACTTGCCAAAGGCAATGCCGTCCGGGCCGGGCAGGAACGGGGGCGTGAACGGATAGCGATAAAACTCTTGCAGGCTTGCCGCCGTCGGGCTGGCCACCAGGGGCAGCCGGTAGATCACGCCGTCCAGGGTGCCGTTCTCGGCCGTCACCGTCATATAGACGTTCTTGTTGTTCTTGTCTATGCGGATGCCGTTCACTCCGAAAGGCACCAGGGGGTCGCCCGCCAAACGAGCGTCGGCGAACCACACCACAGGGGCGCCGCCGCCGGGCGGGACGCGGAATATGGTCGCCTGGAAAGAGTCTGTGACGTAGAGGTTGCCGTCGTCGTCGAAAGCCAGATCGTTGAGCAAGGAAGGCCCGGCAGGTATGAAAGGCGCATACACCGACTGGGTGTTGGAAGCGTCGAGGTCCAGGCGGATTATGCCAACGAAAGGCTCGACGACGTAGAGCTTGCCGTCCGACCCGAAGGCGATACACGAAGCGCCGCTCATCCCCGCGAAGGGGTTGGTGATGGTGATCGGATAGGTGGCTTCGAGGGCACCAGTTTTAAGGTTATAGGCGTTGACGTATGCGGAGCCGAGCGGCTGCCCGAAGGCCGCCGGGCCGGAGACATAGAAGCGGTTGCCGCGGACAGCGATGCCCTCTGGGTAGCCGGGCAGCGAGACGGGTGCGACCACTTTCGAGTCCCCCAGAGCTGCAGCGAAAATGACAGACTGGGTTAGGCCAAGCGCCATCAGCGCCACCGCAAGGTACAAGGCGAGTTTGTGTCTCATGGAATTTTCCTCCAATTTTGTTGAATAATGGTGAGTCCTTAGTGTCAGGCGTAGGAATAGCCCTGTCACTTAAAAAATTTAGACGGTCAGATTATGATGCCTCCGCTCAACCTGCGTAACGGACATCTCACCGTACGCATCAGCCGGGCCGCGAGCGCCAGCGACCCGTTGCGGCCGCAGCCAGCGATGATGCTTGTTCTATGAAAAAGAAGTCAAGAGAAAACCCGTCTGCAAGATTTGGCACGCTCAACTTTTTCACACCTTTGCAGGGTTTTGTTTGCACCAAGCCGCGCGCGATTGCCGGAGCGAGAAGATGCGCGACAGCAATTCCAGTTCGCCGTCTAATAGATGCCGGGGCGCAAAGACCAAGGTATCGTTAGTATTGGTCAGTATCACTTCAACGACAGATAAGAGCCGATAATTTGAACTTCATCCCTGGGCCCGGACTGTACATCTGCGGCGCGTCAAACATACCCTGGGGGTTAACTCACCTGGCTTGGCCTCGGCGTGTTTGTCACTTATTCGTTAAACGGCGTGTACCTATACTCAATCTTGGTGAAGTTGATAGAAAGCGATTCTGTCGGTCTATCAGCCCCTCCCGTAGTCTGCCGAGCCTGTTCAGCTGTGACTGGCAAATCGCTCAGCATTTCGGTTTGGGTTTCGTTTTGCTTGCTCATCAGGTTTGTCTCCATCCATTAAATATTTAATCTTTATTTTGAGCGCCTCAATTTGGGCTCATCTGTTAATGCGGAAATCGCCCGCGAAAACTATCATCCGTCGGTTTATTTTTAACTCCGGAGAGCATACCCCAATGGCCTGTGGTAAAGCACAGTTGACATAATTTAAAGCGTGCGCCCGCCCTGAACGACTCCCCGGCATCCCCCCGAATGCTCTGCGGGCAAAAAAACGCCACTGAGACGGCAACCAATATTTCTATTGAAACATCTGCTTATTTCATCTTTATTAGTCCTGCCTCTAACTCACTTGGTTTACAGCCTGGAAAATCAGAAAGGCATTACTTAGATAATGCAGGACATCATTAAGGAACTCATCTGTGTAGACGGGAATCGCTATTTCACCCCCTATGGTTTTTACACCTGTAAACTCGCCGCTTCAGAATCCCAGAGTGAACTCATTAAGGTCAAAGTCAAGTTGATAAGCGAGAGCGATGGTTCACAGCCCGCCCGCGTTTACAGGGTCACCGGCACCTTACAAGCTATAACAAAAGCTAGACTCAGTCTGGTTTTGGATATCCACAAGTGGGCGATGTTAGACCGCGAGGATAAAACTTACTGGGTAAAAAGGGTGCGGATTTAGAATAAGCAGCTGAAAAATACCGCCGCTTACAAATTTGCAATTCCCATCTCTAACTAAACTACCTGAGAAGCTGCGAGACCTTCGCTTGCAGGTCAGTGAGTTCAAAGGGAAGGCCGAGAACATAATTTCCTCTGGTGTCTATCATGGCTGACAAGTCTTTGGGAATATTCGCAGGTGAAGTGAAAATGATCGGCGCCTTAATATTCACGTTACGAATTAGCTCATAGATACCCTTGACATTACCGTCAGACATCTCGCAGTTGATCACGTAAAGAGCGAACTTCACAGTCTGCAATTTGGTTAAGGCCTCATCATAAAATTGAGAACTCAGTACGACAAAGCCTAAACGACTGAGCGCCGATGAAATCAGGGAACAA
>JBIOWC010000768.1:0-5160 GCA_044868105.1 Blastocatellia bacterium
CCCTACGCGATTCAATCACAACCTGAAGATGTTCCGCTTGCTGGAGCCGGAACATTTCAGAATCGCCGAATCGAACTGACCTGGGTAGGGCTGTCGAAAAGAAACAATGAAACCTGTGCCTTGATCCAATATCAAGCCTTTATGAACAAATTCACTACCTCTATGGGAAAGCTAAGTTTTCAGGGCCGGAGCCATTACTGGGGCGACATCTGGGTCTCGCTCAAAGATAAACAGATCGAGTATGCAACCCTCTTTGAGGATGTCCTGGTTGAGTTTAATCTTCCCGGCCAAGCAGGCAAGCAACTGATTAATGTTTTGCGAACGGGTACGTTTGAAAAAACAGGAGGGTTGAATCAATAAGTCCTCTCGCCGTTACTGCTAATCAAGACATTAGCAAGTTCGGTTCGCATCAAATCGGCTTCGCGTTCTGTAATTTGTGAATGAAGATGGGAATAAGAGAAGATTTAATTTGCTTTTGAAATTGGCTTCGCGCGATCAACCTTGCGCTGTAGAGGCATTTTGCCATTAGCGAAACCTGGTCTCTCGCTGCAAACTCATTTCGCCTGTAGCCGTATATCATTTCGCAGGGCTTGGGCCACCTCTGTCCTTTAGTAACTATCAGGAACCTCTCGTTAGGCGCGTGATGATTTCTTCATGTTGGGGGAATTGCTCAAGCAGGTCTAAACGGTCAGCGATGGCAAACTCTGAAAACGAGAACGGTGGAGCACACACATTGGTGCCAAATGCGAAATCTACGCCTTCAGGTATTTCCGCAGCTTGCCAATAACCGGCCGGGACGGTGACCACCGGACGTTCTCCTCCCTCAAAATCATTTCCCAACCGCAGCACGTGATGATTGCCATCGGGTTCCAACACATGAACCAGGAGCCGCCCCAGGTGGATTGCCCAAATCTCTTCATTATTTTCCACTCGATGGAAAGATGAAAATGCCCCTGGTAAAAACAGCCAGTGACCAGAGGTGCGGTGCGCGTCACGATGAGTTTCAACAAATTTCGGTCCGTCCGGATGATCAAACCACTCATAAGCAGACAGTATTTTATCAATCATAAATGTACTCTCTCGCCTAACGCAGGGCGTAAACGAGCCGCCAAATATTGTATTAAACAGCGGGGCCTATAAGACGGCGGTTTCCTGAATTATGCTCAGGGCATATCATAGCGAAATTTTGGGATGATACGCACCCGGCATCAACCTGATTGTAAATCTCTAAATCAACTTTATAAATCGCCCGATCATCTTTAAGACAGGGCCCACTGCTGCGCTCTTGGCATTGAGGGTGAAAGCGTGGAAAAGCGGTCTTTTCGAACCCAAGAATATGTTTATCCACCACAGAGTTGAATTGCTGCTCGGTCACGGCATTGATGATTTCCTGGTCTACTATCGGCATGGAAATCAAGCGAAATCCTGACAATTAGCTAAAGAGGTTCTCCTGGATACCTATTCAATTGAAATGGAACGTCAATTGGCTTTCTACGATGATGGGCATTTCATCAACTATCATCGGCTCAAACCGCCAACGTCGCGCCGCGTCTTCGGCAATCTCTTTGAAAACCGGATTACCATCAACGAATTTTGCCGATACGACCTCTCCACGTGTCGAGACTAATACCTTCACAACGGCATCGCCGTGGATTCGACGGTTGCCGTTATTGGGATTGTTGGGAACGAACTTGATCTGTACTTTCTCTCGCATGAGGCTTTATGGTTTACAGGTCAAATGATCTGGAATCAACCCCGCCCGTCAGGAGAGAGGCGAAGGCTTGCCGCGGGACCGTTCCGATGCGTGAGCCTATTCGGACAGATTAAACCAGAAAAATATTCCCCTGAGTTTTTTCCTGGAGTGAACACTTTTGCCCGCCAATTCCCCCTTATCTAGTGAAAGCGCTCGACAGGGGTTGAAGCGGTTTTGGAACTCATCGGCCGCTAGGCATTGTCTGCATATATTGATGTGCTTGAGAAGCGGGAGTATTAACTAAAGGAGTAAATTTGCCATATGCAAAAACTTGAAATTCGATTATCAATACAAACAGCCTTCAGGCTCCTTGGCAGGTGGGCTCGGATTTGTACTTTTGCCAGGTTTTCGAAGCAGCCAGCAACCCGTTTCTATCAGGAGGCCGCCATCGCTATGACCCGTTCATTCGTTTTCCTTCTGTCCTGTCTTTTGTTTATCATCACCGTCCGCGCTGATGCGCAATGGTCGCGGTTTCGCGGGCCCAACGGGTCTGGTGTGGATTTGTCCGTGGGCTACCCCGTCGAGTTTTCGCCTACCAGAAACCTGGCGTGGAAAGCGTCGGTGCCTTACGGGCAGTCGTCGCCGGTCGTCGTGGGTACGCGGCTCTACGGCACCGCCAGCGAAGGTGATCGCCTGGTCACCTTCTGCCTGGACACGCAGACCGGCCGGCAGTTATGGCGCAGAGAGGTGCGGCGCGAGCGGGTGCAGGCCGCATACAAAGCCAACGATCCGGCGTCGCCAACCCCTGCAGCCGACGACAGTGGTGTCGTGGCCTTTTTCCCTGAATATGGATTGGTGTCTTACAGCAACGACGGACAAACGCGTTGGACTGCCCGCCTCGGCCCTTTCAAAAACTTCTATGGAATGGCCGGTTCGCCAATCATAGATGGGGGCACAGTCGTGCTGGTATGCGATCAGCAGGCCGGGTCCTTTGTCATAGCGCTTGACCGCTCGACCGGGCGTCTGCGATGGAAGACCGCTCGACCAGGGATTTCAATTGGGTGGGCGACGCCCATGGTCTTTCGACCGGACGCCACGCGCGCGGAACTGATCGTGCTCGGCTCGACACGTCTCGACGCCTACGACCTGGCGACGGGCGCTCAACGCTGGTGGCTGCCGTTGGCATCCGGTGGCGCGATGGGCACGCCGCTGGTTCACAGTGACACCCTGATGATCTCAACCCTTGGCAGCAATGAGCCGTCCTTGCCGACCTTCGCCTCGATGCTAGCGAAATACGACAAGGACAAAGACGGTCGCCTGTCATGGCAGGAGTTTCGCGGTGATGCGGATCTTGGGGAGCACTTCGGCTGGATAGATGAAAACGACGACAAGTTTATCGTCACCCAGGAATGGGACAAGGTGCGGGCCTTTGACGTGGGCGAGTGGGGGGCGATCGCCGTTCGCCCTGGCAATGCAAGAGGTCAACTCGCGCCGGGCGCAATTCGCTGGCGCAATAAAAAGAACATCCCGTACATTCCGGCGCCGCTGCTGTATCAGGGCGTGTACTACATGGTGAAAACCGGCGGCATTATCACCTCAATGGATCCGGCGACCGGAAAGATTTTGAAGGAGGGCCGGAGTCCCGGCGCGCTGGGCGAGTACTATGCCTCACCCGTTGCCGCAGATGGTAAGGTGTTCCTCGCCAGTACCGAAGGCAAGATCACCGTTCTCAAAGCAGGCGCAGAGTGGGAGGTGCTCGCCGTCAACTCACTCGATGACGAGATCAATGCAACGCCGGCCCTGAGCGATGGACGGGTTTATGTGCGAACGCGCGGCGTGTTGTACTGCTTCAGCACCTCGCGGTAGTCGAGCCGTTGCGACAAGCTAATAGAAATGCTTCTCTCAGTCCTTATAAACCGCCAATTGAAAAAGCCGTCGCGGTGCGGAGGATAAATGCAAAGAACTCTTTTGACCTCTCTGCTGATCTTTACATTCTCGTCGCTTATTGCTGGACAAACCATAAGCAAGATGACGGAGGATAGAGACAAACAAAAGGATTGCTGAAATTGACTGACGAACTCGCCTCTGCCAAAGCGAAATAATATGAGCTTCACAGAAAGCGCCAAATGCCCTGCGCGACTACAAGCTCCATCGCCAGCGCCGCATGTTAATAATGCCTACCCTTATACGTCCGCTTAAAAATCCTGCTTCCTGGTGAATTTCACATCGTCGGAACAACGCGGAACTCTGCTTTGCCGCTCATCATTCGCGCGTAAGCCTCGACGGCTTTTTCGAGCGCATAGGTCATGGGGCTCACGACTACGCATCAGCCAGGCGGTCAGCCAGGGCGCGTAACAACCCTGCTCCATCACCTTGCCAAGCGCTCCCATGCATACAGGCTAGCACTTTGGGTTCTGCTTGAGCTAATCGCTCCATCATCTCTCGCCCATTCCGTGTGTGTGCGTAGTAGTCCATTTGCCCGCGAAAGGCTTCGCTCGGTTCCAGTATATCTGACTCGGTTAAGGGGGGTCGGTCTGCTCCGCCTTGCGTGAACAGGTCTCCACATAGCAGCGTCTTGCTCATCTCTTCCATCAGATAGCCGCACTCCCAGGCATGCGGCAGATGCGGAGTATCAAACCAACGAACCGCATGCCTTCCAATAGAAAGCACCTCGCCATCTGCGAGAGCCTGCGGAGCACGATCGGCCAAATCTCCGATCGATACCATTGCTGCAATGCTCCCACAAACCGGAATGGCGTGTGGAGCAGCAGCCAGCCATTCATTTAGCGAACCGCACTCATCCGCTTCTACATGAGAAAATCCAATATATCTCAGACTTTCTATGGGGATGAGGTTAGCTACTGCTTCACGAACGAGCTGAAACATTTTACGTGGCCCCGTATGAAATAACAGAGGGGCATCATCAATGATAAGGTATTGGTTAAATGAAAAGCCGGGCACCGGAGTATTGATACGGTAAATTCCATCGGCAATCTCATAAAGATTTGTTCCTGATTGAGTATTGGTCACTATCATAAAATCTTGCCTCCAGAGCAACTATACCATCACGATGTCATCCCCTGAGCCGCCTCAGGGTCAAGCTCACCGGCCGGAGCCGCTTGCAACATCGTGATACTGAGCAAAATTAATTAGGGGTCGGTCAGATGCAGTGCCCGATTTGTTGGCTTTGGCGCGCCTGACGATTCCCCTTAGATGTTCACGAAGTATCCGCATACTCTGTAACGCGGAAAATCAGAACGAATTGAATCAATACCAAAAAATTATTATAAGTGAAAAGCCCAGTGACAACTTCATAAAAAACCCGACATCTCTAACGCGCATCCAGAATCCACCTCACACGCTGTTGAACGGCTCACCTATGTGAAAACTCACGCGATCTGTCAGTCACCAGTTGACAAGTTTTGTTACCTGTTCAGGGAAGACTATTGTGGTTTCATTCAAATTCA
>JBIOWC010000769.1:0-2126 GCA_044868105.1 Blastocatellia bacterium
GATTACCGGCGCGACTCAATAGTTGTCTTTGGCTTAGTGGAGGAAATAGGCTTATTAAGGACCAATCAACTCAGCGGGTTCTATCGGCGCGAACCGTAAACTCGATCGGTTGAGCTGTCACCATGCCGATTTCCGTGCCGCCTCTGAGCGTAACTTCATTGCCTTTGGTGAGGAGTACACCGGCAACGCCTGCGCCTGCGCCAATCGCGCCGCCAATCGCCGCGCCTTTGCCGCCGCCGATGACGCCGCCCAGAATGGCGCCGCCAATGCCGCCGCCGCCGACATATTTCACGTTGCGGTCATCCGACGAACGACCTTTGACGCTACTTTCGCTATCTACATCGCCGGCCTTCTGGTCCTGCACCTCGGTCAAATCGCCTGTGAGTTGTTTGCTGGTTCCGTCCGGCAATAAGAGCTTATCGAAAGCCAGAGAAAGTTGTCCTTCGCGTCCGCGTGTGCGCGCCGCAACGGCTGAAGCGACCCGTCCTTCAACGGTTGCGCCTGCCGGAATGACTTCAACGCCGCTGGCATAAACCGGCGTGATGACGGTTGCGGTAAAACGGTCACCGGCGCGTGAAATATCGGAACCGACCGTGCTGTTGAGCCGCAATCTGATGTATTGATTTTCAGGCAATGTGTAGGTCGCCATGACCGGACCGACAACGCCCCCATTGCCGTTATTATCAGTAAAGGTTTCGCCCTGTACGGCAACCTTCTGTGCCGAAACCTTTGCCGGCGTGCGCCGCGCTTTTTTCTTTAGGCTCGGTTTGCTGCACGAGCAGGCGCGTTTCTTGGTGGCTGCCAAAGCGTCGGATTCCGTTGCTGGCAAAATAATGGCAAATAAGATCGCAAACATCAGGATGGCGCTAATGGAGAGCTTTTTCATGGGTATTACTCCTTGTTTTCAGGCGATTAGGTTATGAGAATCGGCCCTGACGGGATTCTCGCTTCGGGCGTGTGATGAATTTCGCCTCCGTTGGTGTTGCCCTCTTCAATAAAAAATAATCGGAAATTTTATGGTCGCAAACAGGGATTTTGCATCAAAACCTTTTTCCCAAAGTTTCAGCCGTAAATGACTTTCAGTATTTGAATAGCCTTGTTATTATCTGCGATTATTGCAAAGCTATTGTGGTTAAAGTTCGGTCCTCACAGACAACTTTTTCAGCTCACGGTAGTGAATCAAAAGAAAGCTGATGCTGAGTACGTATGAGATTTTCCCTTACCGACATGTTTACCGAAGACATTGCTGTTGACCTCGGCACTGTTCATACCTTTATTTATGGCCGAGGTCGCGGGCAAGTCGTCAACGAGCCTTCCTTGGTGGCGATGGATAAACTCACGGGCGAGGTTATTTCCGTAGGGCATGAAGCGTTGGAGATGTTAGGGCGTTCGCCGGAAGATGTGGAAGTCGCTTACCCCATGCGTGAAGGGGTCATTGCCGATTCAGAGTTGGCGCAAAAGATGCTCGCAAAATTCCTTCGCAAAGCCCGCGGCGGCCGTCCAAGATTGTCGCGCCGTATGATTATGAATGCGCCTTCGGGAATTACCTCGGTTGAAAAATTTGCCATCAACGAGGTGGTCAAAGGCATTGGCGTCAGCCGCGTCTATCTGGTAGACGAAGGGCTCGCCGCGGCGCTCGGCGCCAGGCTTGAAGTAGATGAAATGCGGGCTTGCATGGTGGTTGACATCGGGGGAGGGAAAACCTCAATTGCTGTGGTTGCCAATGCCGGAATCGTTGAATCGGAAACCGTGCGGCTGGGCGGTCTGGATATGGATCACGCCATCATCGAATATATCAAACATAATCGTCGCGTCCTCATCGGTGAACGCACGGCCGAACGCTTGAAGATTGTCCTCGGGTCGGCCACCTCTCCGGTCGAAGAGCATAAGAGCATGGTCAAAGGACAGAGCCTCAGCGAAGGCGGCCCGGAAGTGATTGAAGTCTCTTCTATAGAAGTTCACAAAGCGATTGACAGTCACATCAAACAACTGGTCGAAGCCGTGCGCAATGTCTTAGAAAGCATTCCGCCTGAAGTCGCAGGTGACATTCATGACACAGGGTTGGTGCTGTCGGGCGGCGTCGCTTTGCTTGCCGGGATGGAGGCGCGCATGAGTCAGGCGACGAA
>JBIOWC010000770.1:0-6244 GCA_044868105.1 Blastocatellia bacterium
CTGCCTTCTCAAAACAGCGGACCATCGGACTACGCGCTCCCAGTATCAAGGGTCGCATCCATTTGAAACCCGCTATATAGTCGCAAATTCTTCCGTCTCTCAACCGCCTTTGTGCAATTATTTTTTCAATTTGCATCCTCCGCCTCGCCAATTCCGTCCTTCTCGTTACCAGCCTTCTTCGGCTTCGGTTTTTATCTAAGTCGGGGAGGATTTAAATGCTTTTTAAAACCTTAAGCGCCGCCGTCTTTGGCATAGACGCGCTTGTCGTGGATATCGAAGTAGATCTCGCGCCAAAAGCCGGTGACAGTTTAGTTTCAACCTTCACCATGGTCGGCCTGCCGGATGCGGCAGTGCGCGAAAGCCGCGAACGCATCCGCGCCGCGATTAATAATTGCGGATTCTTTTTTCCGATTCACCGGGTCACCGTCAACCTGGCGCCGGCCGACATCAAGAAAGAAGGCTCAAGTTTCGATTTGCCGATTGCCGTCGGCATACTCGGAGCCAACGGCGATTTAACCTGCGAGTTCCTCAATGACGCGCTGATTGTCGGCGAACTTTCGCTGGATGGCCGGTTGCGTCCCGTCAAAGGCGCTTTACCCATAGCCGTCGCGGCTCGCAAAGCCGGTCTAAAACGTTTGCTGGTTCCTCAAGAGAACGGCGAAGAAGCCGCCATCGTTTCAGGGCTTGAGGTTTATGCCGTAGAGGATTTGCGAAGCGTCGTCACCTTGCTCAATAACCCAACCGCTCGTTCGCCCATCCGCATCGACACCGAGGCGCTGCTTTTTAACGCCAGTCAATATGCGGAGGATTTTCGCGAAGTGCGCGGACAGGCAAACGCCAAACGCGCCCTAGAAATCGCCACCGCCGGCGGCCACAACATCATCTTGATTGGTCCGCCGGGGTCGGGCAAAACCATGCTCGCCAAACGCCTCCCGACCATTTTGCCGCCCCTGCAATTTGAGGAAGCCATTGAATGCACAAAAATCCATTCGGTCGCCGGGTTGACGGAAAAACGCGGCATTGTTTCAACCCGCCCGTTTCGCGCGCCGCATCACACGATCTCTGACGCGGGATTGATTGGTGGAGGCGCCGTGCCGCGTCCCGGCGAAGTCTCGCTGGCGCATAACGGCGTCTTGTTTTTGGATGAACTGCCGGAATTTGAGCGCAACGTCCTTGAAGTTTTGCGGCAACCCCTTGAAGACGGACGCGTCACCATCAGTCGCGCCTCAATGTCTTTGACCTTTCCGGCGCGCTTTATGCTCGCTTCGGCCATGAACCCTTGTCCTTGTGGATTTCATAATGACCCGACGCGCGAATGCAAATGTTCGCCGATGCAAATTCAACGCTACGTTGCAAAGATTTCAGGACCTTTGCTTGACCGCATAGACATCCACATTGATGTGCCGGCGGTGAAATTTGCCGAACTCTCGAATGACGAACCGGCTGAATCATCGGCGGCCATTCGCGAGCGGGTTATCCGCACGCGCCGCCTGCAGCTTGAACGTTTTCGCGGAGAACAGATTTTTTGTAACGCCCAGATGTCGCCGCGACTCATTCGCAAACTCTGCGTTATTGATGCGCGTTCGAAATCCATGTTGGAAAACGCCCTCACCCGACTGGGGCTTTCAGCGCGCGCCTATGACCGCATCCTTAAAGTGAGTCGCACGCTCGCCGACCTTGAAGGCAAAGCCCAGATTGACCCCTATCACGTCAGCGAAGCCATTCAATATCGCTCGCTGGATAGAACCTATTGGGCTTAATTTATGAAAGCGAATTTTGACAGCCGGAAATAAGTTACAAAAAGCGCAAAAGGTAAAAATAAGTTGCGCGTCTTTGCCAGGATTTGCTCGGTTACTTACTTCTTGTTTGGGACTTTTGGTGCCTCTTTGTGGCAATACCAAAATTTCGGAGGTTTACGTGGAAACAAATGACGACCTGCTCGACTGGCTGGCGCTCAGTTTTGTTACCGGCATCGGGTCGCGCACAGCCGCCCGATTGCTCGACCAATTCGGTTCGCCGGCCGCGTGTTTCAACGCCAACATCGCGGCGCTTGAAACTCTCGGAATTAAACGCGACATCATTGACCAGTTGAAAAGCCTTGAGCCGCGGCTTCGCGCCGAAGATGAATTAAAGCGCCTCGAAAACTTGAGCGGCGAAATCTTAACGCTTGGCGATTCGCGTTACCCACCTCTGCTGCGCGAAACCTATGACCCGCCTATCGTGCTTTATTCATCGGGTAATAGCCAACGCGCCTTGGCTCAACCCGTCGTGGCGATTGTCGGCTCGAGGCATTGCTCAACTTATGGTCGCAATGTTGCAGAGATGCTGGCGCGCGAACTGGCGCTGCGCGGGGTAACGATTGTCTCAGGGCTGGCGCGTGGCATTGACTCGGCGGCGCATCTTGGTGCCCTGGATGGCAAAGGGTTAACAATTGCGGTGATGGGTACAGGGCTTGACGCCATCTACCCAAAAGAGAATAAAACCCTGGCTGAGAAGATTCGTGAAAATGGCGCGCTCATCAGCGAATTTCCGCTGGCGACGCCTCCGTTGCCGCAAAATTTCCCCTTTCGCAATCGCATCATCAGCGGGCTTTCGCTGGGGGTGATGATTGTGGAAGGCGCAGAACGCAGCGGGTCATTAATTACGGCGCGCCTGGCTTATGAACAAAATCGCGAAGTGTTTGCCGTGCCCGGTAATATCACCTCGGCAAAAAGTTTCGGCCCCAATTATTTGATTAAAGATGGCGCCAAGCTGGTGCAAACCTGGCGCGATGTTGTCGAAGAGTTTCCTTTTGAACTCAAGATGCAAATTCTGGCCAGCGAACGCGGTGAACCGGCAAGCGAGCAATTAACCATGGATGAGGTGGCGCTATCGGATTTGGAAAAGCGGGTATTTTCGCTTATCAAACCTGATGAAGCGATTCACATTGACCGCCTGACGGCGCTCGCGAAACTCAGTTTCGGCGAATTGAATGATGCGTTGTTTAATCTTGAAATTAAAGAGCGGATTAAACAGATGCCGGGAAAATATTTTGCCCGCAAGTTGTAACAGCCGTCGCATTTTTCAGATGGGTGCACAGCTAAGTTAGACAAACTGGCTTTATACCGGAAGCACCGATACCCCCCTTTTGCGTCCCCTGTGAAGCTCGTTTTGAAATTCTATAGCGCCCAAAATACAGGCCGCGCCTTTTAAGGTCTGGTAAAGAGAAACTGATTTGCCAGGCGTCCGCTGCCTGCTGGGCTTTCGATTGCAACAATCACCGTTTCGCCGGATTTGACCAGCTTCTTTAATTTTTTCACCGTGGCGAACAGTAAAGTCACCGTGCCATCGCCTTGCTTTTCGTTCGAATAAGAAACCGTTGGCAGATTGGTTGCGATGCCGTCCTTAATCACTGACACGCTGGTGCCATCCGCAAAACCGGAACCGGTAATCCTGAGGGCTTTTTCTCCGTTGGGGTCTTTCTTAAATTCAACATTGGTGATGGTCGGATAACCGACTCGCAACCGCAGCGTTCCGCCGCTTCCCTTGCCGACCGCTTCAATCAAGTAAGTGGTGCCGGCTTGCGCTTGAAAAACCAGAAGCGAGCGGTTTTGATTGGCCACAGCATTGCTGAAATCATCGTTGCACGCGACGCGAGTCAACGAGCCACAAGCGCCCGTGTAAACGCTGATGACGGTATCGTAATCGCTCGCCTTCGTGTCTAGGCCATACCAGCTATTGACCGTCGGAGTCATTGAGTACCAGACGCTATTTTGCCCTTGATTGCCTGTACAGGAGATCGGGTCGCTGGCGACAACCGTCGCCTCCACCGTCAAGGCGTCGTCTTGATAAGGCAAGGCAGAGATGAGACGCGGCGTTTGACAGTTGTCATGCGGCGGCGCGTTACCACCGCCGCCACCGTCATCTGCAGGTGTCGAAGCGACTTCGCCAAAAAATATTTCCTGCGCCCCTCGGCGCGTATCTGTCCAGAGCAAGCGCGTCCGACCATTTACCGCCGCGACACCGAGATAGTCGCCAATGCCGATCGCGCTGGAATTGCCGCCCAGCACCCCCGCTTGAATGCGCGGGTCTGAAGCGACGGAACTGACTTTGATATTCTGCGGAAAACTGGCGCCGCCATCCGTAGAACGCGCCAGATAAGTATTCATCAGGATTGAACCGGCACTATCGCGGCGATCATAAAACGCCACCTCAACGCTGCCGGTTTTTGAATCAACGCTCACCCAGGGAAAAAACTGGTCAGCGCCGGAATCATCATTGTTCACTTTGACAATCGGATTGATAATCGGGCGGTCCCCATTTTGAGGGGTCAATCGCTCAAGCCAAATGTCCGCATCATGGCGGTTCGTACTCTCGGACCAAACGACATAAATCAAGCCGCGACTGGCGCCCGCGCTGCGGTCTACACTAATGACCGGATAGCTGTTCATCCGCGACACGCCGGCAATGGAAAACGGCGCATTCGGCGGGTCCATCGAATAAGCGTAGCTATGAATGGGCAAATCGAGAATGTTGGGCAGGAAAGTTTCGCCGCCATCGGTTGACGCATTAAACAACATGACACGTGCAGGCATCCCTAGCCAAACGGCATAAAACTCGCCATTCGGTCCGGTGGCGAGCGACGGACCGCGCATATCACCGGGATGGCTGATGACCTTTGGCGCCGAAAAGCTCGCCTCGCCCACTCGCCTGTGGGATACAAATATTGATAACAGGCTTTGCTCTTGTCCGGGTTCTCCTTTGTGCGCCCACACTATGTAAATCGAATTCTTGAACGGAGAGGTTGGCGAGGTATCAATCGTGAGATAACACTTATCTATCAATTTCGGAGTCGGATTGGCAATATCAAGAATGACCGGCGTCGGGTCGCCAAACGTTCGTCCATTATCCGTAGATTTGAAGAGATAAATGCCGGTATCAAAACTGAGGCTATCAAGCATCAACACGCATAAATAAAAGTTGCCATTGAGGTCTGCAGCAACCGAAGGCGCCGAGGCTCGCGTCCACACTTTTTGCGGCGTCTCAAGATTGAGCACGCCCGCCCCCCAATGCTGTCCGCCATCAGATGAATAATAATAGGCGATTCGCGTGTTGGTTCTGCCGGCAGGTTGGTCTGTGCTATCGAAAAACTTCGAGGCGCCGACAATGAGTTGGTCATTCACCGGGCTTACGGCAATCGAAGTCTCATTGCGCGGATCGGCTTGAATGCTTGAAATCACCGGCATATCGGTGACAATTGGCGGGTCTTCAAAAAGCAGGGCTGGCCGATAGGCTCCCGCCGTCGGGAAAATTGCGACAAAGAAAATTAAGGTTAAAATTAGGGCGCTGCGCCTGAACACCAACATCCATTTCTCCATGAGATAACTTGATATGTGAGCAACTTTCTAGAAAGTTATGATGGGGCAAAAGATTTTTTCACATATAGCAGGGGGGCGCAAGTCAGCCGCTTGCCGGGTATTGGGGTAATCCTGCGTTGCGGGTGAGCGTTGTGGAGCCCTGGTCAGTGCCGCAGGCGGTACTGACTGCAACACACTTTTACCCCACTACTTTTTAATTTGCCGGTTTGAAATAGCCCGTGTATATTCTAACCACCTTTTGCATACGGATGTTCGCGATAGATTTTGCTGTCATCCTCACAAGTCCTCTAATTCAGCATTCTCTACTGAGGTTTCTACTTTGAACTGTTTTAAGAAAATGAGAGAGTTAGGTTTACTAATCGCTATCTTAATTTTTAGCTCGCTGCCAACCATTGCTCAACAGGGTGAAGCATCCAGCATCTACACCTCTTTGTCGGGAAAGACCTGCCACTCGGTAAAAAAGGATGCCGAAACCGGAAGCAGCGTTCAACAGTGTAGCGGGGTCGGCAATTATTCTTTACTTGTTCTTGATGACGATAATCGAATGTCGCTGACTTTACGCACCGCCACCCGCAAAGAATACCCGCTGGACTTATGGACAATCGTCTCCAAGTCGTTTTCCACGCTCGGCGATAAAGCCGAATGGCGAGTCCGAAAAACTGCCGGGAAGCCCGAGCCCTTCGCTCTGATTGTGCGCGTCAATGCCAGCCTTCAAGAAGACCCTGATAAACCACAAAAGAGATCCTACTTGGCGGTGATAAAGATTACAGCCGAGAAGGCCTGCGTAACCCATGTCGTCAATGCAGCTGCTGATGCCAACCTGAAAGCCAGACAATTGGCCGATGATTCAGCGAACAAAGATTGTCTCAAACCCTAAGGGTTTAATA
>JBIOWC010000771.1:0-9694 GCA_044868105.1 Blastocatellia bacterium
TGTCCTGAAAAAGAAAAAAGCAACAACCCCTCTTTCGGCATATTTAATTGCAAGCGGCTCAACCAGCTCAAAATATTGCCGCGATTGGGCTGGCGTGAAGGCGCTTCGCCGGTTGCCAAAACTTTTACATTATCCGCCTCGAACCCGGCATTTTCGATTAACGATTTTGCTAATAGTTTTGCATCATTAGCCGAACCTCTCAGGGCCGCAATCTCTAGGTCCTGATACTCGTCAACGCCGATGATCAGCGCATAGCGTTTACTTTTATCAGGCAATTTACTAACGGCTTTGATGTTGATTTCGCGTTTATCGGATTGCGCGTTGAAACTTATCGGAAACCATAGAAAGAGAAACACCATGGCCATCAGGCTATAGCTTTGGGTGAGGATATTTTTATTTTTCATGAACGCTCCTTTTTCGGAGAACGCTTACGCAAATTCACGATGTTGATTGAAAGGTGTTGGGATACTACAACAGACAAACTTTAGGTTCAAGTTGCCCGCTTTGAAGGCCGGGGTTTATACTGCTCCACTTTATAAATCTTGGAGAGGTAACTACATGAACGTCACTCATCTTTATTGTTCAGCCTGCGGCACAACCTATGAACCGCGTCGCCTTTATAATCTCTGTTCGGCGTGCAGCAAACCGCTGATGGTCGCTTATGACCTTGAGCGCGCCGCC
The DNA here is from genome assembly GCA_044868105.1 of Blastocatellia bacterium. Taxonomy (GTDB): domain Bacteria; phylum Acidobacteriota; class Blastocatellia; order UBA7656; family UBA7656; genus JBFMDH01. Next base: position 682 of record JBIOWC010000771.1, read on the forward strand.
CAGACGCTCACTCAAGCGGCGCTCGCTTCGCGTGAAGCCACGCTTTGGCGTTACCGCGAAGTCTTGCCGGTTGACGATGAGGCAAACAAAATTTGTTTAGGCGAAGGCCTGACGCCGCTTCTCAAAGCCGAACATTTAGGCAGACAACTTGGTCTGACGAATCTTTACATCAAAGACGAATCGCTCAATCCGACAGCCTCATTTAAAGCGCGCGGGATGGCCGTAGCGATTTCGATGGCAAAAGAGTTAGGGGTTAAAAAACTGGCTGTGCCCTCGGCGGGCAATGCCGCGGGGGCGCTGGCGGCTTATGCCGCAAAAGCCGGACTCCCGGCCTTTATCTTCATGCCCCGTGATACCCCGAAAGCCAACATCATCGAATGCGAACAGATGGGCGCAAGCGTGACGCTGATTGACGGCTTGATTACCGATTGCGGCAAAATAGTCGCCGAACGGAAAGAAGCCGAAGGCTGGTTTGATGTCTCTACTTTGAAAGAGCCTTATCGCGTCGAAGGAAAAAAGACCATGGGGTATGAAGTCGCTGAACAGATGGCCTGGCAACTCCCCGAGGTGATTTTGTACCCGACGGGCGGCGGCACGGGGCTGATTGGCATGTGGAAAGCCTTTGATGAAATGGAACGGCTGGGGTGGATTGACTCAAGGCGACCGCGCATGGTCTCTGTGCAAGCCGAAGGCTGCGCCCCGGTGGTCAAAGGTTTTGCGGCCGGCGCTTCGGTGGGCGCGGATATTCCCGATGCGCACACCGTCGCCTCCGGGCTTCGCGTGCCGAAAGCGGTCGGCGATTTCATCATGCTCGACATCTTGCGTAAAAGCGGCGGCACAGCGATTTCCGTGACGGATGAGGAACTCATCGCCGGAACCCGCGAGGTGGCTTCTGCCGAAGGCCTGTTTGTCGCACCCGAAGGCGGCGCCCTATTGCCCGCCTTGAAAAAGATGATTGAGCGGGGCGAAGTCGAAAAAGACGAGCGCATCGTTTTATTCAATACCGGTTCGGGATTGAAATACCTTGAGGTATTCAAATAAAAACTGGGGAGATCACCGAGCAAGAATCCGTTCGCCCATTTATCTCCCCAATCAGAGGTTTTCACCGGCGATGCAATTTCAGTACATCATTGCTTATCATCCGTTACCTGGAGCGGTTGGGGTAACCGTTTACGAAAAACTCTCTATCCTTTTTGAGACCTTCGTGCGTTTGGTAAGCTTGATGAGAATCCTGCTTGACCCGGCAAGGGATTAATCGTCAATCAAGATTTCTCACCAAGAACACGAAGGTCACAAAGACGACCAACCCTCGCCGTTAAATCAATCGCCAATTGCCCTAATCATTGAAACACACACGCACCGCCACAGGTAAGCGTATCGTTGCGAGTGTCACGGTCGGCTAGCGTACATTTCACAGTTCCAGGCGGCATTTGCAATGAAGCCTTGCCTTTAAAGACGCTGCCATCAACATCAGCCAATACCCTGCGGTCAGCAGGATAATGCGTCAAAGTGTAGGTTTGCCCCTTCTTCAGTATCGTGCCTTTACCGCACAGCGACATCCCGTTACAACAGAAAACATAATCGCCAGTGAACGTGTTGAACAGCAACTCATTCGCCGGGTTGCTATCGTCCTGCACCCGCGCATCAAAGACACAGACCTTAAAGGTGCAGTTTGCGGTATTGCCAGAGGTATCCGTTGCCGTACACCGAACGGTTGTGCATCCGGCTGCGGTCGGGAAACAGAAGCCCGAAGTGATAATTTGCGCGGGATTGGCCTCATTCACACACACGATTGTTACTCCCGGACAATTGTCCGTAGCCGTTACCGTGAAGTTCACAGCTACGCAAGCATCGCCCGGATTTGCAGTAACGGCGATGATGTTATTCGGACAAGTAATCATCGGCGGCTCCAGGTCGTTAACCGTGATGGTGAACGAACAATTCGTCATATTGTTGGAGGCATCCGTGGCTTTGCAATTGACCATAGTGACGCCTTTCGGGAAAGCTGAGCCGGAGGGCGGCACACAAACAGCAGTAACATTCGGACAGTTATCACTGACGGTCGGAGAAAAGGTGACTATGGCCGAGCATAATCCCGGGTCAGTCGGCGTCACAATATTCGCCGGACAAGTAATGGCTGGGGGTTGGGTATCGTTCACCGTAACATTGAATGTACAATTGGGCCCGGCTTCAGTTGCACAGGTCACCATCGTGGTGCCTACGGGGAAGAAGGAACCGGATGCCGGCGTACAATTCACATTGCCGCAACTGACAGCCGTCGGCGCCGGGTAATTGACCACCGCACCGCATTGATTTGCGTCATTCGACTGCGTGACATTTGCAGGACAGGTGATTTCACACACCAGCGGAACTCTGAAAAAGATGGCATCGTGGTTAGCGAAGGGTCTGCCGAAAGGCACGCCGTTGCCGGTGAATACTCCATAAAAGGTATTGCCTAAGGCTTTGACTTGTTGATAATCGCCCAAAACTCTCTGCCGACAAGCACCACTATCGGTAGCCGCGGATAAAAAATTCTCCAGCGTGATGTTGGTCGGAAAGGTTGCCCCCTGGTCGGTGCTGATGGCAAAGTGCGCCGAAAAACTCGGGAACCCGCCGGACATGCCGTCATATTGTGTATAGAGCACGCCTATTGTGCCGTTGTTGGTTACGGCAACCGACGGCAAAGCGGCTTGTACCTGTCCGGTCACGAAAACTTCGGCGCCAATCGTCAAGCCGCCCATGCCGTTATCGGTGAGTCGTCGGATGGCCAGACGGTTATTCCCGGTTCCGCCATCACGATTGCCATAGACGTAATACACATCGCCGTTATTCGGATTAACGGCAGCGTGGTCAACCCCGCCTAACAGCGCATTGACGGTGCCGAACTTGGACGGATTCGCGGTGCAATTATTCATCATATCGAAGGTCGCGTTGAAAAAGGCCTGGGTGCTGACGGCGCTGGCCACCGTAACGCCGTTGGCGTTGCCGTTTAGAGTCCACGTCTGTCCACCATCCGTCGAACGATTGAGCAGATAGTTGATGTTCTGCCCGCCGGTGCCGTTACTGGGCGATTGTTGAAACAGGCTATAGACCCAGCCGTTGCGCGGGTCGACTGTAAGTCGGTGACCTGGGTTGATGCCGCCGCCGCTCACCCCAGGGGTATTGTCACGGGTGAAGTTAGGCGGGTTCACCCCTAAAGAGACCGCGACCCGCATTCTGACGGGATTGACGGTGAAATCATCATAGGCGACATAAACATTATCTTGCGAAGCGGTCGCGTTATCGCGATTGACCAATAGCCAGGGCTGGTCAGCATTGCCAACGCCGGCCGAGTTGGTGCGTTGCGCGACGCCCATATTTAACAGCCAATTCCACGCTCCGGCGTTTGCCGGATTAGTGGTAATACCGCTAAAAACATCGGTTGCTAAAAAAGTTCCGGCCAATTGATTGCCGCGCCCGTAATCAAACGCTTGATCACAGGGACAATTGATTGCGGCAGGCTGCCCGGGCGGCACCGGTATGGTGAGTCGTTTGGTCCAGGTATTGCCGCCATCGGTTGAATGCCAAATCGGCGCATTCGCTCCCCAACTCCCGGAAAAGGCACTGATGACAATTTCATTCGGGTTAGCCGGATTGATCGCAATCGTAGGTTCGCTGTCGCCAAACGTGTCGGTGTTGGTCAAACTTGCATCCGTGTTGCTGACCACCGTATCAACCACCACGGCTTGTGGGATGACCACATTCGGCAAGGCGACTCTTCCACCCGGCGCTAAATCTTCCGGCACCGCTTTACGCGTATAAGGGGTCGTATCGGGCGGCGCATCCCGCACCGGCATTTCACTCTGTTGCAGCGTACCGGCTGCCGAAGCGAATGAGGCGCGACTTAACCCGACGTTGATGGTCAATGGCAATGCCCCAATAAACAATACTAAAATGAGATAGATAATTCGTTTCACAAGTAGTTCTCCTTACCAACTGCAACTTTGTCGTTGCTTAAAATATTTCGTCAGCTGATTGGCTGGGAAGCCTGATAAGTCAGTTTTTTAACTTCTATCTGGCGAGCTAAAAAAGGCGACTATTTAATTACAAACGGGGATTCGCTCATAGTTTCAACGACAACGCCATCGGCATTCGTCGCCACAATTTTGAGTCGCGCCTTTTTAATTTTTGGAAAATCTGCAGGAATTACCCAAACGAAATTTCTGGCATCGGCAGGAAGCGAATCCGATAGCAAAGAAAAAGATTTCCCGTTATCCGTAGAAAGTAGGATTTGTTGTGCAGCAATCGGCGCAGCATGTTCTACACTCCAGGCGAGGCTGGCTTCTTTGCCTCTGCGCAAGCGTTCCCCGGCATTCGGGAAAAGCCATTTCACATTGAAAGGTTCAACACGGGTAGCGGTAAATTCAAAGAAAGGGTCTTCACCACCGCGCAGGTCATTCGGGTCGCGAGGCGGATGATATTGTCCTTGTCCGCGCAGCGATTTTACCGGTAAGCGCAAATCTGCAGACGCGGAAAACTCTATGGTTCCAACTTCGCGCCCGACATTGCCCAAGGGAAATTCTATGGCGCCGTTGATGATGAAAACATAGACGGCAGCGCTCTGTCCGCCCACTCTCCAACTGGCTTTGCTGACGACTTCGTTTACACGATTATCCAGTAAACGAATGGTGGCTTCACCTGAAGCTTGCGCATCAAACTGCAAACGCACGTTTTGATTCCGTAAATTGAATTCAAACAGCCAGTGTCCGGCGAGGGTAACCGGAGGCGTTTGCGGCAAAACCGGCTTACAGAACAGAGTCGCAAACAAGAGGAACAGGTTTATTGAAATTCGGAGAGGCTTCATATATAAGACCTCAATAAAGATGATAAGGCATTAGTTGTTGGCTGACTGTCTATCAGACAATCTTCAATTACACATACGCGAGGGTTGCATCTGTAATTATCAGTGGGTTCATTAGCAAGGGTATGAACTCTGGATACTCCCTTTGCCCGCCCTATTATTGCAGCAAGGCTTTTAAAATGGCAAATCCCTTGACAAAATTTCTAAGGAAAGAAAATCGCGTAGAGTTAATCGTTTCGCTGTCAATTTACGCTCAACGGGAAAGATTAAAAATCCATTTTCCAGCCGCGGAATAGAATAACCAACCCTTGTCAATTCCCCGCCTCTCGCCGGCCCGTAAAATCATTCTCTCGTCTGACGGATGCGACAACTCATCCCTAAACAAAAAACTTAGAAAACAAGGATAAAAAGTTAGTTTGAGGATAGAGAAGAACCATCTCCTTCAGCGAAACTTCTTTTCAAACTGTTTAGCCATTTTATCGAGCCACCTGTCCGCCTTGTGAAATAGTTCGACCCCCTGGCTCCCTTCGATGACCTTCGGCTCAGGATGATTCAAGAATAGACAGATAGCCGTCGCGATTCGCAAGGGCTCCTCTGCAGTCAGGTGCTCCACCAGGAAGCGGCTCTGTCTGCATACAGGGAATCCGCGTCACCCTCGAAAACCAATTTCACCTTGTACACGTCATACTCATCACTGATGTCTTTGGCCACCCCAATCAGCTTGATGCGGCGTAAATCCCACGCCTCCTTCTTCACTCCGAAGACGCCCACCAATTCAGACACATATTGCATAGTGGTGAGATCAAAGACATGGCGCACCTTATAGGACTTGCGTACAAGGAACAGACCGAGTATTAAAAAGGGAAGTAAGAAAATGACGCCTAGCCCTAAGTTAGTCGCGGGATCATCCGTTAGCAGGAACCCTGCAGTGATAACCGCTATAGACCCGACCAGGAGTGCGCCAGGGCCGACAGGAGAGTTAGGAACCCGCTCTTCAACAATAAGTTTATTTGGCCCCTCGATAAGTTTCGTCATTCGCCTAGCTCGCGCACAGGAGGTTCTACCTATGGGGCTCATAGTAAGGCTAAGGATGGGGCGAGGTAAAGGCCACTAACCAGATACCTGTAAATGGCTTGTGCTCCCATCACCTTAAAAACGACTTTAGGGATGACAGGTAGCTTTTTAGCGGAACGGATAACCCAGATCTTACAACTGACAATTTATGGAGATCCCTGCAGCCGTTTCCTGAATTGCGACGGCAAAAAGCCATCGGCTCTGTATTCACCAAGCAAATAACTTACAAACCGACCAGTTCATTCAACTTTGACTCGACGCTGTTTTGTATCTCTTTAAGGTGCGCCTCGCTATCGGCTTCAAAGCGCATCACCAACACCGGCTGAGTATTCGATGAGCGCACCAAACCCCAACCGTGTTCAAAGAGGATTCTCGCGCCATCAATGTCTATAACCTTGTGCGTTTGTTTGAAGCTTTCTGTCAGTCTCCGAACAATGTCAAACTTCTTTTCATCGGGGCAATCGAAACGGATTTCCGGGGTATTCACCATAGGCGGCAAATCGGCAAGCAAGGCGGAAAGGGGTTGGTCGGTTTTCGATAAAATTTCCAAGAGCCTGGCGCCCGCGTAAACCGCATCGTCATAACCGAAATAACGATGCGCGAAAAAGATGTGTCCGCTCATCTCACCCGCAAGCGCCGCGTGCTGCTCTTTCATCGCCGCTTTAATCAGCGAATGGCCGACCTTCGACATCACCGCATGGCCACCCTGTTTGGCGATATCATCATAAAGCGTTTGCGAACATTTGACTTCGGCAATAAAGGTGGCGCCCGGCAGTTCCTGTAAAATAGACCGCGCAAAGATGACCATCAACTGGTCGCCCCAGATAATTTTTCCGCGCTCATCGACTACCCCAATGCGGTCGCCATCCCCATCAAACGCGATACACAAATCGGCCTGGTGCTCGCTGACAGCGTGAATAGCGTGTTGCATATTTTCGATGACCGTCGGGTCTGGATGATGATTCGGGAAACGACTGTCGGGTTCGCAAAAAAGTTCGATAACTTCACAACCCATTTCGTGATAGAGCGGTGCTCCGATGATGCCGCCCATGCCATTGCCGGCATCAACAACGACCTTCAATTTTCGCGAGCCGAGTTTGATGTTCGACTTCACCAAATTGAAATAGCTTTGCGTGATGTCGCGTTTCATTGACGTTCCCTGCCCGGTCGCAAAAGCTTTTGACAGGGCGATGGATTTTATCTCGCGAATCTGTTCGCCATAAATCGTGCTTTTGCCCAAACAGATTTTGAAGCCATTGTTATCGGCCGGATTGTGACTTCCGGTTATCATCACCCCGGCGTCCAGGTTAAACCCTTCGGCAAACAGTGTGTAATAAAGCAGTGGAGTAGGCACCATGCCGACATCCACCACGTCGCAACCGGTTTCATTTAACCCGCGTATCATCAAGTCGCGAAAGATCGGCGAGCTTTCCCGCGCATCGCGTCCGAGTCCCGCGCGTGTAATATGGTGTTTTCGATAAAATGTCCCGATAGCCCGAGCCACCGCATAAACCGATTCTTCGGTTAAATCTTTACCCACAACGCCGCGAATGTCGTATTCACGAAAGATATGTTCATTCATGATAAAAGTCCCTGCTGTCCGGCCTGATTGATTTTTGTTACGAAGGGAGGATACCAATTTATTATTCGCTAACGCTATTGTCATACAGGGGTTTTTGTCCGGCAAGAATAACTTTTATCCTCGGATGAAACGGACAAAACTGATTCATCGGATTCCCCTTAGCCGCCCTTTCTGTCTCAGCCGAGGATAAACTTTATCTTTTCGCCTGTCAGTCTAAATCTCCGTCAGCACCTTACTTTGTGAACGACCTGAACCCTTCACCGAACGGTTGTATACCGTCATCAACTGATGATAACTTTTTGCCCTCGCCAAAGCGTTCGGGTTTTACAAAGCATTTGGACATCCCGCAAAGTCGGAGGAGTTTTTATACATGATCAAGAGAATAGCTGCTGTCACGCTGGCGCTCATGCTTACCCAATCTTTATTTGTCGGGTTCCCGAAAGTCTCTTCCGCAACTCCCGGCACACAGAGCGCACAGCTTGAGGGCACAGTTCTTGACCCGCAAGGCGCGGGCGTAATGGCAGCGCGTGTCCTGTTGCAAACAGTTGATGGGCGGACAGTGGCCGAAGCTCAAACCGGCGACGGCGGGCGCTTTGTTTTTACGTCAATCCCGGCGGGCACCTATGAAATTGTGGTTGAGGCTTCGGGGTTCAAACAAACGACGAAACCAATCATCACGATTAAAGCCGGCGGCCGAGAGGCAGTAAGCCTTCGTCTTGAAGTTGCGCCGATTACCGAAAAGGTTGATGTCTCGGCCATTCATCCGAGTTATACGGCGCTACGAGCGGCAAAACTGAGCGGCGATTATGCGACGGTCACCAACCTTGTTCTCAAACGCGACCTGGCCACCATCACCTTCAAACAGGGGCAACTCTTTTTTCTGACGCCAACCGAAGGCAAGGTGACCGCCGCGGTCTTCATCGGCGACGGCGAAATTCAAGCGACCCCGCTGATTGATGTCGAAGCCAAACACTTGAGCAATTTTACCGGCGCCGTATCCTTCATAGACCAATTCAGCAAAATGGCTTTACGATTTACGGACGACACGTACGAAGCGGTGAAAAAGGCTGCGGAAATAAAAACCGGTCCGGTGAATGCGCAAGCTCAGGATTATTTCAACGACCATCGCTATCTGCTAAAAAAAGGCAAAACCGGCATCTACAGTCTGGCGGGCGCCTTCCTGCGATATAACCTCGACGGGCGCCTTCTGATGGATTTGTTATCGACGAATCAAAGCGGGCTGTTCTATGCGTTCTTCGATGCTAAAAAATATGGCGACTCGCTTTTCGGTATTGACCCGCTCGGCAATCCTTTCGTTAAACCCGAAGAGGTGGTGCTGGTCAATTTCAATGAAAAATCGGATGGCGTTTGGATATCCGAACACCTCCGTGAGCATTACGCCAGCGCGGCGGTCTTTGACGAAACCCATCAGCTCATTGATTTTCTGCACTACAACATTGACGCGACCATGAAAGGCAAACGTCTGGAAGCTAACGTGCAGACCAAATTCAAAGCCC
>JBIOWC010000772.1:0-10774 GCA_044868105.1 Blastocatellia bacterium
GCCGGATCACAGACATTCAAATTCTTCTCGCCATGGATTTGGAGAAGGAAATTGGACTCATGATCAATATGATGAGGCGTAACCGATTCCGGCGTGGCGATAAAAATGTACCCTTCCAGCCAGGAGATTTCCTTGTCTAGATCAACCGACGTGAGCTTTGAGAGTTCTTTGATGCAGGCCTCCACGAGCGCTTGATATTCCGGGTCTTCCTGAACGCTCTTAAGCAGTACCCACGAACCGGATTCCTGAATGCGCTTGATGCCTTCGATGAAGGAAAAAGTTTTTCTCGGAACATCTTCCCATTTCCGCCCAAAAGGGATTTTGCCCTCTTGAAACAAGACCTTCCCGCCGCCATTACTAAACAAGGTTTTGGCGAGCTCGATAAGCCGGGGTATCTCAAAGAGCGGATGATTGGCAAGATTGTGCGAAACCATAAACGGCAACCGGTTAAAGTTTGCTCCGAATTCGCCCGCCTGATGGTTGAATAGGGTTTTTGGAAGTTCAACCGCGATGGATTGATTCGACTCGATTGTCCTGGTGATGGCTGTAGACATTAAGCGTCCCCTTTCTGCTGTCTGCAACTGCTGGATGTGAAATTTTCTGCCTTAGATTAGCCCGCCCACGTGGCGTCCTTTGCTCATCAACACGGTTCATTCTGTTTGCCCAGATGCGAACCTCGGGTTATGCGACCTGACGCCCAAACTTCAAGAGGCGTTTGAGGCGGGTGATTCCGGAATAGACCGCCTGGTCTAAATGTTTGGGGTTTTGGTCAGACCATAGCGAGATGAAAGAGACTTTCATCGAATCCCGCCTTTTTGACTGGTGTGGCGGTGTCGGATTGAGACCCAATTTTCTTAATAGGTAATTGGTCTGGTAAATCTTCGCATCGCGATTCGAATCATGGAGGCAAAGCCCGAGTGAAAGTGAAATCGAAATCTCCGCGCCGTTCTGTACCCAATGCGGGGCGTTAACCGGATGATGAACGCCGTCACCGGGCTCCAGATTATAAGCCGTATCCTTCTCCGGAGCTCTCGGGTTGATGGTCACCTCCTGCATGTACCAGCCCTCCTTGTCCTCTTGCGTCAACACCTGCGGGTCGTTCGGGTCATACAGATGAACCGTTTTTCGACCGCTGATTTGTAAGAGAAAATTCCAGGTGTGATCGAGGTGATAATTGGTATAGGCGCGTGGAGATGAGATAAACACGGTGGCAAACATCTTCAAGGTACGCGACTTGATGTCCTGCTGATAGAGTTCGGAAAGCTCAGCATAAAATTGTTCAACGATGTCGTTAAACTGCGCGTTGACTTCATCCACTCGCGTCAAACGCAACCAGGCTCCAGCCGTATTCAGATTTTCCAACACCTTGAGGATGTCCTGGGCGCACTGGGCATCGCTATATTTGCTATTCGCCATAGACACGCCGGTTTTATAGAAGACCTGATCGAAACGTTTTTCTGCCAACATCTGCTCTGCCAGTTTCCTGATCTCCGGCAAACAAAGCGACGGATGGCCGACGAGTCCATGGCGGAATCTAAAGGAATCGGAAGCCAGCATTCGCTCGCGCTGGTCTGTCGTAACACCAGTAATGATCGAACCAATTTTTCCAAAGTTACTCACTTCGTTGACGGGGGTGGCAATAGCACGCATTGTAAAAACTCCTCATAGACCAACCTTGCAAGGTTTGGACAGTTGAGGCTACTTTTCAATTCGCCCGATTGATGGTTGAAAACCGGGTCTGGCAAATTGCCGGACTCCCAGTTTGCTTCGATTTGCTTACTCGTGTGAAGGCGCTAGAGAGCGGCGGTCGGGGCTTTCACGAGGCTGCATCAGGTAGCCCTTATACGCCAATCGCGCTTTGACCTTCAGGTTAATTTTTCACCGACAGGATGTGCAGCATGCTGTTTCGCAAGTTGGATAAGGCGCTCGGCGATGCGCTGCCCCGAGCTTCCATCCAGGGTATCACCGAACATTCGCGCAAGCAGCGCCTGACGCTTTTCGCTATCTCTTTCAGGATGCAGAAGCGCCTCTTCAATGAGTTCCCGCATCTCTTCCGCTGACCAGGCTACCCGGACCGCGCCGCTTTCGACCACCGCGCGATAGTGGTCAAAGTCGTAATAACCGGCGTAATCCAAGGTTGCGCGGGGAATGGTTTCAGGGTTATAGCCGACATTAATCACCGGCTTATCAAACATGCAGAGTTCAAGTGAAATCGTCGAAGCGACATTGATGCCGATGGCGCTGTGTCGCAAGGCGTTGGTCAGAATAAAATTGTCTTCAAACTTCGGCGTCAGCCAATTTTTTTCCCAGGGGACTTCGGGAAAGAGGATGTCGGGTCGTCGCCGTTTGAGCTCTTCAAAGCGCCCCGTGGTATCTTTGGCATAAACGCGAACCATCAGTTGCGGAGAACCCAGTTCTTTCATCCCGCTGACCAGGTCAGCAATCCTTTCGACAATCAGCGGTTCATCAGGCATATGATTGGCCATTCCGGTGCTGTAAAAGACCAGCGGGCGTTTAGGGTCGGCGCCGATACATTCGCAGAACTCTTCACGCGACCAGAAAAACTCAAGGTTGAAATGACCATCGAATTGCGGCGTGCCGGTCACAAACACCTGATGAGATTTTATGGTTGGATAAATCTCCAGCAGATGCTCGCGAATCGCTTCATTCCACACAAAATAATAGTCGTAGGGCGGCATAATTCGCCCTTGCGAGGTCAGGTTATCCCACGAAAAAAGAAAGGTGGCTGTCGGTATTCCCAGGCCTTGCGCCGCGTGTACGGCGGGCAAAGCGATATGGCTATGGATATGCGAACTGTTAAACAGCAACGACGGCTTGAGCGAGCGAAATAACTGCGCATAGCCTTGAGTCGTCGAAGCCTGCCGGCTCAATCGGCATTCAAGCGCGGAGAGCGCGCTCAGGCAGAGACGATTCGCCAGCAGCCTGCAGATGAATTTCTTGGTCAACCGTTTCAGTTTTTTTGAGGCGCTCGAGGCTTCCAGGTCGCGCAGCCTCCAGCGCTCGCGCGCCGCTGCCGACCACAACCATCGTCCGTGAGCCGTATCCAGCAATTCACGGGTGATGCGAACTTTCCAAGGCTCCGTCAAGGGTTCCATACGAGTAACCTGTCCGTAACGCTCGGCGAGCAGCTCATAGAAACTTTCGTCCGGGATGACGGCAAGCAGACTGAGGTCGAGGTGTTCGCCAACCTGGTCGAGGGCTCGGGTATAAACAAAATTGCGCAGCGTCTCCCCGCGCGGAAGAATGACGGCAACGCGCGGGCCGTTGGTCGCGGTTTCAATTTGGGCGAGGTCTTCGACCAACGCGGCGCCCGCCGGCTCTTTCACTAATTCCCGACTCGCCCTCATCTCTATCTGCTCTCCTTCGGGCTTAGCTGATGACTGCAGCAAAGCTGTTTATTTTGAAAATCGCCGTTTTGCATCGCCATTTATCGGTTGCACCCACTGGCCGCCTTAATTGGGGGTTGCGGAAGTTGCCTCGGATTTCGCTTCATAGGGTGATGTTTCGCGCCAGGGGTTCTCGTCACGAATGACCGATTGAATCACTTCGTCATATCGAGGTAGCAAGACCTCGCGGGTGAAGCAATTCATGAAGGTGTGTCGCGCCGCCAGCCCAATGCGCTCTCTTTCAAATGGACGGGCAAGCAAGCGCCTGATTGCCTCTGCCATGTCTTCGAGCCGGTCAACCAGACAACAATTTTCGCCATCAACGAGTTCGGGAAACCCGGACACCGAAGCGCGGGTGGCAATGACAACCTGGCCGTAATTTAAGGCCTGCACGAAGCGTGTGCGTTGTCCGGTATTCTGTTCCCAGGGAATCAGGTGGAGGTCAAAAGGACGCATGACTTCATTGAGGTCCATCACATAACCGGTACAGGTTACCGCTTCCAGAAAACGCGCCAGTCTGCTTCCCGCGTTACTCACATCTCCGATGACCCAAAAGTCGGCAATCTCACCGGAGACCTGGGGCCACACCACCTCCGCAAACCGTTCAAGACCGACTTTGTTTGCCGTTGTCGCCATGCCGCCGAGATGCACGACGCGAGGCGCTTCGAGCGCCGTCACACGAGTTGGCATCCAGGGCGCAGGTTCGTAAGAGACCGGCAGATAAAATACATTTTTTGCCCCCACTTCACGCAGCTGAGCGCATTCGACGGCGGAACCGCTGATGACGGCGGCTGATTGAGTCGCCACACGTTCTTCGGCGATTCTCATCTTTTCTTTCATCGGGGGCGTGAACAGCTTAATTTTATAGAGCCAGTCATGATGGGAATAGACCAGCGGAATGGTCTTTTGAAGAAGCGCCACCTGAGCGGGACCGAAATGCTCGGCCCAGATGAGCTGCGGACGGGTTTTGGCAATCAGTTGTTGCAAAATGGCAAAGGCTTTGGTTCGCAGAACCGGGTTATGTACCTCTTCTCCTGAAATCAATCCGGCAGCCTTGTTTCTCAACCGATCAAGGATTCCGGCTCTGGCCGGTAGAGTGCTGATGGTGACCGATTTGCAGATTTCCTGTACCTCGTCCCAGCGCCCGGGTTCAGTGCCCACAAAGCGAAGAAATTCTTGGCGGGCCTCGGGATAGGCATAGTGCCAAAGGTGTATCTCATGTCCGAGTTGCGACAACGATACGAGCTGTTCGTAACAGACCGCCGCTCCGCCGCCCGTGTAATTGGGTGAAAGGGGCGCTTGAGAAACAATGAACAAGCAGCGCATAGGCGATGACATCAATTATCCTTGATTAAACTCAAACAACTCGTAGTTGGGTTTGCGTCGTCTTTCGACGAGGTATTGGCGGTACAGATGGATGTGCGAAACCAGGGTGATTTCCCACTCCGGCATGCCTTCGCGTGAAAGGCATTCACTGGCTCTCAGACATCGCCACTTGAGCAGCCTTAAGATGGCGGCGATAAATTTCCAGCGCGGCGAACCAATGGTTCGGTGATCCCAGTGGTGTCTGAGGTAAGCCAGCGATTTTCCTTTGCGTCGGGCGTGATCGAGAATGCTGCGGCGACTGAGACGCGCGGCGTCAAAACAGTGTTCGGCGACGACATTAAAAACCGGCGCAATGCGACATCCGGCGGCTTTGAGTTGTCGGGAAAAAAGCGTGTCGTCATAAAACCCGAGCGCGCCGGGGCCCAGTTCCACATCGAATCGCGGACCGTTTTGCAGCGCCTGTTTGGCGACCGCCATATTCGCGCCCACCAATTCCACGTCATGCGCAACGCCCATATTTTTAGTCGAAACGAAGAGCGCTTTGTGAAGGTTGCCCATCCAGGGGCGCTCCAAATCGGGTGATATTTTGACCCCGCCAACCACTGCGCAAGCGGCGCCCGCAATAATCGGCGCGCACATTGCGCGTATCCATTCGCGCGGTAACATCACATCATCATCCGTAAACATCAGGATGTCGCCCCGGGCGGCGCTGATGGCGAGATTGTGGGCATACGACCGGCCGCGCCGCGGTTCGTGCAACAACTGGACGCGCATATTCGCAAGCCCGCAAAAACGCTTGAACTCGGCTGCATAGTCGGTTGGGCTGTTGTTCACCAACACCAGTTCACAGTCAACCCCATCGGGAACTTCCAGATGCGCCAGACGCTCGACGCAGCGATTGAGCATCTCCGGGCGGTCACAGGTGCTAATGATGATGGAAACTGATTTGAGTTGAATCTCGCGATCTTTACACATGGCTTGATGGAAACCTCTTGAATGCAAGTTAGACAAACCGTCAAATTTTGCGCGCCCGGCACAAAATCATGATGCCGCCATCGCCGTCTTCGGCGGCGCGTTCAGCCGCCACTAATTGCTGATAACCTTGCTGCCTTTCGGCGCGCGACTGCGCCACGGCTCCCTGTTGCAATTCCCGTATCACGGCCTCTCTGGCCAAAGGGCTTTTCAGAAAATAGCGTTGATGAAAAAGTTCAAAACCGGCTTCCGCAAACCAGGCTTTGACGGTATCGGGTCTGAAGTAACGATAGACGCTGTAAGTCTGACGATGGAGGTCAATGAGCGCCGCGTCGGCGATGTTAGAGAGCGCGTCAACCGTGGTATGGATTTCGCCGCCGGGTTTAAGAACGCGGTGCAACTCGGCAAAGACTTCGCGAAGATTTTCAATATGCTCGAAGACGCAAAAGCTGAAGACATAATCGAAACTCGCGGCATCGAATTTTCCGTCTTCGAGGGTTCCGCAGATAAACTCGACGCGCTGGCGAACCGAACTGAATTCGAGTTCACGGCGGGCATTTTGTATGCGTTTTTGACTGGGGTCTACGCCGACCACCGCCGGCCCTTGTCGCGCAATAATCTGCGATTGAAGGCCGCGACCGCAACCGAGATCCAAAACCCGCTGTCCTTCCTTTAACTGAACGCCTTTGAGGGTTTCGTCAAATTCATAAATTTTTAAAGCATTCGGCAATTGCCAGAGATTGGGACTAACCCGAAAAATATAGGCCGCCTTGCCTCGTCCTTTTTTCAAATAGTGTTTTACTTGATTGATCATCATATTGAGAGATACCTTGAAAGCAATGATTGAAGCGCCAACGCGACCGCCTTTCGGCTGTAGATTTTCTCGTAGGTTTCGCCGCCGCTTATCGCCAAACTTTGCAAACGCTGCGGAGCGCCCAGCAGCGTTCTGAGATGCTGCGCGAAGTCCGTTCCACCTTCGGCGAGCAAAATGTTCTTGCCATCCACCAACCCTTCAACTCCGGCGGCGCCAATCCGGGTACTGAGCACCGGCATGCCATAGGCGAAGGATTCCACAATCCGTGTGCGCAATCCGGTCGCCGTAGTTGAGCCGACAACCTGCAGGTCCGCCGTGGAATAAAAATCGCGCAGGTTATCTTGAAATCCGGTGAAGCGAACCTGCGGAAAGCGGCTGGCCAGCTCTTGAATCAGCAGGGCGCGCCGGCTTTCGCGAAGTTCACCGACCACGATGAGTTCCAGTTGCGCAAGCTCTTTTTGGTCGAGCCGCGGAAAGACCTCGCTCAACAAAAATTGCAGCGAATAAAAACTCGGAAGCGAATCTATGCGCCCGACATGCAGCAGTTTTAACTTGCCATCGGCCAACCACGCTCGGCTTCGCGGCACCGGATTTTCAATCGGCATACTCATCGGGAAAAACTCTGCATGCGAACAACCCCATTCCTGGCGCAGAACCTCGCGCTCATGTTTGGCGATACACAAGACGAGCCGGGTGTTTAAGGCGACCAGCTTTTCGGTCTTGGATAAGCGTTTGGCGGCGCGCACCTCTGAGCGCTTCGGAGTCTTGCCTTCAACATCCTGACGGATGCGTTGATGTCCGGCAGTAAAGTCGGATTCAATATCCTGCAGACTCCAGAGACTATTGAATGCCGGAAAATCAGCGATGGCGGAAGCGGTTCCCAGATATTCAAAATGATGAATACTAGCGGGATTTTCAGAGACGCGTTTCTTTACTTCTGCGCGGATGAGGGCGCGCGTCCGAAATCGGTAATCCATCGCCAGACGGTCGGGCCATCCGGCCCAATAGGCCAGGCGATGGAGCCCGCGCGCCAGGCTTTCGCGATTGACGCCGAGCGCCGGAACATGCGTCCACTTGACCCCGGCCAAACTCGGTTCGGGTTTGAGCGGCGCATCGGCTTTCGTTTGCACATAGACGATTTCGGTTTCAAAGCCGCTGTCGAGATAGGCCCGCACATTTGAATAGATTCTGCTGTTGGGTCCCGTCCCATCTTGACGCGGCAGCCAATCCTGTAAATAGATGTGCACTTTTTTACTGTTCATCGTTATTCCTGACACCAATCACTGCGCTCTGCAATGGGGTAAGCCGCAAGCTTTGCCGTTTGCGCTGCGTCGTCGCCTTGGCTTAGAGCCGCGAAAATTGCCTCGGCCAGGCGCTCGCCGGCTCGCCCATCAACCTCACCGCAGACATAACGCACTATCCACTTGCGCGCTTCACGGTGTAATTCGGGTTTTGCCAGATAGGTTCTTGTGGCCTTGAGCAGGTCGTCGTAATCGTTGACCAGCCAGATGCCGCCCGAGTGGGCGATGGGTTGAAAGTGATCCCACTGATGATTGATCTCTTTGACCAGTTGTTGATTGGGCGCTCCCGGCTCAGGGTCAAAATCAAGATTGATCACCGGACGGTCAAAGATGGCCGCATCTACGGCAATCGTGGATGAGAGATTGACGACGACATCGGCATGTTTAATGGTGTTGACCCATTCGGTAATGCTCTCTTCATTTTGAAAAGCCACCTTTTTCCAGTAACGATGCGCGCTTTGAATGATGACATCCGGGAAGCGCTCCTTTATCTTCGTCAGCTCCGTATAACCTTTTTCATAAAATCCGGGATGCGGGCGAATCACCACCTGCGCCTGGGCGAGGTCGCTCGAAGACCTCAGCAATTCCAGATAGCGCAACGCTCCGTGGTCTTCGCGGATGAGATTCGGTGAGCCGAGACAATAAGCAATCATCGGACGCGCCGGATCAAGCGCGTTTTGACGGAAGAATTCGGCGCGGCTCAGTTGATACCGCTGATTGACAAAGGCGTCGTATTGAACGCCGCCGACGATATAGACCGGCTTATTACGACTTTTCGGATAGAAGCGATAAAGTTCCTGTTTCATCTGCTCCGACCAGACCACATAAACATCATAATCAAACAGCAAACGGTTTTTAGTGGTCAGGTTATCCCAGGAGGTAATAAAAGCGATGGTCGGAATAGACAGTCTTTTGGCCGCCGCAATGATGGCCATTTCATTTGGCTGAAACGGCACCAGCGAGAATACCGCGTCCACCTGGTTTTCCAGAAGACTGGCATAGACTTGCTGATTGCGACTGTAACGGATGACCAATCGTTCAACCGCGCGTTCCATTAACTCTGGCGCGGAAAGCGCGGCGACCATCTTGGCAAGACGGCGAAGGACATGATTTTTTCGCGGACTCTCTTGCGATTTTCGCAACCGCCAGAAACTGGCGCGCGACGTTGAAAGTTTTTTGTGATCCCAACAATAATCCAGAAAATGGCGCAACACATTCAGCCATTCCGGTATAGAGGCCGAGCCGTCAAAAACTTCGAAACAATCTTTGCCGGCGATGTCCGCTGTAAAGGCGGCTTCAAGCCCGGCCCAGCTCCAGATGCGCGGCCGCGCCAGGGGTCGCAGATGTTCGAGAAAACCGCTGTAGAGCAAGATTCTATCGGTCGAGAAAAACGTGGATAGACAAAGAACCGTGTGGTTCAACGTTGCAACAGGAGGTTCGACAGTTTTCATCAGGATGCCGGGGTGCTGATTTTTATTGCTCATTTACTTATGGAACTCGCCTTACTGGTTGAACACGCGGCCGACTCAGTTGCCCTTAACGTTAAGGGTAAGTCAGGGCTGTTTTGCATCTCGGTTGTGCCCTCCAAAAAGGGCCGGGTTGCTCTCAGATGCGTCGTTCCTGAGCCGATCAGTTTCACCTCTGGAAACAACCACACTCGACAGCGCCAGGGGATGCGTCGCAGATAATTCCAGCACAAGAAGACGACCAGGAATTTGATAGGATGAATCGCTCTTGATTTCCACGCTCTGTGCCAAATTGTTAAGGCTTTCCGATGGGATAAACCGGAAGAGAAGGCCAGTCGGTAAAAAAGCGCCGCAATCAAGCGGCGACGACGCGAAGTCAAGGCCGCCCGCTGCCGAAGTTTGACCAGAACGCTGGCCAAAACTTCTGGCAGCACGCGCGAGCGATTGAGTTTGTAAAGGCGCTGTTTCGAGGCGTGGCTGATCGTTCCAGGCTGCGAGTCGCGATAGAAAGAATCCGGCTCAATGACCTTGATGTAGCTTAACCCTTCGGCAAGCGCGCGCACATGAAATTCCCAGTCCTGCCAACTGCGGGCGCGTTCATCCCAAAAACCCACCCGTTCTAAACTTTTTTTTCGCCAGATCGGACCAACCGTCTGCCAGGGCGGGTCATATCTAAAAAACCGCTCCAACTCATCCTCGTCGCTAAAGACATTCCACAGGTATGGGGAATCTCCGGGAACCCGATTAAAGACTCTCGTCGGAAACACCGCGAAGTCTACTGCGGGGTTTTGTTGCAGAACGGCGAAGCGCCGTTCCAAACAGCTCGGAGCCAGCAGGTCATCAGAATCCAGGAACATCACATATTCGCCCCTGGCCAGGGAAAGCCCGATATTTCTACAGGTCGGCGCGCCGGCGGGTTGGCGCTCGCGCCGCACATATCGCACCCGCGGGTCAGCCGCCGCAAGAGTTTCGACCAGGTGAGCCGTGCCATCACTTGAGCCGTCGTCAACGACGATAGCTTCCCAGTTCAAATAGGTTTGTTCCTGCACAGACCTGAGCGTCTCTTCGAGCATGGCGCAACGGTTCTTTGTCGGAATCACTACCGAAATCACCGCCAATTTTGAACTCCCGTTGAGTGAGGGTATTTGTTTCAAACGTCAAAACTCCGATCAATAAAGAAATCGCACCCGCTCTTCAGCGCTTGGGATGCGGCAACTCTCTCGCTGGTTAAACCACTCATATCGATTGTTGGCGATGGTTTCATAAATGAGGTCGCGCAGGACCGGAGGAACGAGAATAAAAAGATAGAGCAGAGACCAAGGCAATCCGAGTTGGCGAAAGATTTCTAAGGTAGCTGCAGAGTAGCGATAGGCCTGTCCTTTTTGAATCAGCACAATTGAAGAGAGGGTAGTCGGTAATCCATAACTATCCAGCAAAGTCTGTCCGGTTGCTGACTGTAGCGGAGCAAACCGGAACACCTTTCGGCGG
>JBIOWC010000773.1:0-8707 GCA_044868105.1 Blastocatellia bacterium
AAGAACGCGACTTTCTCAAAGCGCTGCGTCGGCGCGCCAAACTGGAGATGCTCAAAGAAGCCCGGCGGCATCGCGCTTTCAAAGTCTTACTGAACGTGCCGACGCTTGGCCCTGTCAGAGTGGCGCAAATCATCGCAGCGGTTGGCTCGCCGCAGCGCTTTCGCACCAAGCGGCAGTTCTGGACCTATTGCGGCTTATCGGTAGTGACGCGCTCGTCAGCCGATTTCGAGTTTCGTGATTCGCGACTGCAACGGCGAAGCAAAAGCATCCAGACTCGCGGCTTGACTAAAGAGTACAATCGGCGGCTCAAGCGGGTCTTCAAGAGTGCCGCATTACAAGCGCTCAAAGAGGATTCGATAAAGAAAATCTACAGTGCCCTAACTGAAAAAGGGGTGCGCTCGGAGATGGCAATGCTGACGGTGGCGCGCAAACTTGCCGCCGTAACCTTGGCGGTATGGAAAAGCGGCGAGGAGTTCGAGGAGCAGAAGCTGACGAAACGAGTGGCCTAACGGAAGTGGAACTTGGTGAGCATCAAAGTCGCCGTAGGCATCGCCAGAGTCGAGAAGTTCCACGAGCCAAAGGACGAGGGGAAGTATCCAAATGCAGAGTCGCCCGTGAGAGGGCCAAGCCTAACCGTATGCCCCCTCGAATGACCTGAAGAAGCTGTAGTCGTCAGAGACTCCGATAGAACCCTGGTCAAGAAGTAGAAGACCACCGATCAGCCAATGAGGCGAGCGAACGAAACGACAAGGAAGTAGCGTGCGAGCGCGAGGCGCAGATGCAGAAGCCGAGAGGTTCCAGATCATCGAACGGGGCTGACCGTCAGGAAAAATTCTTCCGATGGCCAGGTCAGGAAAGGTTTTTTCTCTTGACTTCCTTTCATAGAACTCTGCATTGCGCCGGAGCGCGAGCAGTGCCGCCCAGGCGGGTTCGTGGCTGGCGACGGTTTGCCAGTCCTCGCACCCGATGTAACTGGAGCGTTAGGCGCAGAATCGCGCAAGTTGAAGCTAAGGAGAACATACTAGCGGCAACTGTTGGTCACGCGGAAAGGCTCAAAGCTAAGATCCGCAGAAAAGAGCGTACAGTCTTTCCCCGCGTCTTCCTGATCCAAATGTGGGGATCAGGTAACTGCCAGGTAAGCAAAGGCAGAGGCAAAACCGATTGAGTAGGTAACTATTTTTCAGGTTCCATTCCACACCGTTCGCTTAAAGGAGAATAGACATGGCTAGTCAATACACGGTCGTCAGTTCTGAAGATAAACTAGAACGCCTGATCGAAGAAGTAAACAAAAGGATGGCGGATGGTTGGCAACTCATCGGCGGTATCTCCGTATCCCTCACTTTTGATGCAGCGAATGAGCAGATGTATCAGATGTTTGCACAGGCCCTCATCAAGGTTTCTTAGACCAAACGCCTACCTGTAGAGAGCCCGATGTGGAGGGTCTTGCCGTGACCAAGCGCCTGACAAGACTTTGCAGCGGAGGCCGTAACGCGCGTTTCGTGTGAATAAACAATGCCGTGCGCGGACCCGCTGAACAGGAATGTTCAGCGGCTTGGCTAATCTCCGAGGAACCTGATGACCAATAAAGAGGACTGTATTTTCTGTAAACTCTTAAATGGCGAGTTGGCAGCCAGCTTTGTTTATCGAGATGACCTCTGCTCGGCGTTTATGGATATTCAGCCGGTTAATGCCGGGCATGTGCTCATTGTTCCCAATCGGCATGCTTCCTATCTGGCCGACTTAAAGCCCGAAGAAGGCGCCCAACTCTTCCGCCTGGCGCAACGGCTTGCGGCGGCTTTACGCAGGAGCGGAGTCCATTGTGAGGGCGTAAATTTCTTCCTGGCTGATGGCGAAGCGGCGATGCAAGAGGTTTTTCACGTTCACCTGCACGTCTTTCCGCGCTACGCCGGAGATGGATTTGGGTTAAAGTTTGCCCCGACCTATAATCAAAAGCCTGAACGAAGCGAATTGAATCGAATAGCCGAGAACATCAGAAGTGTAATCCAAGCTGCCGGCAATGAATGAGCCGCAGCCTAACGCTCGACCGACACCGGAGTCACCAGGCACTGTGCACTTCATTCCGCCAAGGCCGCCTGACTCTATACAGGTATCAACGATGCGCCTCAGATTATTACAGCTTATGCTTATCACTTGCTTCATCGCCCGGCCTTGCCGGGTTCCCGGGCAACAGGTTCAAACTTACCCTTCGCCTGACCGAACGCTTCGCGTGAAGACCGCCCTGATGAGTAAGACTTGCCCGGAAAGTCGTATTAAAATATTCAAGCCGGGTGGCGCTTTACTGTTTCGCAAGCAGTTCTCGTCTTCTGACTGTGAACATGGAAGTAGGATTGTCCGCGCTCAATGGACCGCTGATTCGCAGTTTTTTGTCTTTAATGTGGAGAGTACAGGAGGGCATCAGCCAGGACACAAGCCGGTATTTTTCTATAGCCGACGTAAGAATCAGTTATATAGACTTGAGCGTTTTATTGGCTACCTTGTCGCACAGGATTTTACTTTGGAGGCCCCGCATATGGTTGGCACAGAAAAACAGAAGCGCGTTGGAGAGTCTGAAGGGATTCCGATCAAGATAAATCTCAGACGGCTCCTAAGACCCAGGTGGTGACGCGCGGAGTTGAACAAAGCGTTGCCGCGAAGCATCGTTTTCATCATTCTGTGTGTGACCGTTGAAGGCGGGCCTTAGGCGGAACCACAAGACGGTTGAACACGGGAACCGGAGGAGGCCAGCATGAATGGTTTGAGCGGATAATCAAATCCATCAAACGTGAGCCGAAGCAGGCGCCGTCTCAGCAGCAGGAATGATTTCCGGGCAGGCGCGCTGTCTTTTCCGCCGCCCTGAGAGATCCTGTGGGAAGTCAGGCTGTCCAGCTGGCGACTAACAGAGGTGAACCAAAGGGCAACGGGGTGAACCAAGGACAAGTCGAATTCACAAGAACAAGTCGAATTCACGCGAGCCGCGAGCGGACTTAATAGTAGCCCTGCGAAGCGCCTCGCGGTCACCGCCGTGTCCAAGCGTAGTCGTGAGTTGCGCGTAGTATGAATAGACACCTTATCGAAGGAGGACTTTTGAATGTTGTCATGCATACGTTGTGGAAGCTCTTTTGAAGATGGAAAAAAATTTTGCACGACCTGTGGCGCGGCTTTAGTTTCTGCGACGAGCAGCCCACCAGAAAGTCAACCTCAGACCGGCAATATCAAGGTCTTCATCTTAAAAAACGGGCAGCAAGCTGGCCCTTATGAGCAGGCGGATGTCGAACAGGGGTTGCGAACCGGCCAATACTCCTTTGATGATTTGGCTTGGCACGAAGGACTAAGCGAGTGGCAACCGCTGGCGACACTTCCCCCTTTTCAGCAGAGAGATGGAATGCATCAAAAAAAGGATCGTGCTGAAGAACTATATTATGACGCAGGGATACGGATGGTACTGCGAATATCCGACCCCGACAATCCAATAGATCCTGAAACCTATAATCAGCTAACGGATGAAGCCATATCACTACTTGAACAATCCTTGAATATCGGTCGAGGTAGTGAGGAGTTTTCTACGCGCTGCCTTTTAGCCTCCTTGTACATGGATAAATTGGATGTACAAGAATATGAGCAAATCAGGACAAATGGAATTGAAAGCCAGCCGGATGCGGCAAGGGGGTTAGCAGAATATGAAAAAGCTTTATCCATAGGTCTTAAAAATAGCTCCCTCTTTTTCGACGATCTTCAGGCTTACAGTGATTACTTTTATAATCTCGGTAATCTATGGGTTCAACACAGTATCTATCTTGCGCAAAACATTGGGGTCAATGAAGCCATCTCCTACTTGCAAGAAAAAATAGACACCTTGTCATCCATCAATATGGACCTGCCTCATGTCTGCTTTATCATGGGCGCCCATACTGAGGCCATAGACAAAAACATCAGCATGACCTGGTATCAACGTGCGGTTGACGCTGAGGATTTTGGCTACGAAACCCTTCAAAAATACAAAGCCGAGTCGCAGAAGTACCTGGAAAAATTAAGAGCGGAAAGTTCTCCGCCAGACCCTGCTGTTGACTACTATAATCGCGCAATGGCGGCTTGCAGAGAAGACCAACCGGATAAGGCAATCGAAGCGTTTGATGCGTGTTTGTGCCTGGATCCGGCTCCGATCATAGCCCTGCAGGCCTGGTTCAACCTCGCGGTAGCCATACATAACAAATTTCATTTTTTTGACAGAGATGGCGAAACGGTTTCTCATGCTGAGATGAAATGGTGTTCGCGTATTTCCAAGTGTGCGGCAAAAGTCAGAGAGGTCTATGAAACTCGACTGGGTCACATCTCAGACCCTCAAATAAGTAACACACTCAATTATATCTATAATGAGGCTAAAGATATGCAAAATCGCTATATGGTTTATGGCCTGATGTACGACGACCCGGCTTTAGGCAAGGTCGTCAGGCGCGATTTTTACGCGGTCTCCAAAACATCAGTTTCTCCCCTTCGCTGTTTGGCTGACGATGAAAGAGAGCAATACCAAAAAGCCGAACAGCATATGGTTGCCAAACGGCGTGCGGCTGGTGAATGTGAAGCCTGTGGAATCAAGTTAGGGTTTCTCGATAAGGCCGGCGGGAAGGTACGCTGCAAAGCTCATAGATAAACCGCTGGTTGAAAAGGTATACATAGGGCGACTACCAACGAAATTGGCCGGCGCGCGCGAACCAGGATTCGGATGATTGCCAGTCGGCACCACGCGCTTGCTGATTTCCATCGTTCGGTCGCAGATGGATTGCGCAGCAAACGGATTGATGAACATGACTATTACCAGAGAAAAGGCAATACACATCACAAGCGCGGGTCATGCGGCCTTTGCTTTGACGATGATCGCCCTCGGCATCCTGGGCCTGATCAAAGGGGATTTCACAGTGGTATGGCAGCCGGTACCCAAGGGCATACCGGCACGCGAGATACTGGTGTATCTCTGCGCCCTGGTCTCTCTCGCCTCGGGCATCGGCTTGCTCTGGCGGCGCACGGCGGCCCTCGCCGCCCGCCTGCTGCTCGCCGTCCTCGTCCTTTGGTTCCTGCTGTGGAGAGTCCGCGCGATCTTTCTCGCGCCGCTAGTGGAGGGGACCTGGAGCTGCGGCGAGACCCTGGTGATGGTGGCCGCCGCCTGGGTGCTGTATGCCCGGTTCGCCACAGACTGGGACCGGCAGCGCCTCGGTTTCGCCACTGGCGACAAGGGCTTGCACATCGCGCGGGCGCTCTACGGTCTGGGCTTGATCCCCTTCGGCTATGCTCATTTCGCCAATGTCAAAGGGACCGCCGAGCTGGTGCCTGGCTGGCTGCCCGGGCACGTGGCCTGGGCCTATATCACCGGCGGCACCTTTATCGCAGCGGGCCTGGCGGTGCTCATCGGTGTCTTTGCGCGGCTGGCCGCGGCGCTCTCAGCCTTGCAAATGGGTTTGTTTGCGCTGCTGGTGTGGGTACCTATCCTGGCGGCCGGCTCCGTCAACGACTTCCAAATGGGCGAATTCGTTATCACTTTGGCGTTGACGGCCGCCGGCTGGGTGGTGGCCGACTCTTACCGCGGTACGCCATGGCTCGCCGCGCGCAAGCCGGCCGCTGATGCGCAAGCTTCATATGGCGATGCGCAAGCTTCGTAGGGCGTCGTACCGCATCTTTGATAGTTAACGCATTCGTCGGCACGAGGCTCCGCGCGATGGGGCTTGCGTGAGGCCCGGCGGCCGAGGAAAACCAGCGGCGCGTCTTTCATCGAACGCCACCGGACCAATCGTTAGAGGCGAGCGGCGCGAGCGCGTTTCCTATGCTCCGCTCAATTCAAGGTGCGCGGTTCGGTTACGCCAGACGTTGGACGGTCATTGCTGAAATCAGATGCAGTCTTGAAAACGCAGTCAGAACATCAATTCAAATATTAGGAGGTGAAGATTATGACTATCCGATGGCCATTCTGGTCATTTACGCTGTTGTTGTTGCTATTCATCTCGGCGCCGGCTCAGGGGCAGGAAGCGGCTGGGAAATCGGCGGGCCAAAATATCGCGGAGATGAAGTTCGTAACTGTTCCGGGGCTGCCAACCTGCACGCCAGGTTCCGTACAGAGCGGCGATCCCACAAAAGGACCTTCTATCATCCTCGCCAAAGTGGCGGCCGGGTGTTCGATCCCCTGGCACTGGCATACCCCGAATGAGCACTTGATGCTGGTCAGTGGCGTCGCCCGTGTGGAAATGAAGGATGGAAAACCGTTCACTCTTCGAGCGGGCGGTTTTGCGATGATGCCTTCTCGTCATGTCCATCAATTCCGCTGTGAGCAGGCTTGCCTACTTTACATTTATTCCGACGCAGCGCTCGACATCCATTACGTAGACGGACAGGGGAACGAGATTACGCCGTCCGAGGCGCTCAAAGCCGTTAAGGAAAAAGTGGCGACTGCGATGAAGTAAAGCGGGGCCGAAGCGCGACGGCAGGAAACCCTCGGGTTAGAGGGGACAGGCGTCGCCAGAGCGCTAGCCGCGTGGCGTGGTGTCGGTCGAGCGGCCCGCCGCCCAATAACGAGATGAAGCGGAGCCCGCGATGCGGGTTTCATCATGCTCTTTGAGTATTCGGCGGGCGCTCGGTTACGCCGGGCCTTAGCTGCTGGCGAGAAGAAGCCCCACGATGCTCTGCTTGCTGAAGCCAGGACGCTCATCTTTGCATAGACTAAGAGGCACAGGATTGGAGATACCATGTTTCTAGGATTAAGAACAGTAATTTACCACGTTGATGACATTGAACAAGCCAAGGCTTGGTACAGTAGTGTTTTGGGCTTTGCACCATACTTCGATGAACCCTTTTACGTCGGTTTCAATGTTGGAGGGTTCGAGTTGGGATTAGACCCGGACCCCTCTGGCGTGTCGAAAGGCACTAATGAAGTTGCGTATTGGGGTACGGAAGATGCCAGGGAGGAATTGCGGCGATTGATTGAGCTAGGAGCCGAGCCATACCGAGAGGTGCAAGATGTTGGTGAAGGGATTCGAGTGGGTATGGTGAAAGACCCGTTTGGGAACGTGATAGGAGTAATAGAGAATCCGAATTTTAAGCTAGCGTGAGCAGGAAATCGCATCGAACTGCAGCAGGCAACGGAGGCCGTAATGTCTTATCGTTCTTGGAATGCTGTGCGCCGCGCCCGCTGACAAAAAGCATTCGGTGGCTCGCCTGAAGCTATAGGATTATTCAGATGCGGCGCTTCGCGCCTGAAAAGCTGTCCGCTACGCCGTAGCGATGCCAGTCAGGAAAGAAAAAGATCGGGGGACACGATGGCAAACACTGATTCTCACGTAACGATCCACATGGCAGCGAGCCTCGACGGATTCATCGCTCGAAAGGACGGGAGCGTCGCTTGGATGGAGACGGCCGACGAATTCGCAGGCGGGGACACCCTAGACCCCGAATTCGTCGAGGCCTTTCTCAAGACGATTGACTGCTACGTCATGGGATCGCGAACCTATGAGACCGCGTTGAATTTTGAATCCCAAGGATTGGGGTGGGCCTACGGCGAAAAACCCACTTTCGTCCTCACTCGTCGCGAGCTGCCGCGAACCCGGAATACGGTCGAGTTCTACTCAGGCGATCTCGCGCAGTTTGTGAATGGGCGCTTGCGACCGATGTTCCGTTCTATCTGGTTTGTTGGGGGCGGTGTAGTTTCCGGCGAATGCCTTCGTCTAGGGTTAGCCGACGAAGTTCGCTATTCGATCCTGCCAATCTTGATTGGTGACGGAATTCCCTTCTTCGAGAAGCTCGACAAAGACATCGCCCTCCATCTGGCGGAGGTCAAAGCCTACAAGAGCGGCATGGTGGCGCTTCGTTACGAGGTGCGAGGGCGTCACGACGAGTCAAGGAACGCCACCTAACGTTCAGCAGGTAGCGGCACTACGCCGCTGAGGCTGAGTGTTAGGCTTCAAATTAAGGAGGAGCGACGTGGCTTCAGTTATCTTTCGAAGTGTAATGGTAGTGGGACTATTGGCGGCGGTGATTGCCACTGTTTCAGCACAGGAAAAGAGGATCAAAGTGACCCTTCTCGGCACGGGTTGTCCGCCGCCCGTCATGAACCGCTTCGGGCCGAGCACACTGGTTGAGGCCGGAGATCAGAAACTGCTCTTCGACGCCGGGCGCGGGGCGCTGCAACGCCTGACCCAGCTCAAGGTGCGCTGGCAGGAT
Source organism: Blastocatellia bacterium (assembly GCA_044868105.1). Taxonomy (GTDB): domain Bacteria; phylum Acidobacteriota; class Blastocatellia; order UBA7656; family UBA7656; genus JBFMDH01. The sequence continues at coordinate 8,200 of JBIOWC010000773.1, forward strand.
GTGCAGGGGGTCTTCCTCACTCACCTGCACTCCGATCATGTCGTCGGCTTTCCAGATCTGTGGTTGACGGGGTGGCTCATAGCGCCAGGGCGTAAGGTGCCGCTTCAGGTCTGGGGCCCGCGAGGGACCAGAAAAATGATGTATCACCTGAAGCAAGCGTACGAGTACGACATCCGGATTCGGCTCGCTAACGACCGCCCGCCACCGGCCGGGGTTGTCCTGCTCGCCAGAGATATTCGCGAGGGAGTGGTTTATAACCGAGGAGGCGTGAAGGTCACGGCGTTTGAGGTGAATCACGCCCCGGTCAAACCCGCGTTCGGCTACCGCATTGACTATGCCGGGCGCTCGGTCGTGCTGTCTGGTGACACGCGCGTTTCTGAAAACCTTATCCGGTACGCCCAGGGAGTGGAGGTATTGATTCACGAAGTGTTCGCGCCAGAAACGCTTCGGCCGCTGGGCCTCCCGCAAGAGCGCGCCAAGAATATCATCGCCTATCACACTACCCCCG
>JBIOWC010000774.1:0-17962 GCA_044868105.1 Blastocatellia bacterium
GACGACCACAGGTTTCATCGGACCGGCGCGGTTTGGTCCCACGAATTTGGAACCTGACATCATCACCAGCCTTGGGGAATTCGAGCGTATCTATGGCGACGGACAACCACTCGAATTTTCGGATTTCGGCAAAGTGCATAATTTTCTCTGGCACGCGGTGCGCGCCTTCTTTGAAGAAGGCGGCAAACGCTTGTATATCCAGCGGGTCTTTTTGGATCGCTCGGCGAGCGATATCGGGAATGCGCAGTGGGCGGAGGGCAGCAATAACAATAACGTCTTGCAGGTTGCGGCGCGCTTTCCGGGGGTCGCCGGAAATCGCCGCGTCAGTTTTCGCTTGCGCATCGGACAAAACGTTTTAGGCGGCGACCCTACGGAACCGACGGTCAGCGGTTTACAAAACAACGACATCGTCTGGATAGGACAATCCACACCGGGAAGTCCGCCCGCCGATCCGAATAATTTTATTTTTCAAGGCGCTTTTTATCGCGCGGAAATCTATTTCAACGCCGCCACGCAAAAAGATACCTGGCGATTTCATCCGCAATCAGGCACCGCCGCCGTTGAATTAGACCCGGCCTCGCCGCCCAGTTCGTTGATTCCCGGTCAGGATGAAATCCGCACTGTCAAACTGACGGTCATCATTTTTCCCAATGACCCGAATGACCCGAATGGCGCGCAAGTCTGGGAAGATCTGGCGCTCGACCCGACGCATCAAAGCTTCGGCGTGTTCGATTCTGTCACCTTCAAATTTCATAAAAACCCGAACAAATTGACCAATCGCGCGCTGGCGCGCACCTTGCCCATTACCATCACCGCGGGCTCCGCCGTTAGCAATACGGGCTTCGGAATTTTGCAAGCCTTGAATACGGCATCCGGCGGCGCGCTGGGCGGCGCCAGTTGGGTCGGGCTGAAGAATCTCGAAACCGCATTCGATTTTGAACTCACGGGCGGCGATGACGGCCGGCGACCAACGGCAACCGAATACGAAGGCACCGACCGCGAAACCGATTCCTTCAAGACCGGACTGAAAGCCTTTGAAGACATCGAAGATATCTCGATTGTCGCGGCTCCCGGCAGCACCTTCGGATTCGAAGAGGGCTACAACACCGACGGCCGGGCGATTGTGAGTTTGCTGATCAATCACGCGCAGAGGATGCGTTATCGCATTGCGGTGCTCGATAGCGGCAACAACCAACCGATCTCAGCGGTGCGCGCCATGCGCGCCAAGATTGATTCCACCTATGCGGCGCTCTATTACCCCTGGGTGAGAGTGTTAGACCCCATTACGCGGCAAGAGATTTATCTGCCGCCGAGCGGCTTTGTCGCCGGCATCTATGCCCGCAATGATACCGAGCGTTTCGTCTACAAAGCCCCGGCCAACGAAGTCGTCAATCTGGCGCTCGGTTTCGAGTTGATGCTCAACAAGAGCCAGCAGGACGTTTTGAATCCCGAAGGCATCAATTGCTTTCGCTTTTTCGAGGGCCGCGGTTTTCGCTTGTGGGGGGCGCGCACGATTAGCTCTGACCCGGAATGGAAATATGTCAATCTGCGCCGCTATTTCGCTTACCTTGAACGCTCGATTGACCGGGGCACGCAATGGGCAGTCTTTGAGCCCAACGGCCCACAGCTTTGGGCCAATGTTCGGCGCACGATAGAAGACTTTTTGCTCAACGAATGGATGAATGGCGCATTGCTTGGCGAAAAGCCTGAGAAAGCTTACTTCGTCAAATGTGACCGTTCGACGATGACGCAAAACGATTTGGATAACGGACGCATGATTTGCCTGATTGGTGTGGCGGTCGTCAAACCGGCTGAATTTGTTATCTTCCGCATCGGGCAATGGACGGCGGACAGAAAAGTGTAAAGCAGAATTTTGGGTTTTAGATTTTGGATTTTGGATTCCGATGTTTCAGTAAGCAATCTAAAACCTGAAATCTATAATCCGAAACCTTCAGGTTGAAGCGGATTTTGGACCCGCTGTTACTAATCCAAAATCCAAAATCTATAATCCAAAATCGAAGGAGTTTTGCAATGGCTGAATTTCGTGATCGCCCTTATGTTCAATTCAACTTTTTGGTTGATCTCGGCACCGGCAACACCGAAGGACCAGATGCGGGTTTTCAAGAGGTGAGCGGCATCGGCATGGAAGTGACCGTATCCGAATATCGCAACGGCAACTCGAAAGAAAACAGCGTCATGAAGATTACCGGTCTCAATAAATCCACCGATGTGACCATGAAGCGCGGCGTCATCGGTTCGCTCTCACTTTATAAATGGTTAGATGAGATTCGCAACGGCAACCAGAACGCTTTTAAAACCGTCACCGTGCAACTCCAGAACGAAGACCACACAGCGGTTGTGCAAACCTGGAAATTGTTGCGCGCTCGCATCATCAAACACACCAGCGGGCCGATGAACGCCAAAGGCACGGATGTCGCAATGGAAGAACTCGTGCTGGCTTACGAACGCCTGGAGATGGAGTAAAGCCGGATAAACCGGTGTTTGAACGACCAGAGAATTGCGCAGAAAGAAGGTCGCCGGTAGCCAGCCAGGCTAGTCGCCCCTCTGCTCGACTGTGGTCGGCGGCTGTGCCGCAAATACAACGGTTTTGAAACGGGTAGCGCCATTCTCAGATGGCCTAAACACCTTTTAACTTCTCACTCAATGGCGCTCTTTTTAACGCAACGATTGCCAAGGGAGATGCTTGATTATGGTCGCGCGCGCCGTACGCAGATTGCCGGGATTTCGCTTCAAAGCCGAATCGCCGCAGCTTACTGAAAGTCTACCGCGCATGGATGTAGCGGTCTTTGTCGGCTTTGCCGCCTCGGGTCCGTTGCACACGCCGGTCGCCATCGAAGATGCGGCGCAGTTTGCTGCCGTCTTTGGCGCAGACGCGCCCCTGGTTTGGGACGGCGCGCGCGGCGAACCGGTTTATGCTTATCTGGCGCCCACTGTACGGGCTTTTTTCAACAATGGCGGGCGGCGTTGCTTCGTCGTGCGGGTTGCCGCAAGTCAGGCGCAGACCAACTGTTTTCCCATTCCCGGCTTAATGCTGGCTCAGTGGGCAGCGCCCGCGACCGGCACGAATCCGCCGGGTGAAGTCAACCTGTCTCCGGCTTTTGCGCAAGCCCGTTCGGAAGGCTCGTGGTCGGATGCGCTGCGCACAAGCGCCGTGTTATTGACCCGCCCGCTGCAAATTCTCGCCGTCGCCCAAGAGAACAATAGGATTGCCCTGGACCTCGCACAAGCTACCTCAAAAGATTTAGCGATGGGTGATCTGCTGCGCTTGACGTTTGATGATGAAGGCTATGTTTTGATGTTGGGTGTAGAAGCCATTGAGCAGGTGCGCCGGGCTTCGCCACCCGGTCAAACCATTACGCAAGTTAAATCAAGTCAGGCGGTGTGGTTCAAATCGCGCTTGCTCAGCAGCCCGCCTTCGGGAACCCTGCAAGGGAAAGCCCGGCTATTTGTTCGAGAAGTTGTGCCGGCAGAACTCCGTGAAGCGCGATTTTCGGCGGCGGCGTTTGCCAGCGACGAAATTGACGCCTTCGTGGATTTATCAGCAATGCAAAACCAGGAGCAGCTGACGCTCGACCTGGCTTTGCCGTTTGCCGAGGCCCCTGAACCGGGGTCGTTGATTTACGTAGAGGTTGCCGGCGAAGCGCTCTGGATGAGCATTGCAGAGGTCAGCGCCGGTCAACCCGCAACTCCTGCAAGCGAGCGCGTGAAGGTTCGCGGACCAGGGCTTTGGGTAATGACGCCGCCCCCGGCAATTTTTCCTGTCGAAGTTCCCGCCGCCGAAATCCTGACCTTCGAGTTGTGGGTCAAGCAAGGCGATACCTTTGCAGCGCAACTTACAGAGCTGGGCTTTACGCCTGCGCATCCGCGCTTTTGGGCGAGCTTGCCTACCGATGAAGCCATCTACGATAAACTCAATGAGGCGTTTGCAAAGGGTCGCGCTGAACAGGCTTTTGAAAAAGAATGCGTTCAGTTGTGGCAGCTCAAAAACACCGCGGTGCGGTTTCCGCTTGCCGGAATCGTTGCCAAAAACGCGCTCTATATTCCTCTGGGGATGCAAACGATCCCCGAACATTACCTGAAACCCGTTGAACAAAGCGCCTTGCCACTTGAACGCGACGGACTGGCAGCCTTCGATGCGGCGCTCTTTTTTGATGCCGAGCTGACCGAAGAAAAGACGCGAACCTTGATGGGGCAAGCCGATTTTCTGCGCTATCTCAGCCCGCGTCCACGCAAACTGAAAGGCCTTCATGCGGCATTGAGTGTTGAAGAAGCAACGCTCATCAGCGTGCCCGATGCGGTTCATAGAGGTTGGCTTAAAAAACCTGAAGGTCTACCGCGCGAAGCCGAAATTTCATCGCCTCCCGAACGCCCCGATTGGTGGCATTTTTTGGAATGTAACCCGCTGGCGCAAATTCCGCGGGTTGCCAGACCCGAAACGGCTTACTTTTTAAATTGCGATATTCAGGTTATTCCCGCGCCGGCTCTCGCTCTTGAAAAAGAGAGCGGCGGCACCTTCACGCTTTCATGGCAATCGGCTGTGCCGGAGGCCAAGTACCGGCTTGAAGAAGCGACCTATGCGAATTTTAAGGACGCCGCAGAAATCTACAGCGGCGCAGAACAACGCTTGACCATTTACGGGCGCGAACACGGCGATTACTACTATCGGGTTCGCGCAACCGCAGGTAAAGAGACCAGCGATTGGTCGAACGGCGTCGTGATGCGGGTCTCGGCAAACCGCAGTTATCAACTCAAACCGCAAGAGGATTACTCGCCGGATGATCTGCTTGCCGTGCATCGCGCCTTGCTGAGAATGTGCTCGGCGCGCGGCGATTTTCTTGCCGTGCTCAGCTTGCCTGAGCATTACCGCGAAGACCGGGCAATCGAACACGCAGAGATGTTAAAGCTCACGCCGGAAAAAATATTGGCTACGGCAGGCGTTGAACCCTTGGGGTATGACGAGGTCAAGGATTTCAGTTACGCGGCGCTCTATCACCCCTGGCTGGTCAGTCGCGATGACCAATCCCCGAACCCGATCAGACAATCGCCGCCCGATGGCGCAGCCTGCGGCGTTCTGGCGGCGCGTTCCCTGGCGCGGGGCGCGTGGATTGCGCCCGCCAATGAAATTTTGCAAGGCGCGGTGGCGCTCACGCCGGCGATTTCACGCGCGGTTTGGTTGAGCTTACAAGAAGCGCAAATCAATCTCATCCGCCAGGAGCCGCGCGGCTTTCTCGCCCTGAGCGCCGATACCTTAAGCCGTGACGAAGACCTGCGACCGATCGGCGTGCGGCGGTTATTGATTTTGCTTCGCCGCCTGGCGCTCAGACTTGGGGCGCGCTATGTCTTCGAGCCCAATGATGAGGCGTTTCGTCGGTTGGTTGAGCGCGGTTTTGAAGCCATGCTCGGCGAACTGTTTGGGCGCGGCGCATTCGCCGGCAAAACCGCCGCGACCTCATTTCAAGTGGTGACCAGCAATTCACTGAACCCGCCGCAGAGCCTAGAGCAAGGACGGTTCATTGTTGAACTCAAAGTTGCGCCATCACTGCCGATGACCTTTTTAACCATTCGTCTGGTGCAAACCGGCGATAAAGCAAGCGTAACGGAAGGGCGATAGGGTATGGCTGACGAGCAGATTGTTTATCCATTCACGGCTTTCAATTTCTCTGTGGAGATTAACGTGCCTGACGTGTCGCCACAAATATGCAAAGCGGCATTTTCAGAATGTGACGGGCTGGAGATGACCATGGATGTGAAGACCATTCGCGAGGGCGGCAACAACGGCAAGCAGATTCGCCTGACCGGAGCTTTCAATTTCGGACAACTGACCTTAAAACGCGGCCTGACTTCGTCGTTCGATTTGTGGACCTGGGTCGAACAGGTGCTGGCTAATCCGGCGTTGCGCGCCGATGCCGAAGTCGTCTTACTGGGAAGCGATAAAAAGACCGAACGCGCGCGCTTTATCCTGTCGCGGTGCCTGCCGGTGAAGCTGAAAGCTCCGGCGCTGAACGCCAAAGACGGGACCATCGCCATTGAAGAGTTACAGCTTGCTTATGAATCGTTGACCTTGAAGAAACCCAAGAGCTAATAGGAGAGCCTGATGCCTGAACCTGTGAAACTTGCGAAAGCCGAGCTCAGACAACTGGATGCGGAATTTAAGAACGAAATCAAGTCTGAGAATAATATGAAGGTGCAATTCAATCCGGAAACCCTCAAGGTCGCTTTCGCCAATCAAGTGCAAACGCCTTCGGGGGCGGGCGACCAACGCGGGACGCCGGCGCGGCAATTCGTCGGCGCCGGAACTACCAAGCTGACCCTGCAACTCTGGTTTGATGTCACAGCGCCGCTGGCGGAAGGCGAAACCAAAGTTGATGATGTGCGCAAGCTGACGCAAAAGGTCGCCTACTTCATCACGCCGCAAGAAGAGGGGACCAAGTTTGTGCCGCCCGGCGTGCGATTTCTCTGGGGGTCGTTTCAATTCGACGGCATTATGGAATCGCTTGAAGAATCGCTCGAATTCTTCTCCAGCGAGGGGAAACCTTTGCGCGCCAGTATGACGCTCAACCTGTCGCAACAAAAAATTACCAAGTTCACCTTCAGACCAACGAATGCCAACAACGCAACCCCGCCGGGAGCCGCCGGCACCGGCGCTTCGGGGGCGCCCGCCGGAACCACGCCGATGACTGAGGCGCCCGCCGGGTCGAGCGTGCAAGGGCTCGCCGCCAGTCAAGGCAAAGGCGATAACTGGCAAGGCATCGCCGAAGCCAACGGCATTGAAAATCCGCGATTGCTGGCCCCCGGACAGTTGATTGATATGAACGTGAGCGTGCCCAAACCACAAATCAGTATTGGCGCACCGCCAAGCTCGGTCAGCGTAACCACGCCACAGGTGACCGTTACCACGCCGCGCATTTTGCGTTAGAGAGGAGACTGAAGCGATGGCCGTTGTGATTAATGAAATGGAAGTCGAAGCGGCGCCAGAGGCGCCGGCGGCACAGAAATCGGAGAACGCTGGCGGCGGCAAACCGCCTGAACCCGACGAGGTCGAAAAAGTATTTCATCAACAGGTCGAACGCCGGCTTCGGGTGTGGGCGCATTAGGGAAGGGCGGTAATGACGTACGAATTTTAAAGTTCGTATTTTTGCGGCCCGGCCGCCTGAAAAATGTGATGGCTGAAAATACCGACACAGGACTCAAATCTTCAAGACCCAAGATCAATGTCGCGGGGCAGGATAGCTTGACGCTTGAAGGGGGACTACTGCGGCTGGCGATTGTCGAAGATACCAACGGGCTTTATCGCTGCGAAGCGACCTTCGGCAATTGGGGCAGTGTGGGAAGCACCACCGACTTTCTCTATTTTGATCGCCGCCTGCTCGATTTCGGCAAAGCCTTCAAAATCAAACTCGGCGACGACACCCTCTTTGACGGCAAGATTATGGCGCTCGAAGCCAGATTTCCCGAAGGCCAATCGGCTGAAATAACCGTGCTTGCCGAAGACCGCTTTCAGGATTTGCGCATGACGCGCCGCACGCGGACGTTTGCCGATGTCAGCGACGCGGATGTCATCCGCCAGATTGCTTCCGATTATGGCCTGAGTCCAACGGTCAATGTGGATGGGCCGACTTACAAAGTGCTGGCGCAAGTCAATCAAAGCGACCTCGCATTTGTACGTGAACGCGCCCGTTCGATTGACGCGGAACTGTGGATGGAAGGCAACACTTTGAATGCGAAATCCAGAGCCAACCGTAACGGCGGCACTTTGCAGATGAAACATGGCAATAAGCTGAGAGAGTTTTCGGTGATTGCCGACCTTGCCCTGCAACGCACCAGTGTGACGGTGAGCGGTTGGGATGTCGCCAGCAAATCGCAGCTCAAATATGAAGCAACGGCATCGGCCATCAGCGGCGAACTCAACGGCGATGCCAGCGGCGTGAGCATTCTGTCGTCGGCGTTTGGCGACCGCAAAGAAGCGCTGGTTCATACGGTGCCGCTAACCAGCGGGGAAGCGCAACACGAAGCCGAAGCCTTTTTCAAAACCTGCGCGCGCCGCTTTGTTGTCGGGCGCGGCATTGCCGAAACCGACGGCCGGTTGCGGGTCGGCAGCTTTGTCGATTTGCAAGGCCTCGGCGCGATGTTTAACGGCAAGTATTACCTCAGCGAAGTCAAACATCTGTTCGATAACGCCAAAGGCATCCGCACAGAGTTTAAAGCCGAGCGCCCCGGAATCGGTCATTGACAAATTACCGGTCGCTGCACGAACGGAGCAGGAGAAGGTTGCACATGAATGAAATCGGTATCGCGGTTATTTCAGCATTGTTGGGTGTTTTCGGCTCTTACCTCGCAGCCCGACAGAAATTTCGCGACGACCTGCAGGCTAAATATGATGAGAGCCTGCGTAACGACAGACTCAAAGCCTACAAAAACCTTTGGGCGCTGACGAAAACCTTGCCGCTGTATGCGCGCACCGAAGCGGTGACGGGGCATAAGTTGAAAGAGATGGCCATAGATTTACGCAAATGGTATTTCGAGGACGGCGGAATCTTTCTGACGGATAACAGTCGCGAGGCCTATTTTGAGTTGCAGAAAAAGATCCAAAAGGTCCTGAAAAATCAGCAGGCCGATTTAACTGCGGAACTCGATGATGGAACTTTTGAAGCGGTTAGAAAACTGGGCAGCAAGTTACGGACGAATCTTTCCAGTGACCTGCGCTCGCGAAAACAACCCGAATTAGGCGAACTACAAATCAAGAGCGAGAAACCCGAACGCCTGACAACTGACTGAAGAAAAATATAGGTGGATATTTGTTAGAAAAAACCGCATTTGAAATGGTGCTTGAGGCGCGACTGCCGGCCGGACTGGGCGGGCGCTGGTACGGCGTTTATCCGGCGCTTGTCAGCGACATCAAAGACCCCGACGGACAGGGGCGCGTCAAAGTCACGCTCCCCTGGTCGCCCGACACCGGCAGCGCCAGTTACGAAGCGTGGGCGCGCTTAGCGACCCTGATGGGCGGCAATAATCGCGGCAGTTGGTTCGTCCCCGATGTTAACGATGAAGTGTTGATTGTCTTTGAAGGCGGCGACCCGCGCCGACCTTATGTGATAGGCGGGCTGTGGAACGGTAACGACGCGCCGCCCGAATCCATGGATGGCGGCGGCAATAATTATAAGAAGGTTTTGCGTTCGCGCAACGGCGTGAAAATTACCTTCGATGACCAGGATGGACAAGAGCAGTTGATCCTGGAAACCCCGGGCGGACAGAAAGTCACCCTGAAAGATGGCCCCGGTTCGGTTGAAGTCGTTGATAGCAACGGCAACTCCGTAAAGCTTGAAACGAGCGGCATCACCGTCACCGCCGCTGCAAAAGTAACCGTCAATGCCAGTCAGGTTGCCATCTCGGCCGGCCTGGTCACGGTTGATGCGGGGATGTCGAAATTCAGCGGCGTGGTACAAGCCGATACGGTTATCAGCAACAGCGTCGTCAGCGCCTCTTACACGCCGGGCGCCGGCAATATCTGGTGAAGCCATGGTAGAACATTCACTCAAATGGACAGCGCCTTCGCCCTTATGGGTCGGCCTGGCCAACACCACCGATGCGGCAATCCGGCGCAAATTTAATCAGCCGGCCATTCTGCGCTTTGCGACGGATGCTTTCATGGAGAATTTCATCAAGATACTCGAAAGCGATCCGGCGCAGATTGCTGACCTGGTTGTGCAACGCGAAACCTGGCGCGAGCCGCTGCTCAGCAAAAAAACCGAGGCCTTGCTTGAACCGGCTCCGCCACTCTCTAAATTTGCGCGCCGACTGCAGCGCGCGCGGCTGGCGACTGACCGCTTGCGCAACGGTTCGGCGTCGAGTTTCAGTATAGATACAACGACGGCGCAAAAGCCGCTCAAACTCTATCAACCGGCGCACGAGCGTTATTATCTGGTGACGGCTCACCTGGTCTGCGCCGTCACCGGACTCCCCGACCACGCCATCAATGTCGGCAATCAAGAGCGCGTCTCGTTTGTGATGCGACGGTTGCTGCCGGCCACCAAAGTTGACCGCAAACAGAATTTGCCGGCCCCGGATTCAAGCTGGGAAGAGTATGCGATGGTCACCGCGCCGACCGCTAGCGGGTGGCAGAAAGTTGCCCGAACGGATAACCCGGTTGCGGCAACGCTATGGCCCGGCGAAGAGACCTTGCCGTTATTTGCCGTCAGTTTTACAGAAGATGATGGTCGCCGTCGCAAGTTGCTTGCCGGACTTGTGCCAACCGGCAAACGCGAAGCTTATATGGGCGCGTCACTGCGCGCTGCCGCTCAACCAGGCGGGCAATCTTCAACCGATGAAGAGTCGGTTGACCCGCGCATGCTGCTCTTCTGGTCGCAGGTGACAGAGCCTTGGAAGCGCTTGGCTGAAACGGCCTTTGCGGCGCGGCAACGGCTGACGACCGTGGCGACGCCGGCGCCTTCCGACCTGGAAAAGAAGAGTCTGATGAAAGTCACACGCGAACAGGCACAGGTCTCTTCGTGGTATGTGCTACTCGATCTGGCAAAGCTTCTGAAAGAACAGATACCCAATGTCTGGCAGTCCTTGATGGGGCAACCGGTAACCGTACCGTTGCAAACTCCGCAACTTAATTTACTCAACGCGCTGGCACAGACCATCATTGGCGGCAGTGAAGCCGAAGCCGGTAATTATGCAAATCGCCTGGTTGCTGACCGACTCACGGCTCCCTTTACGCGCAACGCGGTTTACACTGCGGACAAAGTGGTGCACAGCCTCAAAGACGCGCTGATACAAATCAGCGGCGGGTTGCCTTATACAGCGCAAAAAGAGACCGCTATGGAAACCAAACTGGATGCGGTGACCGCGGCTTTCAATCGGGAAGATAGTAATGCGCCCACCGTGTGGCTGCCGTTTTTATTTCCGCTTGCCGATTTACAGCCGAATAATCTGGGACCCCAGCCGCCCAAAAACCCCGATAAAACGGAAGTCGCAGCTTCGCTACAGGCGGCGCTTGACCGCATAGATTATTTCGCCAAGCTCATCGAACAAGCTTTGCCGAAACTCGCCGCTGCGGCGTTGGCGCCGCTGCCGCTGGCGGCTCAAGCGCCGGCCGATATTCGCGAAGGGTGGTTTGTCATTCGTTGCGTCTTTGAACGTCCCGCTTGCGGCGTCCTTGAACCGCCAGTCGTCAGCGCCGCAACGCGACCATTTCAAATCGCCGGTTTCTTTGACCCCGATGCGCCGGCGCGTCCCATTCGCATTGCTTTGCCGATTGATACGTCGCCGGCCGGACTGCGCAAATTCGATAAGAACACCGCCTTTATGATTTCGGATATACTCTGCGGACAGATAGACCGCATGAAAGGCCTTAGCCTCGGCGACCTGGTTTTATCGGTCTTGCCTTGGCCCTTTCATAAAGATTTATCGGTGCCCGAAAAGGGGCCGTGCACGACCACGAAAGATCCCAGTCTGCAAGCCGGCATGATTTGTTCGCTGTCGATTCCGATTATCACCATCTGCGCACTGTTGCTGCTGATGATTATCGTCAGTCTGCTCGACATTATTTTCCGTTGGATTCCGTACTTTTTAATCTGTTTCCCGTTGCCGGGATTCAAAGCCAAGAAATAAGGAGAGCGATGGACAAAGGGCGTTTATTTGGAAGAGGGATCAGCTTTCCGCCGCGGGTCGGAGCCGATGGGCGCGTCGTCTGGTCGGAAGGCGAAGAGAATGTGCGCGAAGCCATTCACATTATTTTGCTGACCGAACAGCGCGAGCGCCTTCGCTTGCCGGAATTCGGCGGCGGCCTGGGACGTTTTTTGTTCGAGCCTAACACCGTGACGACGCGCCGCTTGATTGAAGACCGCATCACCAAAGCGCTGGCGGAATGGGAACCGCGCATCCGCATTGAATCAATAGATGTGGAGCCTGACCCGGACGACCCACAGGCTGCGATAGCGACCATTCAATACAAGTTGATTGCCACAGGGGCGCGCACCACCATCAGCGTTAACGTGGCGCTCAGCGCGTGAAGATTAGATAACCACCAAAAGGCACGAGAGAAAGGGAGAAAGGGAGAAGGAGTGAAGAGGTGAGAAAGCGATTCGTTCAGACTCAAAATGCTCGCGCTTATCATTTGACTTTAATTTGCGAGACGGTCATTTGCCTGATGGTGATTAAACCAACGTCATCTTGTCACCCCTTCTCCCTTTCTTCTTGTCTCCCTTCTTAACTTATTGGGGCGATTTTTGAGGAAATATTATGCCGCTGGTAATACCGACACTGGATGATAGAAAGTATCAGGAACTGCTTGACGAAGCGTTGGCGCGCATTCCTGTGCACACGCCTGAATGGACCAATTTCAATCGCAGCGACCCGGGCGTGACCTTGATTGAAATCTTCGCCTTTATGACGGAGAACCTGCTCTATCGCAGCAATCAAATTCCCGAACGTAACCGCAAAAAATTTCTCAAACTGCTCGGCATTCCGTTGCAACCCGCTTCCTCGGCGCAAGGCCTCGTCGTGTTGACCAACGAACGCGGGGCGCTGGAAACCCTTACTTTGAATGCGGGACTTGAAATGCGCGCCGGACAGGTGCCCTTCAGAACCGAGCAAGGGTTGGATGTGCTGCCGATTGAAGCGCGCCTGTATTACAAACGCGAAGTCAAAGGGTCATCGCAAGCGCTCAAAGATTATTACAATCAACTTTATGCTTCGTTCTTAAAACCTCAGCTTGCCGAAACGGCGCAGCTTTACGAAGTCGTCAGCTTTCCCTCCCCGCAAGCGACCGCCGTTGATTTGGGAAAAGACGCGATAGATAACTCGCTGTGGATTGCCTTGCTGGTGCGCGCTTCGGATAAGCCTGCGGATAACACGCCGGAAGCCATCGAAGCTCTCAAAGAACGCGTGCGGCGCAAAATCGGCGGCAAGGTTTTAAGTTTAGGCGTGGTGCCTTCACCTTCGGACGCGGGACTCAAACTCGCAGCCGGCACCAGAGAAAATAGCGAAAGCAAAACCCTATTGACTTACGAAGCGCCTATCGGCGAAACCCTGTCCCCGGTTGAAAGCGATCGCATTCCCCATTATCGCGCCCTGGACGCCATTTCGCCGACCAATGTTTTATTCAATCCCGGCGTTGTGCAAATCACGCTGCCGGCGGCCTCTGAACTGAAGCTCTGGGATAACCTTGACCCGCTCGAATCCGGGGTTGGCGATTTTCCGCCGGCGCTTGAAGACACCAATCTCGATAGCCGCCTGCTCACCTGGGTTCGCGTGCGCACCACGGCGGCGGCCGAGGCCAGAGTGTTGTGGGCCGGCATCAATGCGACTTCGGTAACCCAACGCGCCCGCGTCACCAACGAGCTTTTGCCCATCGGCACAGGGGCTCCCGACCAAACCGCAAGGCTATCGAAAACCCCCGTAATTCCCGGCTCCGTAAGGCTGACGGTCACCTTGCTGAACGCCTCGGAAGAATGGACGGAGATAAGCGATTTAACCGAGGCCGGTCCCGAAGTCCCTGTGCGCGATGGGCGCAAACCGCCGGGTTCGCCAATCGAAATCAATAACCGGGTAAAAGTTTTCACGCTCAACGCGGAAGCGGGCGAGATTCGCTTTGGCGATGGCCTGCGCGGCGCGCGGCCTCCGCTGGGCGCCATCATTCGCGCCGATTATGACTATGGCGTGGGGCGCGATGGCAACGTCAATGAAAATGCCATCAACAGCAGTCCATCACTGCCGGCCGGAATCAAAGTGACTAACGCAGTTCCGACCTGGGGCGGCGCGGAAGCCGAAACCGTCAGCGAAGGCGAAAAACAGATTGCCCGTTACCTGCAACATCGCGAACGGTTGGTAACCGTCGAAGATTTCAAAACCATCACCCGGCGGACCCCGGGCGTTGATATTGGACGCATTGAAGTGCTCACGGCCTTCAATCCGCAACTGGGCTCGAATGATGCGGGCGATGCGCCGGGGGCGGTGACCTTGATGGTCATTCCGAAATATGATGCGCTTCAACCCGAAGCCCCTACACCGGACAGAATCTTTCTCAATACGATTTGCCAATACATTGATGAGCGTCGTCTGGTGACCAGCGAAATTTATTTGCGCGGCCCGATTTATAAACCCATCTATATTTCGCTGGGTATCAATGTTGAACCCGGTTTCAGCGTCGCCGAAATCCGCGAAACCGTAAAACAGGAATTGCTCAATTTTCTATCGCCCTTGCCAACGCCTACCCTGAACGATTGCCAAAAGATTCACCCGGACGGCTATCCGCTCGCTAAACCGGTGGTCGCGCTGGAACTGCTGGCGGTGGCCAATCGTGTACGCGGCGTTTTGCTGGTCAACCCCAACATCCTGCTTGCTGAAGGTAAGGGCGCAGCAACCAGTCAGATTGAGATGCGCGGCTTGCAATTGCCGCGGGTCGTGGGAATTTCGGTAGCGCTTGGCGACCCCGTGAGCCTCGACGATATTCGCGGCCGAGCCTCAACCGACCAGACCACACCGGGGGGTGCGCCGCGTCGCGTGCCGGTGCCGGTTATTCCGGAGGAGTGCAAATAGCGGTCAATCAGTTAGGTTCAAGTCTAAGCCAAGGAGCGTAAACAGGTGGATGCGAACGGCACAAAATTTTATCTCTTACTCGGCAAGCCCGATTGGCAAAGGTGCGCGGACGGGCGTGGACGCGGGCTTGCCGCGCTGTGGGCTTCGTCCGAAGAAGAGAGAAAAGCCGCTGAGGTGCATTGGAACGCCGAGCGCAATGAACTCACTCTGCAACCGCAACTCTTTCAATTCGCGGCGTCGGCAAATGACCGGAAACCGGCGCTTGGCGACCGGCGCGGGTCGGCGGCTGACCGTTTCGGCAACTGGTATTGGATAGATAAAAACGGACAGGAGATTCTGGTCAACTCTTCGGGCACCAAGGATACGTCGCATTTCTGGTCAACCGGAGATTGCGCCAGGTGCGAAAAAGAGATTTCGGATGGCGCGTTTCAGGCGCAGAAAAAAAATACCCTGCAGCCGCTTGAACTGCGTGGTCTGGCGGTCACCGAAGACCATTATCTGGTGGTTGGCGTGCTCGAACCTGCGGGGCTCTTGATTTTCGATTTGCAAGGCGGCGGCGCGCCGCAGTTTTTGCTCTGGGAAGCGGCAATAGATTTTGCGCCCTATGATTTATCGCCAAGAAAAGGCGGCGGCGTTTGGATACTGGACCGCGATTTTCGCGAGGCCGCGAAAGCGCCACGCTACTGGGCGCTTGACCGTTATTTCAACGTCATTTCGACAGACCAGGCTCAAACGACTTTGATTGAAGAAAAAGCGGATGATTTTCAACCGCAAAGCGGCAATCCGGTACGCCGCACAACCAGCCGCGCCTTTCCTACAGGAATTTCACTTGCCGCCGCCGTCTCGCTCGAAGCCATTGATGCCATCGCCATTGAAGGATTGCCCGATGATACGGTGCTCATTCTGGAACGCAATGAGCAGAACGGGTTTTCACGGCTCTATCGTTTTTACTACGGCAAACAACTTGGCAGCCCGGTCGCCTGTGATGTGATGCTCGATTTGATTGAAGAGAACAAACGCCCCAATTTTCAACTGGTGGCTCACGATTTTGCTTTCGCGCCTGAACACACAGACGAAAATGGCAACGCCTTCGGTGATCGGGTCTATATTGTGGCCAGCGATGGCAACCAGGCTTTTGCCTTTAACATTTCGCACAAAGCCAACCAACTGGTGCTGGAACCGCTCGCCGATTATTTCCCCATGCGCTTGTTCGAGGGCAAAGCGCTGGTCGCCAACGGCCATCAGGTGTTTTACGATTCAAGCAAATATTGGATACCGCTGGTTGCCCAACGTCGTCCGCGTTATAAAAGCGAAGCCACCCTCATCACCCCACAATTCGACAGCTTAGAACCCGACGCGGTCTGGCATCGTCTGGTGATGGAGGCCTGCATTCCGCCGGAAACCGCAGTCGAAGTATTCAGTCGCGCCGCCAACGAAGCGGATTTGCTTGAACTGATGGACTGGCAACCAGAGCCCAAGTTTTATGCGCGCGGCGACGGGTCGGAACAGCCCTTTGCGCCCCAATCCGCAAGCGCCGGCAAGCGCTCGTGGGAACTCTTATTTCAAAAAGCGCGCGGGCGTTTCCTGCAAATCAAATTGCAACTGACGGGTGATGGCCGCAATACGCCTGCGCTGCGCGCCTTGCGCGCCTATTATCCGCGCTTCTCGTACACGGAACATTACCTGCCTGCGGTTTATCGGGAAGATGAGCGGTCGGCCTCGTTTCTTGACCGCTACTTAGCAAACCTTGAAGGCTTTTACACCACGATTGAAGACAAAATTGCCGCCGTGCAATTGCTGTTTGATGCCTCGAGCGCCCCCACAGAGGCGCTGGATTGGTTGGCGAGCTGGTTTGATGCAGCGCTTGACCCGGTCTGGGATGAGCGCAAGCGACGGTTATTTATCGCCCACGCGGTGGACTTCTTTCAATATCGCGGCACGATTCGCGGTCTGCAGATGGCGCTCAGGCTCGCCTTTGAAGATTGTGTTGACGAATCCTTGTTTAGCGAAACTCCCGACAACCGGCGGCGCGCCGCCTTTCGCATCCTGGAAAAATTCCGCGCCCGCAATACCGCGAGCTTTGCTTTCGGCGACCCGCCGACCGTCGAAAAAGCTCCGCGACTGCTCGCTTCATCGGCGCGTTGGACGCCCGACCAGGGCCGCGACGAATTGAACCGCCTGTACGCGGCGGCGCTTGGTTCAACGACGCCCGCGCAATTTTCGCTTCATCCTCCCGACGGCGCGGCGGAAACCATTTGGCAAACGTTTGCGCAAACGACCCTCGGTTTTGTGCCGGCGGTGAGCACCAAAGAACGCGGGCGTTGGCAAGCGTTTTTAAGAAGTAAGTACACCAATGATATTGAAGCGCTCAAAGAGGCGCACGAAGCCGCCTGGACATCATTTGATGAAATTGGTTTGCCGTCGGATATGCCAACGCGAGGCGCGACGCCCGCCGACTGGACGGCGTTTATTCAACAGGCAACGGGTAGCGAGGCGCTCAGTCGCAACCTCTGGCAGGCGTTTTTGCTCCACCGTTATCAAACCATCGCTAAATTAAACGCGACTTATCAAACGCATTGGTCTTCATTCGATTTTGTTTCACTCCCTGATGAGGTGCCGTCGGACGGCGCGCCGCTGTTTAACTGGCTGCAATTTGAAGGCGTGATTATGCCGATGCGTGACAGCGCGCATCGGTTTACGGTGGTTTTGCCGGTGCCGAGAAATGAGCCGCCTTATTCGCCCGAATACGGGCGTCGTCTGGAACTGGCGCGTCGCCTGATCAATCTTGAAAAACCCGCCCACACGGTCTTCGATGTGAAATTTTATTGGGCCATGTTTCGCGTAGAGTTTGCGCGACTCGGCGAAGACACCACCCTCGCAAGCGGCAGTCGCGCCCCTGAACTGACGACGCCGATGATTTTGGACAAAGGGCATCTCGCAGAAAGTTATCTGGTGTTTAAAGGGCAAACCTCAGCAAGTATTAACTGGAAGCGACCCTTAGTTTTAGCTTCCTGTTCCGCGTGATTTTTTGGAAGGAGAAAACCGTATGAGCAGTTTCGCACCCGCATCTATCAAAACGACAACCGCCAAACCCGACCCGACCAAGCACGTCAATTACACGCTCGGCATGGTGCTGGGCGTAGATGATTTCACGCAGGAGTTCGCTTATCTATCGGGGCGCGACCAGTGGCTGGCGCGTGACCTGATTGGTTATGGCACAGCCAACGGCCTAGAGGTCAAAATCCAAGGGCTTGAAGTCATCGTTCAGCCGGGCGTTGCCCTCAGCCCCGCCGGACAACTGATTCGCGTCCCGGCGACCCAATGCGCCAGATTAGACCAGTGGGCGGCGCTCGATAAAAACAAAAGCCAGTTGCCACAAAACGGGATGGCCAACCTCTAT
>JBIOWC010000775.1:0-14192 GCA_044868105.1 Blastocatellia bacterium
ATGAAGTGCCAATGCGCCTGACGGGGGGCGCCAGCGAGCACCTTGAACCCGGCGATTCGCTTGAATTTTATGGCAAGGCTATTGATACCCTCTCGACGGACCTGCACACCTATTATTTGATTAATGGCAAAGGAGCGGGTCGGCGCCTCAGCCAGGTAACCAGCAGCGGCAGCGCTTCAGGGGCGGCGAATTTCCCGGCGACCATCGAACGCAAAGAACGCCGCACCTACTTTGCGGCTTTGAAAAATGGCGACGGCGATAACTGGTTTGGCGCCATTCTGGCTGGTGAACCGGTGAGCCAACCGCTGACCGTTGCGCATCTCGATAATCGCTGGGCAACGGCGGCCACCCTGGAAATCGCCCTCCAGGGGGTGACGGCTAACACCGCGCACCGCATCAAGGTCTCGATCAATGGTCAGGCCCTCGGCAACCTCACCTTCAACGGACGCAGCCATTTCATCAGCACCTTGACGGTACCCAGCCAGTGGCTCATTGAAGGGGCGAATACGCTGACCCTGCAAGCCGCGGGCGGTGACCTCGACATCAATCTGCTCGATTATGTGCGCTTGACTTACGCCCATACCTTCGTAGCCGACAACAACGCATTGCTCTACACCACCGCCGGGCGGGAAGCCGTCCGGCTCAGCGGTTTTACTTCCCCGCTGATTCAGGTGCTCGACCTCACCGACGCGAATAATCCCAAAGAAATCCGCGGTTCGATAAGCGGCAGCGCCGGCAACTACGCCATTGAGGTCGCTGCGCCCGACCGCGGCCAGCGCCTCTTGTATGCGTTTACGGAGAGCGCCACCCAGGCGGTGAGCGAGGTGGTTGCCAATCAAGCCTCAAGTTGGAACCGGGCCAATCAAACCGCCGATATGATGATCATCGCGCATCGCAATTTCATTGCCAGTGTCGAAGGGCTCAAAGAGTTGCGACAGGCACAAGGGTATCGGGTGGCGGTCGCCGATGTTGAAGACCTTTATGATGAGTTCAGCTATGGAGCGCGCAGTGCGCAAGCCATTAAAGATTTTCTAGACCGCAGTCGGCGGGTGTGGAAGGCGGCGCCCAAATATGTGTTATTGGTGGGCGATGCGAGCAATGACCCAAAGAACTATCTGGGGCTGGGCGAGCACGATTATGTGCCGACGAAGTTAATAGACACGGAAGCGATGGAGACGGCCAGTGATGATTGGCTGGCGGATTTCGATAATGATGGGGTGGCGGAGATGGCGCTCGGGCGACTGCCGGCGCGAACGGCGGCCGAGAGCGCGACGATGGTGAGGAAGACGATCGAGTATGCGCAGGTCGGGCGCCCAGAGGGAGTAATGTTGGTGGCCGATAGAAATGATGGCTTCAATTTTGAGGCCGTAAGCCGTGAGGTGAAAGCTTTGATTCCGCCTTCACTACCTGTGCGCGAAGTGATGCGCAGTCAGGGGGATGATGCGACCGCGCACGCGCAGGTGCTCGAAGGATTCCAGCGCGGCGCCAAGGTAGTCAATTATGTGGGGCACGGGTCGTACGGGTTGTGGCGCGGGAATGTGCTGACGAGCGCCGATGCCGAAGGGTTGAGCAATGGGCCGGGGTATGCGGTGGTGTTGGGGATGACGTGTTTGAACGGGCAGATGCAAGACCCCTATGGCAGCGGGTTAGGGGAAGCGTTGCTGAAGGCGGAACACGGAGGAGCGGTGATGGTGTGGGCCTCATCGGGGCTCACCAACCCCGAAGGGCAGGCTTTGATGAATAAAGAAGTGATCAGGCAACTGTTTGGCAACGGAGGACAGCCGGTGGGGACGATAACGATCGGCGAAGCGGTACAGCGCGCCAAAGCGGCAAGTAGGGATATGGATGTGCGGCGCTGTTGGATATTACTTGGCGACCCTTTGACCCGACTTAAGTAAAAGTGCAACTGAGTGTGCATGGTCAACGACCAGGGCGCGTTACTGGCTTTCACTTAACGCCGGGTAAGGTCTCTGACCGCAAGCCGGTGACGAAGCTGGCGAAGAGTTGGTTCGGTAAATTCTTCGGTGTTCGCGGCTTCCCAATCTTGTGTAGTGATGCCGAACTCACATTAGCGATAAAGGATTGGGAAGCCGCGAACCGCTTCGTTAATCGAAGCCAGGCTTAGCCGACCGGTTCGACAAGCAACACGGCGGATAGCCGATTTTTCGTGAACGGAACCTTGACTCCTTTGTTGATTAGTTTGCTGCCTTTGATCTGCGTCTCCGTTTCCCTATCAATATCTACAATTTTATAGGTCTTTTCCGGGTCAACCAGGTCTAAGGATAAGCGATAAGTGAAGGCGCCTTGAGCGTCCCAGCGGTATAACAGAACCCTTGCGTGTTGTCGCTTCCAGTCATAGAAAGTTACGCCGGCCGCATCTTTGCCTTTCGTCGGCGAATCAATTTTGTAGAGATAGTTCAGCTTTATCGGGCTTAAAGCTCTGTAAAGGGCGATCTCCTCCAGGATGACCTGTTTTTGCGGCGCGGAGATTTTGCTCAAGTCCGACGAAATCCCCCACGTGCCAATCATTGCGCTACGACAATAGAGCTTGGTCAATTCATCATCGTTCGGTGGCATCTGGTCGAGGTTACTGGTAAAGCGATAGGCCTGCCAGGGTACGAGAAATTCCAAGGCGCCGAGCGCCGTTTCGATATTCAATCGCGCATGGCTTAGCCCGGTTTCCTGGCTGTCACTCAGCCAGATGGCTTGCGATGAAAGCGCCGTGAGTTCATTAATCATCCGCCCGCCATTCATACAATTTTCAATAGCCAGGGTTGGGTTATCATGGCGCACCGCGCGCAAAGCATTTTGAAAAGCCGCCACATTCTTCATCACCCCGCTTTCGGAATCGTCACTAAATATATACTGATCGTACTTCCACCAATGCATCGCAAAACGCGAACGCAACTCATTGATATGATTTCCCAGATAACCGGTGAAATCGCTTCCTGCAAGGTCTATTAAATAAGCCCCGACTCGCCGATTGAAAAAGCCCGAATCATCCATCATCTGCGGGTTATTGTTTACCGAAGCATCAATCAAATGAGGGCAAGTCCACAGTCCGACTTGCGCGCCTTTCTGATCTGCCGTTGCGAGAAGTTCTTCAAATTCGCCCGGCTGAAACTTCAAGGGATTGGCTTGCCAGCTTCCGGCTTTGTCGAACCAGCCGAAATCAATAACCAGGTTGTCGAAGGTGTAATCATCCAGGGCGTCAACCTGACGGCGTAGAAAAGCGCCATCAATTTCCGAGAAGGTGGCATACCAGTTATTGAAGTTGAGCGGGAAAGAAGGCGACGGCCCTTCATACAGTCTTCGGCTTATGATGCGGCGTTGAAACATCCATTGATTGCGATGGTAGGCTTCATCGCTTGCGGTGGTTGGGGTAACCCATAGCGTCGGTCCTTCAATTATTTCGCCCGGTGCAAGTTTCAATTGGGTATCTTCTGGAGGAAGGCGAACCTGAAAGGAGAACACTCCACTAGCGCCTTTGAGATTGGCTTCCCAGCCGCCACACCACTCCAAGGCAAAATAGGTTCGGTTGTCGCCGCCGCCCACAACCCAAAAAGGATTGACGCCAATGCCTTCATCGGTCGAACTGTGCAAGTGGCTACCGAAGGAAACCTCCGCATTACCATTGAGGGTTTTTTGCTGAGCGATAAAATCAAGCGCTCCCCACCATTTTGCCCATTCCGCGCGGGCGCCCATTTGCCAATCGGCATTCCAACCTGGAAACCATTTCACCCCCAGCGGTTGATCGCCGCCATTTTCAATACGCACTTTTACGCGAAAAGTCGCGCCCATCTGCGGGAGTTCAACAATCCAGCTTACCCGCAATCCGTCGAGCAAATCTCTAGAGGCTTCGGCACGATAAAAATTCGCGTCTGAACTGAGTTGCCAACTGGTAGGCGGCAGCGAATCGGGAATGAATTTTTCCGGCACCCAATTGTCCAGACTGTCGGAGGCCTTGGTGTCTGTAAAGATAACTTGCCCATCGCGCAACCAGACGGCTTTCTCAATAACCGGAATACCTTTTGGCGTAAATCCCAAAGTCAAACTCAATCTTTTATTCATTAACTCTTCGCCCTGCGCTGAACCTGCAAGAATGAAGAAACAGCATAGACACCAAAGCGCCGAAGACATTTTTCTTCGGTAAATGGTGAACATCTCAGGTATAGCAAGCGTAGCGTGAGCGGGTGCGACATCTTGTCTCATTCAATTGTTTCCTTTCGTTCGCGAGGCGGCATTTTGCCGTCAACAAAATCAATAAGCAGCACGGGAACCGACGAATCCATCAAGTCAACCTTAGAAGTTGAAATTAATATTTTTCAGTGGCTTGCCCAGTTGGGAGAAGACTTCAAGGGCAATTTGCATACGGCAGTAAACCGGTTTTTTTACAAATACTGGGGCGATTTGATAACTTTTAGACCATCGGTTTATTGGGTGAAGTTGGTTTTACTGATACCGGAAACGTTCAATGACCTGCCGTGATTGATAAGACCCACTTTACCACAATTCGGTTTCATTTTTTTTCCATCAAACCAAGTGCCAGAACGGTAATATGCAATGCAAATTTGCAAAATAGGTTGATGAGGTTAAATTGCCGGAAAATCGAAGAGCCAGATCAGGAGAGCGGCCTGGGCGATTCAGCGATTGAAAAAGAGCGATATCGCCATAATCAAACCGGTGAGAATCACGAAACAGCGAACGAAAACGCGCCCGAATAGACGCGCCATCTTGGCGCCGGCATAGCCGCCCAGAAGCGACGCAACTGCCATGATTGCAGCGACCATCCATTGGACATGGCCCGAGAGCATGAATGAAATAGCCGCAATGCCGTTGATGGAAAAGGCCAGGGTGTTTTTGAGCCCGTTCATCTGGTGGAGGTCCGTCAGTCCGATGAGCCCCAAGACGGCCAGCATCAAAATCCCTATGCCAGCGCCGAAATAGCCGCCATAAATAGCCACCAGGAATTGCAACGTCACAGCGCTCACTAACCATTGAGTGGAAACTTGATGAGTAGGTTGTTGTGCCAGCGCTTCATTCATTGAGCGCCGCAAGCGGCGATTAATCGGCTCTTGCAAAGAGAAAAGCAAAGTGGCAAAGAGCACAAGGAAAGGAACGATTGAAGCGAAAAATCTCGACGGGGTCAGTAAGAGCAAAAATGCGCCGATGAGGCCGCCGACAAGCGATGGCGCGATGAAGAGTTTTAACCATCGGCGCAGGCCGCTCATTTCGCGGCGAAAGCCAATCACGCCGCCCACGGTGCCCGGCACAATGCCGACCGTGCTGGTCACATTGGCAATGATGGGGTCAAGTCCTAACCAGATTAAGGCGGGGAAGGTGATCAGCGTGCCGCCTCCGGCAATGGCATTAACAATGCCCGCAAGGAAGGCGGCAACGAAGATGATCAGAATTTGGACGAGATGCAAACTCAAACAGAGCTCTGATTTTTATTGAAGCGATTTATATGAAGAAGCGATTCAAGCGCCCTTCAATGCCGTCTGTCGAACTTCATCCCTTTTTCTACTTCATCAATTGCTTGATTGACTAACCGAATGGCCCGCGTCCGATGGCCGCCTTTGTCCGCAGTTGCTTGCTCCAATTCTCTACGGGCTTTTTGCAACGCATCGAGCGCATCTTGCATATGCGGCTGGTCAGCGGCTTTCGCCCCACTCGGTAACATCACCCCAAGCGCCGCTGCGGGCAAAAGCGTACCAACAACTGAACGACGAGAAAGTTTTTTCATCAAGTTCCTCCTTACAAAAGCATTAAATTTCTGGGGAGAGATTCATTGTTGCCGGTGAAAATTAGCACCATTGAGAAAATATTTCAAATCTCACCAACCCCTATAAATCGCGGATTACTGAGTAAAACTATGGTTCGGCCTCGGCGGCTTTCGCGTGTTCGTCAATCAGTAGCTGCAACATCGCTTCACGCTGGCCAAACAATCTTTTCAACTTGCGGGGTTGGTGACGCGCCAGGGCATAAGCCGCGATAATCGGCGCCGCAATGGTCGAATCGGTATAGCAGACCACCGCATCCGGCAAACGGTCAGGGTCAATCTTGCCCCAGCTTACCGCTTCAGACGGGGTTGCGCCGCTCAGCCCTCCGCTATCGGGACGCGCGTCGGTTATCTGTAAAAAGAAGTCGTGCCCCTTCTCTTCGATATGCAAAACCTCTTGAATTTGCGGTTCGGTTTGCAGGACAAAATTCTTGGGACTACCGCCACCTAAAATAAAGACGCCGGAACGTCCGCCGGAACGCTTGGCCGATAAAACGATGGAAGCCGTTTCATTGACATCGGCGCTGACATCGAATCGCAGTTGATTACCGGTTAAAGCTTTGGCGGCGACATTCATGCCAATGGAACTGTCGCCCGGTGATGAGGTGTAAATCGGCACTTCAGCTTCGTAGGCGGCCGCCAGCAAACTCTTACGGCCGATTCCTAACAGGCGCTCGCGTTCAGCAATGTACTTGCCGCACAGGTAATGAAATTCGGCGGTGCTCATGGAGCGTTGAAATTCTTCGCCTTCGATTATCTTGCGATAAAAAGCATCGGTTGAAAGCAACACATCGTATTCAAAGAAAATATCGTAGATGCGCACCACGCCTTCTTCGCGCAAGACCACATCCGAAGTTTGCGGATTGCCCCGGTGCATTTTAAGACCGATACCGAAATGGGTATCGTGATAGAGATTGGCGCCGGTTGAAACGATCCAATCAACAAAGCCGTTTTCAATTAACGGAATCAATGCCGACATGCCAACCCCTGCAGGGGTCAGCGCGCCGGTGAGGCTCATCCCGACGGTTACATCTTCATCAAGCATCTTTTCGACAAAAAGCTGGCAAGCCTCGCGAAGCCGCGCGGCGTTGTAGGCCAAAAAAGCCGATTCAACCAAATCAGCGACCGTCATATTTGCGGTTACCGGTTGGGGCTCAATTGCTTTGCCGCCCAAAAAACTATGTTTGTTCGCCATCTTCTACCTCACCAAAAATGTTTTGTTCAATGGTTCATTATCTTTTTTGTAAAGATGTAGGTTAAAAGTTAAAGCGTCTCAATGCAATGTTGGACTTGTGCTTTTTTAAGATAGTTTGAATCCAAGACAGTGAGTGAAATTCTTACATAGCCAGGGGCAATATTTTTCATTGTTTCTGTACTGAAAATATTCATTTACCGCCAATTTGCAGCAATTAGTCAAAGGCACACCTATTGCACAAGATAGAGACTGATAAGCAAGGATGAGTGTCTCATTAAAAGCGATCATCAGCTTTTGTTCACTTGCAATATTAAAAGGCAAAAATTAGTCAAAGGAGTAACGCAATGAAATCACGGGTTTATCTTTTTATTTTTTTGGTGCTACTAACTGCAATGGTTATTGCTCTACAGGTTGCTGCCCAAAACACCATGAAATAGTGATTTCGTGAATAATTGGTTACGAGCCAGCGAGGGTAGGGCCTACACGACGACAGAGATCTTTAAGACACAACCCAAACAATGAAAACAACAAGGGTGAAAAAATTAACAGATCCAGGAATAGATACGCAACGAACGCAACTTTCGCAAAATTTCAGGCAACTTCAGGGGTTGCCTGAATAGGGCTGTAAATATTTTCCTTTTACTCTCTCCTCTTATTTTTCAAGCAATGTAAAGTAAACCAAACGCTTTGCATTGCTTTTTATTTTGCCAGATAGGGTTGTAAACGCTCGCGGATTTCATCAGGAACCGGCGTAGATTGAAAAGAAGAGCGAGCAACACAGGCGAGAATAATATGACCTTCAGCGACGAAATCCGCTTCGCCCTTTTTGTTCACTGTGAATTTCAAGGTCAGGGATTTCGTCCCAAACCGGCCAACATAAGCTGAGACTTCAATCAAATCATCCAGTTTAAGCGGCTTGCGAAAATCGAAATGGATTTGCACACGCGGCAGCCAGATGTCTAAGCGGTCGAACACCTCAGAATAAGATAGCCCGACGGCGCGAAAGAGTTCGGTTTCGGCAATTTCAAAAAAACGCAGAAATTGCCCATAAAATATAATTCCGGCGCGGTCTACGTCAGACCAGCGCACATGCTCTTCGATGGTGAACTTTTTATGCATGCTTTTTCTTAGCTTTCTGCCTGAAAAATTTCTCTGCTTGGTCAGTGAAACTGTAACGATACGAACGGCATCAAAGCAATGTGAAGCGAATCATCAAATTGACGGGTCTCATCATCGCCCTGCTCTACGCCGGGATCATCATTTGGGTTTATGTGCGGCAGCCGCGCTCTTTTGCGGAAATAAAAACGCAAGCCGCCGTCGAAGTTAATGTTTATGCGATTAAACAGGAAAATTTCGATGAGGCGGTTAAGCAATTCAACTCCGGTCATTATCAAGTTGCCATTAACCAATTCAAACTGGCTGATCCGGGCGAACGGGATGCGACCAGCCAATTTTATATGGCCTACTGTTATTATCTTTTAGGGCGCGGCAAATTCGCGGATGACGATGAGTTGTTTCGCGAGGGCCTGACAGCCATCGAGCGCTGTCTGGACAGCGCGCCCAATCATATTTTTGAAATCGCGCGTCAGGATTTAGAGATAAAAAATGCCGGCGAGTTGCGCGCCCGATTTCAAGAAGGTTTACAAGTTACCCCCGCGGATTTTAATCCGCTCAACTGGTTCAAAAAAACCGAGTGAGGCGCCCGTGCAAAAACCGGAATTCCCTGACATTTTGAAATACCTTTTGGCGCCCCTCGGTTTTTTAACGGTCGCGCTTCTCGGAGGTCTGCGCTTGGCTGTTGAAACGAACGACCTGCGATTTATCGCGCCACAATTGATTACCCTCATTCTGGCAGCCTTCGCCATCATTTTATTTGTGCGCGGCGGCCTCCTCGAAATCGCCGGGCGCGTTGGCGAGCGGCTGGGATTGCTGGACAACCTGGCGGGCGCGATTTTTCTTTTGAGCCTCTATTTTGCTACCGCGCAAGTCTTCAATTTAGTTACCCCCGAACGGGGACTTTTGAATTTTTGCTTCAATCTTTTTTACTTGCTGATTTTCTTTAACAATCTTTTCGTGCTCTTCAACCCTCAACGGCTGGTCAAAAGTTTAGCGATGGTTCTGGGCGCCTCCTTTGCCCTGAAATATCTAGTGTTTGCCGATCTCTTTTCGCCGACCGAGTCGTGGTCAAAATATATGCTGCAAAAACTCCTGCAAACGGCCTCACTCGGCGCCTTGGAGTTTGAGGTATTTGCGCCGTTAACCGGCTACCTGGCCTTTGCGACGCTTTCGTTATACCTCATCGGACTCTATCTGATTGCGCCTCGCATTGAACCGGGCGAAGAACTGCTCTACAAAATTTTTGTGGATCGGTATAAGTTGCGACCACAAGAACGCAAACATTTAATGGCTGCCCTTGCCGAAGCGACGGCCGAAGAAGAGAGTGAGATTATCGAAGCCGAGATTATGAATTCCCGCTGAAGGTGAATTTAGCGACTCCGTAAAGGTAACCGATTGTCTGATAAATTGATTGAGAGATAATGGTCTTTACCGGCTAAGGAAAGCCTCTTGAGCAGTCGGCTTCGGATTCTCAGTGGCATCTGCCAATAATCTTTCAAGGATCTCCCCTAAGGCCGTACTTCTTACCGGTTTCGAAATGTAGTCATCCATCCCTGCGGCGATACATTTCTGGCGATCCCCTTCAAGGGCATGCGCCGTCATGGCAACGATGAGCGTATGTTTGGTGGCGCCTTCGTGGCGGCGGATTTCGGCGGTCGCTTCATAGCCATCCATCTCCGGCATCTGGCAATCCATCAGCACAAGGTCATAAGGAATTCTTCCCAGGGCTTCCAGGGCTTCTCGCCCGTTGGCAACCGCATCGGCCCGATACCCTAACCGTTGCAATTGGCGCACGGCGATTTTTTGGTTCACTATATTATCTTCGGCAACCAGAATGAGTTTGTTGGACAGCTTCTCTCCCTCCGGCAAACCAGGGCCGTTGGCCTTCAAAGTTTCGTTTTCAGGTGAATCATCCGACCTTTGTATAGTGGTTTTTTGACCCATTGCGTTCGTCAAACAGTCGAACAACTGCGCTTGACGGACCGGCTTGGCAAGATAGGCGACAACCCCGGCTTCACGAGCCAGCGCACCATATTCAGTTTGTCCGTAAGAGGTCAACAGTACCAACGTTACCCCGGCAATCTTCGGGTCAGACTTGATGGCCCGCGCCAGCGCAAAGCCGTCCATGCCAGGCATCATCAAATCTAAAACCGCCAGACTGTAAGGCTCTTTTTGGGCCGCTGCTTGATGCAGCATCTCCAGGGCGCGCGCGGCTCCCTCAGCCTCCTCATAAATCATTCCCCACGAATTGAATTGATGGGATAAAATCTTGCGATTCGTGGCATTGTCGTCAACAATCAGGGCGCGCAAGTTCTTCAGGTTGGCGCTCTCGGGTGGCGCAGCGGCCGGCGCGGCGGCCTGTTTATCAAATCTGGCAGTGAACCAGAAGGTTGAGCCTCGCCCCGGCTCGCTAGTGACGCCGATTTCGCCGCCCATCAATTCGACTAACTGTTTTGAAATTGCCAGTCCCAACCCGGTGCCGCCATACCGGCGTGTCGTTGAACCATCGGCTTGCGTAAAGGCCTGAAAGAGATGGCGCTGGATCTCTTGACTGATGCCGATACCGGTATCGCTGACCGTAAAACGAATGACCACAGTCTCGTCAGTTTCGCTCTCCTTGGTGGCCCGCACGATGACCTCGCCCTGTTCAGTGAATTTGATCGCATTACCGATGAGATTAATAAGCACCTGGCGCAGTCGCCCGGGGTCCCCGCAAAGTTGTCTGGGAACATCGCTATAGATGAGCGAGGCAAATTCAATCCTCTTTTCGAGAGCCTGTTCACTCAGGAGTTCAACGCTACCTTCAACGGCCTCATTGAGGTCGAAATCGAGCGTTTCAAATTGCAGTTTGCCGGCTTCAATTTTGGAGAAATCGAGGATGTCGTTAATGATGGTCAGCAGCGCATCCCCGCTTGAGCGAATGGTTTCGGCAAACTCGCGCTGGTCGTCGGTTAAAGGAGTTTCCAGGAGGAGCCCCGTCATCCCGATCACGCCATTCATCGGGGTGCGGATTTCGTGGCTCATATTGGCTAAGAATTCCGATTTGAGCCGCGCCGATTCAATCGCCACATCGCGCGTTTTCTTTAACTCCTCTTCAGTCTGTTTGCGCTCCGTAATATCGCGTTTAATACAATGGGTGCCCGCGACGTTTCCCTGTTGGTAAATGATATGCTCGTTCACTTCGAGCATATAACGACGTTCATTCTTGGCGATGATCTCGATCTCATAAGCCTGTATGGTTTCACCAATCGCGACTCTTGCCAATCTTCTGGACAGTTCCTCCAGGTGTTTTGGAGCGAGAATCTCTGAGATATTCATCTGCAGGATTTCTTCCAGGCGGTAACCGAGCAAGTCAACGCCCGCTTGATTGATGGAGGTAAAGTTTCCCTGCAGATCATAAGTGCAAATCATGTCGCTGGCGGTTTCAAAGAGTTCTTTGTAGCGCTGTTCGAGGGCAACCTCGTTCTTTAATTTCAGGCCAATGGTTCTCTTCTGTTGTCGAACACGGCGCTGCAAAACCACAACCCAACCGATAATCAGTAAGGTCAAAGTCGTCATTCCGGCTAACCCCCAGAGGAGGTGGCTGAGGGTCCACCAGGAAGGGGATTGTCGCACGATAATGTCTTCGGGCGACCGCGGATAAATCACAAATGATTTTGGCACTTGCTTATCATCCACCCGGATGGCGCAGACGCCGACCACGGTGATCAGACTACCATCTTGTAAAGCAATCAGTTTTTCGCCACCGGGAACATTCTGTAGTTGAACAGGAAAGGACACCTCTTCCGATTGTACAACTAATTGCTGATCGTTTGGCAGGATCGCATGATTCAACAATCGTCCCTGCATCTGCACCAGCATGGAATCATATTTCCCTGTAAGAATTTCTTTCGTCGTCGTCGCTACCGGCACAGGCGGAGCGGCGTTGCTAATCTTTCGGACGACAGTATCATCCAAAGCGGGAAACGAATCCTCTGTATAGAGATACCCCAAAGCCTCTATACGATCGCCAGACTGTATCTGGTCAGTATGCTCGGTCCAGGCATAGAGGCCGGCCGTCTCATCCTGAATAAATAGGGCGCGGCCAGGTCGCACGAGGGTCACGATGCCTTGTATTTTAATGCGATGGTTGGAATCCTCTTCGGTTACGCGCATCAAACTATCAATGAGGCGTACAGGAAGGGCAAAAGGGTCGGCTGGAGCATCCTTGAGAAGCGTAATCTGCTCCATACCCTGTACCAATATTTCAAAGCCAGTGGATTGCTTTCTGGAATTGAAGATGGTGCGGCTTACTCCTTTAACTCGCACTTTCGCATCAACCAGGTTCATCGGCAACGGGCGATCTTTAAAATAAGGAATCTTAACTTTGAATCGCGAATCGCCTGAAACCATAGTTAAGAGAGCCTGATCATTTTCTAGGCCGATGGCATGAATGACGCCTTCGGCTTCTACCCAGAGACCGTTCTGCTTCCTGACCGCCGAACGTTCAAATGAAACCCGTTGTAAAGCCGGCGCTGAATGATTGCCCAGAATTGTTAGACGCGGATTGATAATCGCAGGAGCCTCATCTATGACAGCGGTGATCCCACTCACTTCCAAGCGTTGTCCGATTTTTAACTGAAGCGTTGGCCCCTGCAGTTGTACAAAGATGCCAGCTGTCGAATCCTGCAGATACAGAATATTTCTGTCGCTATCGTCATAGGTCACGACGCCGCACAGTTGAACGGGGTAACCCATCTGGGTCTGGCCGGGGGAGAGTTGTATCACATGGACGACGCTTTTAAGCGTCGGGAGGAGTTTTTGCTCGGGCGTCGGCGCTAATGTTTGAGAAGCATAGCTACCTTTCTCTTGAGAGAGTAATTCCTGGCTCGATGCCCCGCGATCAGCGGATTGTGGGGCCGCCTCTAGCGGAAGTGAGCGACAGGAGGATGACAACAGAAACAGAGGCAGTATACAGATCAGGCAAAGACCAGCCTCGCGGATTTTCTGTCTTTTAGTTAAAGCTATTGCCGGCCTTCTCATTATTAATTACTTACTTTCTGATTAACTACCTTCATCTCGCTTATGATTTAAGAACGTACCCAGGATTTTGGAAGGAGGTGCTTAAAGCATACCTTTGCAATGATTCATCAACAATAGTTTTATAAATGTAATAAGGATCCCACCTAGAATTCTACGCACCTATTTACCCGATTATTTATTAGGCTAAACGAGCCTCATCAAACGGTCACTGACGAATCGCCATCAACCCATCACAAACAATCATTCAATTAGAAAAAAGTTAAACCCTCCTTTCCTCAGCCTCTGCAAGAGGCGGTCGAGGTGAAGGTGAAGCTGAGATGAACGACGGCAGAGGAGCATTTAAGCCTGACCAGAGATGGTTGGGCTTTTTTCTTTTTTGAACTCTTGTGAAGGGAAATGGCGCAGCGCAGGATTGCGTCACATGCGCAGCGCCCTGCTGGGGTAATGACGCTCTACGCAATCAGCTATGAGGTAACAATTGGCCGTTAAACTTTGGTGTTGCTTGCGAGCCTGAAAAGTTCGCAAGCAACAGGATAGTTCTTTCGTAACAAACTGCGGGAAACTAACCCCGCAGCGATTAATCAATTATATCGAAGACGACAATATTGCCACCGCCACCGCCTCCGGCGGGTCTGGTTGGTCCGCCTTTAATCTTTTCGGCCTGAGGCAAGCTCAGGTCTTCGATGATGATGGATTCGTTGTTGGTCTCACGACTGTCATGCTTATTCATAATGCTCATCTCCTTTGGTTGATATTGGGTTGTTTTCGAGAGCCTCATCACTCTCGTAGGTTCAGGCGGAAGCCCGGGACGAAAACTATCATCGAGTCGAAAAAATCTTGAAAATAAAAACAGACTAGAGCGTGATGTAACCTTTCCGTTGATTAAAACCCTCTTCATCCCTACTTAATATATTAAACTAACCGCATCCAGCGGTCACACGCGAACCGCCATCAACCCATCGCAAACAAAAATTCATTGAAAGATGGTGTCGCTCGCCTGCGCATTCTTTTGTATCAGTGTGAAGGTGAAGCACAGAACGAATGAAGATGGGCATTTAAGCCCGGCTGGAAGTGGTT
>JBIOWC010000776.1:0-2330 GCA_044868105.1 Blastocatellia bacterium
GGAGCCGAGCTTCCACGTTGATTATTCAACCGACGATGAGGGTTTACAGACCGAAAACCTAACTCACCGCAAAGAAATTGAAGATGGTGAAATAGAAGAACGCGGCGACTCGGAATGCGGGTGGGTCGCACAATTCGACGGTGAACTCGTTTGGCTACTGGTTAGCACAGACTCCGAAAATGGCGGATGGGACATTGCCCACAAGATCACCGCCGAAACCGCCGAGCAACTGAGCGATATGTTTGCCCGGGCCGCGAAGATAGCCCGTGAGCGCATTCAGGAAAATCAACAAAAACGCGAGCAGGAAGAAAAGGAACTGGCTGCCATCAAAGCCAGCCAAGGGGACCTGTTTACGGGTTAAAGGAGGACTAAATGTCGAATCATTTTTGCGAGAGATGTAATCGAGCTACTGAATTTTTATCTATTCCTGAAGCTATGGCAGTCGCCACCTGTTCACGGCGGACGATATACAACTGGCTCAGTACCCGAAAACTGCACCGCATCATTACCATCCGCGGCAGAACATTGATTTGTAAATCATCGCTCTTTCGCCCAACAGGAAAAACCCGATGAAAAGGTATCTGCTTTTCAAAGGTGACTCTCACTATCCCAGCGGTGGTTGGAAGGATTTATATGGCTCATTCGATTCGATTAGCGGAGCGCTAAAAGAACTAGGCGGCGTTGAGTGGTGGCATATCGTTGATACCCGGACAGGAAAAATTGTAAGGCAAGGCGGAATAGATGAGTAAACGCGGTCTGAGGATGACAAAGGGATTAGCAAAAAGCGCCATGAAAGACGGGCGCAATCCGCACCTGGCTGGCTTTAAGTCAGAAGGCTCAAAAATGGGCAACCTCCATACGCGGCTTGAGGGCTACACCTTTGACAGCATCCGTGAAGCTGAGCGCTATACCTATTTGAACCTGCGACTGTTAGCGAAAGAGATAACCCGGTTGGCGGTTCATCCGAGGTTTCCGCTTTTCGTCAACGACGTCAAGATCGGTTGGTACGAGGCGGACTTTCTATACAAGGAAATTGGTAATTTGATTGTTGAAGATGTGAAGTCCGAGTACACACGAAAGCTGCCGCTTTATCAAATGAAGAAAGCGCTGATGAAAGCCGTGTACGGGATTGAAGTTCAGGAGATACTTTAATGAAACAGGCAAATATATTTGAAAACGTGCGCATGAAGCTGCCGGAAGCGATTGAACTGACAGCACAGAATATGATCGCGCACGGCAGCAGATACAAGCATTGGGCGATTGCCTTCAGCGGCGGCAAAGATTCGGCAACAACACTCACTGTCATTGTCTGGTTAATCGAAACAGGCAGGATACCGGATCCGGAAACCCTGACAGTTTTTTATGCCGACACACGGCTTGAACTCACGCCGCTTTATTTTTCCGCCTTGAAAATTCTCGATGCGCTGCGAGAGCGTGGCATTCGAACTGAGATTGTTTTACCTGCACTTGATGACCGCTTCTTCGTCTATATATTCGGCCGAGGCGTTCCTCCGCCGTCAAACACTTTTCGATGGACGAGAGAAGAAAGGTATTAACATGTTTACCGATAACCCCTCTATTGAAGAGGAAGCTCGAAAAAGATTCTACGCCACTTATCGCGAAACGTTTGGGGTTGATGATGATGAAGAGGCGAAATTGCTACTTAACCTTTGGGAGTGTTTGCTAATTGAAGTTACATCAGAATTCAAGGAACGCGATAAAGCAAAAGAAAAAAAACACCATGAAACAGTATTCAATCGGGTAGCCGGTATTCTGGTTCAGATCTCACCCAGCGGTGTTTGGCATACCCGAAGATTCTCAAAACCAAGTTTGACATTTTGTGGGCTTGAAATTCCCGCTCAAGGATTTAAGGAGAAAAACCGCAAAGACCAAACCGCAAAACCGCATTGCTTTAGATGTGGCGCTTCTTGGTCAGTCATGGACAGTGAAGGTTATCAAGCTGATAAAGCTGTTAGGCATGAAGAGTGGGAACGCTCGCAGGCAAACCAAAAAGTAGGTTGAAGTTGTTGAATGGTTTGAGGACCTGAATGTGAAGCCAGCTACTGACCTAGAAATAGCCAGAGATTTGATGCTCGCAACGAGAAGGAACAATTGATGTGGATTGATGTCAACAACCAGATGCCGCTGCTCGGCCGTCGCGTCCCGGTTCGCGGTAACCACACTCCCGATGGATGGGGCTATCCAAGGGCTTACCTGATGAAAATGAATGGCAGGTTGATTTGGATGTCGAACGAATGGCGTGGAACCGTTGCGATTCAATTTTGGTTGGATGAAGAAGGGAAAACAGCATGAGCAAAGAATTAGACGAA
>JBIOWC010000777.1:0-4197 GCA_044868105.1 Blastocatellia bacterium
TAAATCCACTTCCGCAAGCTTCATCTCCCTGACAATTTGCTCGGCCATAATTGTGATATCACCTGTTGATTTCTCGTAAGTGATTTCTCTAGCATCGGTCCCGCGCTGACTCTCCTTCAACCTATTAAATTCGGTAAAAAATTTGCACGGTGAATCAATCAAAAACTGAATCGCGTTTGCCTCTGTTCTGCTGTCATGATTTGCCCGCTTGCTTCCTGCTCACTCTCTTACTCGCTTTCGATGATGCCCAAAGGTTTCTGATGCGCTGGTGTAAAGACCTTCGCGAGGTGTTACTTTTGAGATTTGACAACTTGGAGTTGTCATAGGGATTCCTTTTCTTTGTTTGAGGTATATTCCTCCTCGCTAATGATGCCCCTGCGGTACATCTCATAGCGAATGGCATCGCCCATCTCTTTCACCTTATCCAGTAGCGTAAGTAAAGCGCGATTGGTCGTGTGCACGAGAGGTTCTTTGTCAAACGAAGCGTCGGGATTATCAAGCTGCTCATAGATGTTGATTTTCATAAGGGTTCCTCTTCCATCTCAGCGGGTGTCAAGATAGGTTTGCCGTCTTTCTACTCGCTTTCTTACTCGTCTTCGAGATTGTACATATGGTTACTCACCGAACGCTTCGGCCAGAAACGCCACGAGCGAGGTCCACGCCCTTTTGGCGGAGCGCTCGTTGTACTGGATGCCCACCTCTGGACGATTGGCACCCACAGCCATGAAAGCATGCATCGTCCCTCCATAGGCGTGAATCTGCCAATCGGCTCCCGCTTCGGTCAGCTCTTTACCAAGCGCGACCACATCCGCAGGCGGCACCATGGGGTCATCCCAGCCGTGAAAGGCGACGACCTTGGCTTTGATCGGCGCCGGCGGCAGACCTTCAGGTTTGCTAAACAAGCCGTGGAAACTCGCAACCCCTCGTACATCCGAACCCGACCGGGCGAGGTCAAGTACGCAAAGACCGCCGAAGCAGAAGCCGATAGCGGCGACGTTGTCTGGCTTGACCTCTGGCAGCGAGCGCACCGCTTCAACCGTACCAAGGAGGCGCTCGCGCAGCATCGAGCGGTCACCGAGGAAGGGAGCAATGAGCGCGCTATTGTCGCCGGTCACATCGCCGCGGATGCCTTTACCGAACAGGTCGCAGGCAAATCCAATATAGCCCAACTTAGCCAGGGTGCTGGCACATTCCACCTGCGCATCGGAGCGACCCTCCCAGCCATGGAAAACCAGGACAGCGGGCTGGCGCTCCGTCTGCGAATCGTCAAATACGACTGCGCCATCAAAAGTTTTTCCGTTGATTTCGTAATCCAGATTTCTTGTCGTAATCGCCATAATCTTCCATCATCTCCAGCTTGACCGCACCGCTTAATAGTCACCGCTCCCTTTTTTCTTGCTCAATCTCATACTCACCTCAAGGGCTCTTGGAAACAGCCTTTTTCTATAGAAAAAGGCTACTTTGCAGTAGCCCTAAGTTATTTAATCTAAAGTACGCCCGGCACGACTCGAACGTGCGACCCCCTGCTTAGAAGGCAGGTGCTCTATCCGGCTGAGCTACGGGCGCAGGATTATCAAAAAGCGGAGTGTTAATGTAGCATATGGGCGTAAATACTGAAAAGCGTTGAGCGCTATTGCGGCGCACATCGTCCTGGATTTTCCGTAAAATTTCAGAGCAAATAATGATTCTTCCGGTCGCAAGTCGAAGGCCCTCCGTGATATTTTATCTCTTCATCCTTAAACAACTGTTTCCCACAAATCATTTTGATAAAAGCAGGAAGTACATCATCGTGTTTAAGCAATTCATTCGCCATCTTAGCCAATACACGGCGCTAATTTTTATTCTGGCTTGGTTCGCCACTGACGCGCCAGCCCAAAACTGCAAGAAGCTCACTCCCGCAGGAACCGGGCTTGATGATGCGGCGCGCATCAATGATTGCTTGCAGCAAAAAGGTTTTGCCAAATTAAAGGGCGGAACTTTTTTGCTCTATTCGCCCATCATCTTTCCGCGCAATACCCTGGAAACCGAAGTCAGCGGCATTACCTTAACCGGCAGAGGAAAAGAGACCACCAGACTGGTTGTCCAGTCGGAGTGCAACAGCCCTTTTCCAATTTTTACGGATACCGAGCCGGGTCAATATCAATGGGTCATTCAAACCGTCAAATCGCCCGAAGCGACCATTAGCGGCTTTGAACTTGATGTCACAGGGTTAAGACAGGATTGCGGCTACCTGGGCAACTATTTGATTTTCGTCAACAAATCGCGCGCCGCCAAAGTAAGCGGCGTACGTATCAAAGGCTCGCCGTTTGGCGTCGCCGGAACGACTTACACCACGGGCGGCGCCAATAGCGGCGGCATTCTAGTTATCAATTCCGAAGCCAGCGTCATCAGCGATAACGAACTACAAGACATTGGCTTTACCTTTGAAAATGGTGGCTTATCAGCTGGCAACAGCGGCATTCACGTTGCCAGTTCCGCCAATAGCTTCATTACCAACAATCGCCTTGAACGGGTAGCCTTTGGCATCATTGTATCGAATGGTTCAGCGGCTGAAGGCTATCTCGGAGACAGCAGCGGAACCACCGTGGATAACAACACCATCATCGGCGCCGCCAATATTCATTGTCCGAATTGTTCACAGGGACGGGCGATTAAATTGCAAGCCTGTTCGACGGGAACGGAACCGCCGCTGGTTGATTTAAAAGTGACGAACAACAACGCGACGGAATTTGGCGGCCATCAGACAACGATTGGCGGTTCGGGACTCGATCTGGTTTGCGGCGTGCAGAACAGTCTATTTGCCAATAATCGCATCGTGGGCGCGCCAACTGCCGAATTCGCTTTGCAGATTAGAAGCTCGTTTTTCAATATTCCGCCCAATCCCAGCTTCCATAATAAATTTCAGTTCAACACCTTTATTTCCGGGCGCGGCAGTTCCTTTTGCCGTGACGATTGTGTTGATGTGAATTTCACCCATGACGGGCCCGACCAGATAGGGTTGCGCAGAAACGGCGAGAATTACAAAGGCAGTAATGCGGCGACCAGCTTTCGCGCCGAAACCGACCGCGGTTGCGATGATTACGCGCACCCCTACTTTCTTTATATGGACGGGCGTGAATTTGTCAGGCCCGGCGAAGAGGTCTTACTTACCGCCTTGGGCGTGCGACCGGGTTCACAAGTCACCTTCAAAATCCGTCGCGCCGCAGATAACAGCGAGGTGCTCACCCATACCAGCATTTCGGCAAATCGTTACTGCATTATGAATCAGGAGTACATTCGGATTGAGGAAGCGAAGTTTCCGCCAGGCGACTATAAAATTTTCGCTGATTACAAAGACGGCAACAGCGATGCGTCAATCATCAATGACTGGATTGGCACATTTAAAGTGAAGCCGGTGAAGAATGAATAGTTCTGGCTGGAAGGCAAGCCAATCACGAATTTCGCGAATTTTCACGAAACCCTGTGCCACCAATCTTCAATGGATAAATTTCGGCGTGCCGGTGCGTTTGTAATTGCCGATGAAGCTCACGCCGAGTCCGCCGCATTGTCCGTTGTCTTCGGTAACCTCCAGTTTGCCGGCGCCGAAAACTATCGTCATCTTGCACGAGTATTCATCATCGCCCTCTTTGATAAACAATTTATTGCCGCTCAATTTGAAGGCGCCGCCGACCGTGCCGGTCCGCACGTTGCCGCGACGCGCATCGACAACTAAGGTCGCTTCGCCTTCGATTTGCGCCATACCGTCAGCCAGCATTTTGACATTGATTTCAGCGCCGCTCTCTTTTTCGATTCGTCCCTTTGCGTCAAGGCGCTCGTACTTGCCGTCAATACTCGTAACCGGCGAACTATTTGCAGCAGTTGCTTCGGCAGCCAGCAAACTAAACGGGAAAGCTTTTGTCCCGTCGGCATTCGTCCACGTTCCTTCTATCGAGTCAGGGTTTACGAATCGCCCTTTGAAAGTGCCGGTCGGCTTGCCGTTCGCGTCAAATTCGTTAATCAACACCTGCTGCCCATTGACGCGGCCATTGAAGACAATCTCTTTACCGACTTTTTCGTAGTAATAACTTCCCGTCAACGTTTGCCCGTCTTGCCTGAGCGTCATCTTGATGCGAAGGGTTTTGTTAATTGTCCCGGTAAATTGACGCTCGCCGGTAAACTGCGCCGCTTCACTGGCGACACCCAAACTCACCATCAACG
>JBIOWC010000778.1:0-6574 GCA_044868105.1 Blastocatellia bacterium
TCCTTTAAATTCGGTTGCCAGAAATTCGCCGGTAGATAAATCCAAAAACGCCGCCGCCATCCCCTGACCGCCGCCACATACAGCTGCAAGGTAGGTGTTGTCTCTGGCTTCAAGAAGTTGTGAATCAATTGCTGTCCCCGGCGTGATAATGCGTATCACTTCACGGCGCACCAATTTGGTTTGCGTCTTCTTTGGGTCTTCGGTCTGTTCACAAATTGCCACGCGATAGCCTTTGCGAACCAGTTTAGCGATGTAACTGCTTGCCGCGTGATACGGCACACCGCACATGGGAATCGGTTGACCTTTCTCGCGATTGCGCGCCGTCAGGGTGATTTCCATCTCCTTCGAGCCAATGATGGCATCATCAAAAAAGAGTTCGTAAAAATCGCCTAAGCGAAAAAACAGAAGCGTTCCCGGATGTTGCCGTTTGATTTCATGATACTGCCTGAGCATTGGTGTAGCTTGTTGCATAGTCGTTTAGTTGTCCTTAGCAGTTGCGAAGGGAAGTGCAAATTTATAGCACAGGGACGGGGTAAAGTGTATTGATGAACTCTAAGTTTACTCAATAACAAAATGACAGATCAATTTACAATGTCTCTCTGAGCATCAACCCACAATTGGGAAAAATAATGCGGTTTGATTAAACCATTTGCAATAGCTGTCCGAATTTGAGGTGCACAATTGTTAAACCCTAGCTTGCCCCTGTCGGTTCCTAGCCCCGGAAAGCCGACACTTTGGACATAATTAGTATTCGGCTCACCTTTCATAAACCGATCTTGGAATAATCCATTATTGAGCCGCTATGTATATCAATATATCCAAGTTCGCCGCAGGATTGCTCACAAGGCGGAGCGAATTACGACTCTATGGCTGAAAGAATGTTCAGATTATTACCAATAAAAAATTACCCGAAGAATATTTCAGCAATACGGAAGATGTCATCGTTTACCAGCTTGGTTTTGTCGGCAATTTCTTCAAGCGGAACGCTAATCATCTCCAAGCCGCGCGATGCCGCCATATGTCCGAACTCCTCGCGCAAAATCATTTCGACGGCTTGAACCCCTAAACGGGTCGCCAGGACGCGGTCAAAGGCGGACGGTGACCCGCCGCGTTGAATGTATCCCAAGACTGTGACCCGTGAAGATAATTTTGTGCGCTTCTCGATTTGAATAGCTACCAGCGCGCCAATGCCACCGAGTCGGCTTTCCCGATAAATCCGCTCCTTCTGTTTTTCAGATAAGAAGTTTTCATCCGTATGCGGCCGGGCATCTTCAGCAACCACGACAATCGAAAAATTTCGGCCCATTGATTTACGCTTTAGCAACATCTCGCAAATTTCCGATATGCGAAAGGGTTTTTCAGGCACCAGGATGATATCTGCGCCGCCAGCGATACCGGCGTGCGTGGCAATCCAACCGGTATGTCGCCCCATGACCTCTACGACCATGACGCGATGTTGTGATTCGGCTGTCGTATGCAAACGGTCAATGGCTTCCGAAGCGATGGTTACTGCGGTGTCAAATCCAATCGTGAAATCGGTTCCGACGATGTCATTATCAATGGTTTTGGGAACCCCGACGATTGGATACCCTTTATCGTGCCACATCTGCATAGCCGAAGAGAGCGTGCCGTTACCGCCCACAACAATCAACGAGCTCAAGCCAAACTTTTTCCAGTTATCGCGAATAAGTTTGAGGTTTTTTTCATCGTCTAAAGGATTGCGACGTGAAGTCCCTAAAATCGAGCCGCCTTTATATTGAATATCGGCTACCGAATATCGTGTAAGGGTTTTAATATCGCCGTCTACCAATCCTTGCCAGCCCGATTGAATGCCCATGACGGAAATATCTTCCTGCATAGCGCGGCGCACGATGGCACGAATGACGGCGTTCAGCCCAGGACAATCCCCGCCACCTGTGAGTACGCCAATTTTATTATTCATGCTGTATCTTCTTTCTATAAGTTCATCGCAAATATATTCGCCGAGCCGAGAATGCGTAGAATGATAAGTTTGCGTTTTAACACGCGCGAGTTGTCTCAGTATTTAAGCAAAATATATAATCTGCGCTTCGACCTGCTGTCAAATTTGTTAAATTGAGCAAGTGATAAATCAATTCATTGCGCAAAGGCTGAAACTTATATCTCCTGATTTTTTAGTCCAAATTATTGTATGTCAGAGTTTGACCTTAAAAAAACTGAAGACCAACCTGAGCCGTTCATTTTGACGCTCGATACGGCTTCAAAATTGACCGGTATTGTCGTATCATCAGGCGCAAAAATAATCGGTAATTTCAGCGCCGCTCTGGATGAAACCCGTTCGACGAAGCTTTGGGAGATTATTGATTTTTTACTTGGCACGATAGGATTGAAGATTGAGCAGATTGAGCTATTTGCCGCTTGTACGGGTCCTGGCGGATTTACCGGGGTTCGCGTCGGCCTAGCGGCTGCTAAAGCCTTTGCCGCGGCGACCGGGAAACTGACTGTCGGCGTAACTTCGCTTGAAGCTTATGCCGCGGCGGTCCATTTCGCGCCGCAGGTTTATTCGCTGATTAACGCTTACAAAGGGGAAGTTTATTCGCAGTTATTTTCATTCGACGAATACCAAATGCCCGTGGCGCAAAACGAAGCTCTGGTTGGACCTTTAGATAAAGCTTTGGAACGCGTCGCAACTCTTGATAAGCTGATATTGATTGGCGACGCGGCTTCGGTTCACGCCGATTCAATTAAAAAGTTCAACCCGATTGATTGGAATGTGCAAAATCATTCGGGTTTTCTGGCCGAACAGGTTGCTCAACTGGCCTATTACAAGTATCAAGCCGGAAAGGCAGTCAAGGCAGATGCTTTACAAGCAACCTATGTTCGTGGCGCAGATATTAAGATAAAAGCGCAAGCGTGAAGATAAAGGACAGGGAAGATCATGTACGTTAGCGGTTACGAAAATAACGGAGCGCCATTCTCTCAAACGCCTTTCGATGTGGATTGGATGACTCTCGACGACCTTTCGGAAGTTGTCGAAATCGAAGAAATTTCGGGACTCAATCGTTGGGGATATGATTCATACAGGCGTGAGCTGATTACTAATCCGCGAGCCATCATGCTGGTTGCGCGTGTCGAACAGGAAATGGAGCGCAACATTCTGGGGTTTTTTGCCGGATGGACAGTTGAAGACGAAATGCATATAAACAACATCGCTTCCCATCCGAAGTACAGGCGAATCGGTGTAGGTTATAAATTACTTGAAACGGCGCTTGATCAAGGGGCGCGGCGCGGCATCTCTCAGGTGATTTTAGAAGTTCGCGCCTCGAATGAGACAGCTCAATCGCTCTATAGAAAATTCGGTTTCAAATACGTCAACCGGCGACGCGATTATTATCGGTTTCCAACCGAAGATGCTTTCGTAATGAAGTTGGATTTGTACGCTTAATCAATTACAGGTGAACTCTTTTAAGATGAAAAAAGGAACTCGTTGGATTTTCGCACCGCTTGTCTTTGCGGCATTACTTCCACAAATCATTTCGGCACAAACCCCATCCAAAAATATAAACGCCTTTGCTAAAGGCAGTGCTGCCGCCTTGAAAGAGAATCAGATT
The DNA here is from genome assembly GCA_044868105.1 of Blastocatellia bacterium. Classification (GTDB taxonomy): domain Bacteria; phylum Acidobacteriota; class Blastocatellia; order UBA7656; family UBA7656; genus JBFMDH01. The sequence continues at coordinate 3,591 of JBIOWC010000778.1, forward strand.
TCCCGGTTGCTTGCATTGCGAATACCAGTCGCCATACCGACCTATATACCCGACGGATTTCGGATTGCCGAGGTCAACATTGAGAAGGACAAATATACAACTGGTTATAACTTGCATTATGAAAATAATCGCGGCGCGACCTTTGTTATTCAATCGGCGGACGATGGTATTGGAAGCGTTGAAACGAATCGCACGATAAAGGGCAGAAATCCTTTGTTCGCTGGCGAGTTGCTGGTTGGCTATCAGTTGGAAGATAAGAATTCAATCTGGGGAGAATGGATTGAAAACAAACGTCAGGCGAGCGGCGTAAAAAAGAATCAATATTACTCGCTAACCGCCAGCAAAATTTCTTTACAGGAAGCGATGAAAATCATGAAGTCGCTGCGCTATCTGGAGAAGTGAGTTCTCGGATGGTGCCCTCTTTTCTGATGTCGTAAGCTGCATTAATGAAGGTTTGCAGATAAGCGATGATGCTGACACCCAACACCGCATAACAGAGCAAATTCCAACCCGCAGTCGTTGACGTAAAAACCGCATAAGCGATGGCCATCGTCATCAAGACGACGGTTGCCCAATAATAAATCGTCTTGTACCAGAAGCAGAAGGTAAGAATAAAAACCGTAATAGCCATGAAGACGCCCAGCGGCGTTGCCCAAATCAAGAGCAAGACGAGCGCCAGATAATAGACCGCAACCAACCCGCGAACAAATTTTTGGAGAGTAAAATAATCTTCCCAGAAGAAGGCAAAGAACGCCGCAAGCGAAACGGTTATGAGTAATAAATTTTTTTCTCCGCCCGGAATTTCCAGCGCCTGCGTCAAGGGATAATGCCAGATGATGGCTAACCACACGGGCATAGAATTCCGCGCCCACTTCGCAAAACGACTCGGCTTAATCCACATCAAGTCGGTAATCAAATAAAGAAAATAAGCCAGCGGTGGCAACCAGATAGCCTTCCAGTTTGAAAAAAAGCTCGTGCGAGCAATCAGGATGATGGTGCTAACTAAAGCGGCGATGAGCGGAACCCACTCGTATATGCGAATGTTGGAAGGCGGCTGTTTGTACCACTGTTCGAAATGAGCATCGCCGCGCAGATTCGGTTTTAATGAGCGATTGATACTCGCGGCAATCTGAGCCATGACTTTGGCGTGAAACTCACGGTCATGGCGTAGATTTTCGCGGTCAGCTTCTTTGATGATAATCGGTTTGTGATAGCGAACAATGATTCTTGCGGGTTTCGGTAAAAATTTAAATTTTGGCCAGGCGCGGAAGGCGCCGCCGATGGTAATGGGCACAATCGGTGCTCCGGTTTCAATTGCCAGTCGAGCCGTACCGGTTTTGAGTTCTCCCATGGGGCCTTGCGCCGAGCGCTGCCCTTCGGGAAAGATGCCGAGCGCGTCACCGTTATGTAAAACCCTGCACGCTTCTTGAAATGCCGATTCGCCTTTACCTTTGCGTATATCAACCGGAAATGCGCCAAGCGAGCGGATGATGAACCCCAGCAGCGGCACCTTGAACAGCGCATCCCATGCCATATAGCGAATGGTTCTTCGGATGGGCAACGCAACCAGCAAAGGGTCTAGATAGGAAGGGTGGTTTCCGGCAAGAATGACCGCGCCTTCTTTGGGGACGTTTTCAAGCCCGTGATGCTCGACAGCAAACAGGATTTTGAAAACCGGAAATGCGAATAATTTTATGAAATTCAACATAGATATGACATTTCATGCTATTGATGCACTCGAATTATCCACAGTCACCCTCGGAATGCCAATAGTTGTTTACATTTGACGGCTGGGTTTCAACTCCCCTGGTAACATTGAAAAAAGTATTATGTTGGCGGGCGTTTAACGGTATAAAGAATGGTGATGGTGAACACCCTTCTGACAATTTATGGGCAAACATTCTTTCTTTGGATTTGGTACAGGTAGGAGTTAGGCAATATGTCGCAGCAGTTAATTGGTAAATCGTTAACCGAAGAACAATCCCTCACGCCTGCAATTGCGGTGAATCTCGATTGCATTCAATTCACAAGCGTGCCGCAAAATAACCAAGCATCCGAAATTATTTATTTGAAAAATGTCGGTCGGGAAGCGCTGGTGGTTTCCGACTTCGTTAGCCCGGAGGCCCCGTTTTCATTCGATGAGGTCGAATTACCCCTCACCATCAACCCCGGAAAGAAGATTAGTTTTGTTGTTACGGTTGTGCCTGATTCAATGGGCGAGTTTTCGAGCGCGCTACAGATTCATTCAAATGACCCTGCAAACCCCTCTATTAGCATTGCCTTAAATGCTTCCATTATTGAACCGGAAGATGAGTTTGCCGAAAAGCGCGCAGAAATGGAAAGGCGAGCCGCAAAAGAGTTAGAGAGCATTGAAGAACCGAAGAGCGAAGAGGTGTTTGCCGATTGGGTTACGCCACTTAAAGAGAATCGGGAATCACAGGTAAAAAATTATTTGCTGGCTTTTTTGCTTTTGGTGTTGCTGGCAGGAGCGATTTTTTATAAATACCGGACGGCGAATGTTCAACCGCAATTAGCTTCGCCGGTTGCGCCGAGTGGCGAGCTGGCAGAACCTAACCCAGAAATCAAAAAGCATCTGGAACAATCGGATACGGTAAAGACCAAAAAAATAATTATGCATCAGCCGAATAGTTACGGCAGTCCACCCCGCAAACCGTAAATCCTCAAGGTTATTTTTTGTGATGTGAGTTGACAGGTAATTGGTGTGAAAGCTATATTGACATTTCTTCAAGCGGGAGTAACTCAGCGGTAGAGTGCGACCTTGCCAAGGTCGAAGTCGCGGGTTCAAATCCCGTCTCCCGCTCCAAAGATTTAAGCGAAGGCGAGGCACGAAGAATCAGCCGCCTTCGCTTTTCATTTGAGAATTAAACCCCTAATCAGGGCGGCGTAGCCAAGTGGTAAGGCAGAGGTCTGCAAAACCTTTATTCATCGGTTCGATTCCGATCGCCGCCTCCAATTGTTTCCCT
>JBIOWC010000779.1:0-5936 GCA_044868105.1 Blastocatellia bacterium
AGGTTTCCCAAGCCCGGTCATCGAGCGTGTGGGTCTGTTTGTATTGCAGTTCGAGCTCTTCAAGTTGCTGTTGGCCGGGTTGCGAGGTGATGGAAAGTTTTTCTGCGGTTTCGGCCGAGAGTTGCGCCTTGTCCTTAATGAACTGGTCGTTGGCCATCGCCCTGACGAATTGAATATTTTCAAATATCAACAGGTCTACGGTTTCGGCCATCGCCTGGGAATTCTTTTTCAGGTTGCCGCTGGATTCGATGGCGCTAAAAAAACTTCGATAAGCGATCACGCAAGTCAGTAAAATCGACAGCCCCGATATGATGACCCCGACCACTACCAGTTTTGCGCGCACACTTTTTAGACCAATAGAACTGAAAAAACTGAGCAAACCAAAGCTCTTGGGATAATTTATTTGCCCTTTCACAGAGACTCCTCCATCGCAATTAAAATCGGGGTATCAAAAGAAGACTGAGGCTTTAACAGACAGGGATGCTTGTCACTTCGTTAAGGGGCAAATTTGCTTGGGAGTCAGGGTCCTCTTTCAGCAAACGGGCAAAACAGCAAGCCGCCAATTTGCAGTCAGATCTTCAGGAAGGAGTGCTTAACGAGCATCAATCTGACTATTGGATTGCCTTTTACCCACGGGGCAAATCATCGAACCGTCCCCATTATGCCCTGCATTTTTCGTGAGTCAACACTATTATTTCACTGATTTATTGGAAAAGTTGTAGCGATGAGGGAATGAATTAGTGAAGCGCAGAAACCGTCCATGGGTGAGGAGTGAAGAGGTGATACCTAACAAATGCTCAGGCTAATGAGCGGTTGTGGATTGCCGGGGTTGCAATTATCCTCGCCTCTTCACCCCCCGCCCATTTACCTCTTCGTCTTGCCCGGTCCCCACAGCGCGCGACCCGACTTGGCGCCGGTGTGTTCGCCGTCTTTGAGAACCTGTGTGCCGTTAACGAAAACGTGTTTTACGCCAATGGCATATTGATGCGGATTTTCAAAGGTCGCTTTGTCGGCAATGGTCGTCGGGTCAAAGACCACGACATCGGCAAACATCCCGACCTTTAAAAAGCCGCGCCGGTCGAGCCCTAAGTTCGTGGCCGGAAGTCCGCTCAGTTTGCGAATGGCTTCTGGAAGCGAAATGACTTTTTCGTCGCGCACATATTTACCCAAAAGCCTGGCAAAATTTCCGTAAGCCCGTGGGTGGGTGCTCGATTTAATAAACGGCTCTTCGGGAGCCATCGAACCGGCATCCGAGCCGAACGACACCCAGGGCAGTTTAATCTGTTTTTTGATGTTCGCTTCATCCATCATGAAATAGACGGTGCCGACGCGCGACCCGTCTTCAAGCACCAGATCCATAATCGTCTCTTCGGGCGATTTGCCGCGCAGCCGCGCCACCTCGCCGAGCGTTTTGCCGGTATACTTCTTCAGATTTTCGGATTTGAATTCGACCAGCAAAATTCTATCGGGCGAGCCGGCGCTGGTATAAAGGTTTTCCCATTTATCCGTCGGCGTGACGATCTCCTGAGCAATCCGTTTGCGGGTTTCGGGGTCGCGCAACCGTTTGAACAAGGCTTCATAACCGCCATCTTCGGCCCACGGCGGCATTGATGCATCCAAACCCGTTGCGCCCGCCGGATAGGTGTACATATCGGCGGTTATCTTCAAGCCGCTTTTGCGAGCCGCATTGACCATCGCAATGACCTTATCCATCTTTTGCCAATTCGGTTTGCCGGCGGCTTTGAGGTGATAAATTTCCGCAGGGACCTGGGCCTCGCGTGCAATGCGAATCAACTCTTCAACCGCTTCAATGAGCCTGGCCCCTTCGCTGCGCATATGCGAAATGTATTTGCCCTTATATTTCGAGGCGACCTTGCACATTTCAATCAACTCTTCGGTTGTCGAATAAAACGCCGGAGGATAGATCAACGAAGAACCGATACCCAGGGCGCCGGCTTCCATCTCCTGGCGCACCAGGTCGCGCATCTGCCCCAGTTGTTCAGGCGTCGCTTTTTTGTCTTCGAGTCCGATGACATATTCACGAATGGTTGTCGCCCCGATGTAGGAGGCAACATTTTGCGAAACTCCGCGCTTTTCCAGATAGAGCAAATATTCTGAAAGCGTTGTCCAGGGGATGTCATATTTGATATCGCCCTGGGCTTCCAGCCGGCGTTTTTTCATCTCCGGTGTTAAGGGTCCCATCGAATCGCCTTCACCGAATATTTGCGTCGTCACCCCTTGCTTGAGTTCGCCCATCGAACGCCCGTCAACAATCAGCGAATCCACAGACCACGACAGCATATTGATGAAGCCGGGAGCGACGGCAAGCCCCGTCGCATCAACTGTGGCGATGGCCTGCGCCGCTTTGAGATTGCCAATGGCGGCAATCTGGTCGCCGCTGATTCCAACATCAGCGCGAAGCGGTGCGCCCCCGGTGCCGTCATAAACGGTTCCGCCTTTTATAATCACATCAAAGGTTTGCACCTTTGATTGTCGAGCGCCGCGCTGTTGCGCAAAACCGATGAAGGGCAACGCCAGCGTCAAACCAATCGCGAAAAACCTCTGCAACTTTGTTATCCATAATCTGCGCATCATCTTGCTCCGTTAATATGATTTTTTGTGATTACCTGCATCGCTTCTCTACCGGCCGGCGCAATGGCAATCTTTGCGAGTAAAAACAATCTCTTTCACAGTCGCTTCAAGCTTAATCGTTACCCGATCAATCTCGCCGCTACTATTCATCAGAAAAGCGACCTTCAAGCCCTCAAACTCTTTTCCACTCATCCCGTCGGGCGTTTTATCGCATTGAAATACATCGTAGTGGTAATGCTTGAGCGTGCCCTTCAAGCCATGCAAATCAAAATTCAATCCTCCGCCTTCCAGGGTGACAGTCAGGGTTTGATAGGCCGGGTGCTCAAACTGACCGACATAGTCTTGCAACGCGTGCGAAGGTTGGGTGCCGGTCTTGCGCGTGGCATCGGCTTCGGTCCTGGCTTTCGCCGCCAGCTCTTTGGCTTTTGCCTGGTCATCTTTGGCGCGCGCAATCCACGGTACATCACTAAGACCGAGCCCCTTGTCCAACACGATATTCATCAATACGGCGCTCGCATTTGTACCCGAATTGGTCAAGATGACGACGCCAAGTTGGTCTTTGGGCAATACCCGAACCTGCGAGATAAAGCCGTCAATGCCGCCGCTATGCGCCAGCGTTAAATGCCCGCGATAGGAGGTCACGCCCCAACCCATTGCGTAGCTTGAATAAAAGAGTTCGTCATAACGCACGTCGCCGCCAGCGACGATTTGCGGCGTGTGATTTTCGCGCAAGTTCGCTTCCGAGATTATCTCTTTGCCCTTGAACTTACCCTTGCTCATTTGCATCGCGAGCCAGTTCGACATTTCATTGACGCTTGAATTGATCGAGCCGGCGGGGCCGATTTCATCAATGTTGCGGAAAGGGATGGCTTTGAACTCGCCATTGACTTCGTCATAAGGCAACGCAAAATCCGCGGTCTTTTGCGCATCATTGACCGAAAAATTCGAGGTCTTCATGCCGAGCGGCTCGAAGATTTTTTTGCGCACCACATCTTCCCAACTGCTCTTGGCAACGTCGCCGGCCAAGATGCCGGCGGTCATAAACATTAAATTGTTGTATTGAAATTTCGCGTGCAGGGGTTTGCTCGGTTCGAGGTAACGCAGGCGGTCAAAAATTTCTCGGCGCGAAAGCGGCGACCCGTACCACACCAGGTCGTGACGCGGCAGCCCCGATTGATGCGACACTAAATCGCGCACCCTCAGATTCGCCGTCGCATAATCATCGGCGAGCTTAAAGGTCGGCAGATATTCCCGCACCGGTTTATCCCATTCGATTTTCCCTTCATCAGCGAGAATGCCCAGCGCCGCCGCGGTGAAAGCTTTCGAGCAGGAGCCGATGGCAAAGAGCGTATCGGGCGTGACTTTCAAACCTTTATTTACGTCGCGGTAACCGAACCCCTTGGCATATACCATCTTGCCTTCTTTGACGATGGCGATGGCCAATCCCGGCACTTTCCACTCTTTCATAATCTGTTCGACGACCGGGTCGAGGGTTGAGAAATCCGGTTGATTTTGCGCTCTGAGTTGCGCGGGTGCGAAAAGCAGCACGACGAAACAAAGCGATATCAGTTTGCGAAATTGCATGCTCATTTTTCCTCCTGTAAGGCGGTGAATGAAATGTTAGGTTTTCCTAAAGTACACCGACTGCTCATTGTGAACCTTATATGGCACGCCACTGTTAGGTTGATTAAATGAAAGCGGCGTGGAGATTCCCGAACCTAGAGCGCTTTGCCAAAGCGTTCACTGAACCTTCAGGAAAACCGTAGGTGAAGAACTCTTGGCGATTCATGGCGTCTTTGCGAGAACCCGCCTTCGATTGAATGCCGATTGGGCGAAGGGTTTGGTTTCACGCCAAGACGCCAAGCACCGCAAAGAACGCAAAGCTCACGGCTATCCCCACCAAAATCAAGCGAAACGCGCTCTAGCCGGGCAATATCCCTAGTGCCCCCAATATCTGTTTGGTTAAGGCAACCCGCTTGTCGCGAATATCGGCAAAGTTCTTCCCTTCAATATTCATCGCGAAGAAATACACACTCCCCTGGGTTTCAACATAACCGACAAACCAGCCGATATACAGGTTTTCTGAAATCGGCCCCCCGCCGGTCTTTGCACTTAAGCTATAGGTCGGGGTCTTCTCCAAACTGAGGATGTCTTTGACAATCTCCGTCGAGCGCTTGGAGACCGGCAGTTGCCCTTGATAAAAGGCTTTCAAAAATTCGACCTGCTCGTCGGCTGAAATGGTTAGCGAACCATCGAGCCAGAAGTTATCGACGCGCTCGGACAGGGTCTTATTGCCGTAGTTAAATTGCCTGACATAGTGCTTCATCCTTTGCAGTCCGACGCCTAAGGCCAGTTCTCTGTAGTACCACACGACCGAATATTTAATCGCCGATCTCAAGGTCTGGTCCTGCGCCCAATGCACGAAAGGCTCCTCGTTCCAATTCTCTTGCGGCGGATATTTCTGACGGTTCCAGGGAATCACAAATTCCGCGTCGCGGATGATCCCGGTCTCCAGACCGATTAACGAATTGGCTATCTTAAATGTTGACTTCGGGCTGAAGCGCTCGCGACAACGAGAGTCGTTGTACCGCAGATAACGCTTGTGCTTTGCGTCATAAAGGACAAACGCCCCGGTCGTGGTTTTAAAATATGGCCTTAAATCCTCGGCTCGGGGCAGCGGGGATTCCACCTTTATTACCGCCAACAGTAGCCATGAACCGATAATCAAGAACTTCATATCCAAAACTCCTTGCCAACGTGCAGACGCCCTCACCTCAACGGCCAAGCGCATATTTAATTAACCTATTTGTGTTTTTTCTCAGGTGAAGGAACTAATCCCCAGGTAATGGTGCAGTTATCATTCGGAGCAAGTTTCTCGACTCTGAACATCGCATAATAATCGGCCTCGTCGCTCTTGATATGGATCACGTAGATATGCCCGGCAATGGCCTTTGTCACTCGTTGTTCGGAAACTTCTTCATATGACTGACTTGGATGCGGAACTTTGATGGTGGACGAAGACGGCAGCGTCGCCAAAAGAACCGGCACCTCATTGAGGTCAGACCATTCCTGAGCGCCCAGGTCTTTTATTTTACTTGGACTCTCGCTTCCCGTTCCGATAGTAAACCAGTCGCTGTCGCGATTGATGGTGAGATTGCCATAAAGCAGATCCGCCCGGTTGCGAGCCTGAGATTCCCATTTTTGCTCGTCGCTTCTGAGCCCGTGCTTAAAGCTGAACGCCGATTTACCGTATCCGGCTTCTTGATGACTGAAGCGGGAAAATAAGGTCGTTTCCTTCAGCTTTATCTGTAGGCCATTGCGCAACGTCGCCGTCATCGCTTGCT
>JBIOWC010000780.1:0-4589 GCA_044868105.1 Blastocatellia bacterium
CGATAAAGGTTTAATATGGAAATCGGCAAACGCCTTTCAAGCTTCGTCCTGCATTTAATTCCCGCGGTAAACGCAACTGCCTGACCCGTATCTGAACGGGCAAGGTTAATCACCGGCCTTCGCGTCAAACACCGGACTCGCTGCTTTATTTCGCCGACGCGCCTGACGACCCAGTTGCACCCCTTCGCGTACCAGTTTGAAAATCGTTCGCCGATTTTTGGCAATCAGTTTTATCCATCCCCATTTCCCTTGTTGAGGAAAATAGATTCCCCGAAAAAAGAGGCGCGCCACCAGGATATTGATGCGGTTCCCGAGCGGTTTATGAGCCAGAGACTGCACGGCTGTGGCGATGGCTTCGGGGCTATAGGACGAGGCCCAGGCATATTCAAGTTCAGCCTGCGCCTCCGGGATGGAGATCTTTAACGGCGTGTGCGCCATTTTGTACGGCGCAAAGTCTAACCAATGGGTCGGGCGGGTCAGCCGGCCGGCGGCCTTCAGCCTGACATAGAGCGGCGTTGAAGGAAAAGGGGTGAGTTGACCAAATACCGGTAAGCCCGCAGGCCAACTGCGAATCTGTTCGAGCGTCCGCTCGGCGACTCCCAGGGTGTCATTATCCATACCGAAGATAAACGAGGTGATTGCATGGATGTTGTGTTGCGCCAGGCGGTCAAGCACTTGCCGATACTCCGCAGGTTTATTGAACCCTTTGTTGACATCGGCGAGATTGATCGGGTCTACGGATTCCATGCCAATGAATATCCATTTGCCGCCTGAGGCGGCAATCAACTCGACCAGTTCTTCGTCGCGCAACAGATTGGCGCTGATTTGCGCGACCCAATTCAGCTGGGCGCCGGCGGCAATAATATCGCGGAGCAGCGATTTTGTCCGTTTGGGATTAATAGCGAAATTATCGTCAATGAAGAAGACCGCAATCTGTCCATCTTCACGGCGGGCGCGGGCCTTCAGTCTGAGCAATTCATCAACCACGCTGGCATTGGTGCGAAACCTGATCGAATCGCCGAAAAAGCCGGTTACGGTGCAGAATTCGCAACCGTATGGGCAACCGCGTCCGGTTTCCAAAGGAATCAGGCGAAAGCTTCCCCAGCCTGAGGCCAGGCGCTTGAGCATCGGCGAAAAGAGTTTGGGGACGATATTGAATTGCGCCAAATCCATGGTCTCCCAGGGAATGGCCGGATAGGGCTGCAAACTGGGTTTGCGCTCCTTGCCGGTGCTATCTAACGGCGCATAGATCTCTTTGAGTTGGCCGCGCGCGGCATCGGCCACAATGAGGGGCCAGGTTTCATCGGCTTCGCCCAGCGCCACGGCATCGGCATGGCGCGCGCCGCCCGTGTGTCCGAGCGCCTCATCCGGCATCTCCGTCACATGCGGTCCGCCCATGACGACCGGGACGCCGGTCGCACGAATGGCATCCGCCATGCGATAGGCTTTGGCAATCATCCGAGTCATGGCGCCGATGCCGACCAGCCCGATGTTTTGCTCGCGCACAAATTGTGCGATGCCCGCTTCATCCATGCGCTTGGCATTGCCATCAATCAACATTACTTCATGTTCGGGAGGGGTCAATGCTTTCAATAGAAACATCCAAAGATGAGGCATGAAGTTGCGCGATACGCCGTTGTCAGGGTTGAAAAGTAATATTTTCATAAGTTCCTCTTTCTATCATTGGCTACAGGTTATGAAGAATTTATTCAGGTGAGCCTAGGTCTGCCGGGGCAGGATTTCGACTCCCAATAGAACGGCTTTATTTACCTCATGCGCCTTGTGCTATTGCCCGAGAGGTGAATATTGAGGGAGATTTCATTCCTTTTGGGTTTGGTGCTCTTTGGTGACCGCCAATCGAGCCGCTTCTTCGCGTGCGGCAATTTGCCTGATTTTTTTCAACTCCATACCTTTTACCCCAAAATAAGTAGCCATCTGGACGATTTGTTGAGAGCCATTGAAATCGTGCGGATTATCGCAGAACTTCTCCACCCCGGGGTCAAACTCAGGACAACGCATCCCTTTGGGTATCCTCAGTCCGAACCGACATTCACCGTCGCGCCGGTATTGCAAACAGAATTCACAAATTATCATCAACGGTTCCTTTCCCAGACTCAGTGATGGAATCTTGCCCGTACCCCCACTGTTCTGGCAAAGGCTGTGGGCCGGGTCGGATGCCTGCAATATCCGGGTCTTCGCCTAAATCTCTGGGATTGATAGACCGGCGTTCTTTGGCTTCAGCTCGACGGGCATTCTTATCCCTTTGTTTCTGCTGCTGGGCTTTTTCCCGTTCACGTTTCTGAAATGTCGGCCTGGTTTTTTTCGCCATTCTGCTCTCCTTTTCTGGTTATGCCTTTGAGTCGGTAAGACCCGTTACGACCGCCCTTGATGGTTGGGCTTAAGTCTTCTCTTCATCTTCAACCTGGTCCACGCGACTGGCGAAATTCTCGTCACCCCAATCGTCGCCGGAAGTGTCGTCTTCCTCGCCGCCGAAGAATTGCCCTTTGACCACCTCACGCATGGGAGTTTTCGGCGCCCGTTCCGATTTTGCTTTCCCCTTGGGTTTCGCTCGGGTGCGCCGTGGCGGGTCATCGGCGCCGAACGTGTGGCCCACCTCTTTCCGGTGCTTTGCCGGGTCAGAGGTATTCTGTTGTGCCGGCGGACTCGGTGGCGGGGTGCGCCCGCTGCTGCTTCCGGCGCGCGGGCGGTCTTCCCGGGCACGCGCTTCACTGACGGCCATCGGTCGCCCCATGAACATGTGATTATTGAAACGACGCACAGCCTCTTCGGCATGGGCGCGCTCGTTGAAATCGAGAAACGCAAAGCCGCGTTGCTTTCCCGTTGTCTGGTCTATCGGCAGATAGACATAAGAAACCGGACCGACGGTGGAAAAAAGTTGCTTCAAATCTTCCCCGGTTACACGGTAAGGGAGATTGCTGATAAATAAACGAACAGTCATACTCTCTCTGGGGTTAGCGAACATTTTCGTTCGGATGCCAATAAGTTTCGCTTAGCCATCTAAGCGCCGGATGCTGAACAGCCTGCCTTCTGCAAGGGGTATTGAACCCTGCCTAGCGGTTTGCTGCAAAATTGGTTACTAAAAAGTACGGGTGTTTTGCGGGAAAAATCTGTGGAGCAAATAATTTCGAATAGAGGAAGCGCACTCTATGACGAACAAAACAGCGGCACTCAAGTAGCCACGAACGCCTTTATACTAACAGAGTGAACGGCATGATGCAAAAATCTATTCGGTTAGCGGCGGCCTCGAAGCGGGCTTTTAACCGAGGGTTAGAGGGATTGGCGTGACTGGTCACCGGCTTTCGATTTACCTATTAAAGCGACAATACTACTGAGCGGTAGGCGTACGCGTTTACTAAAAATACTCTCTCGCTGAGCGGTCTGAGTGAGAGCCCTGCTTGATGAGTCACGACCTGAGGTTTCAATGCAGCGTACTCAGCCAGACCACACAGCGGATACGGCTCTTCAATCAGCCACCCTCAATTATGAAGCCCGAGTTGATTATTGACCGTCAACGATTTTCATCCACCTGGCTTATTGCTTTTTGAATTTTCTGGAACTGAATCGTCTTTAACCCCGGAAACTTTTTCAGGTATAGTTTCTTGCGCTCAGCCTAAACCATCCATCTTCCTCATCTCTGTATTCGGAGGCGACGATGAAATCAGCATTTTCCAGAACCTTCCTCACTTGGCTTATTTTCTCTCAATTAGTTTTCGGACAAACTCCCGTTCAGTCTCGCGTACAACGTGTAGAACAAGGGTTGTTATCAGCAGTCCTGGTTAAAGGAAGTCCGGGCTGGACCATTCAAGAGCGCATGAAGCATTACAAGATTCCGGGCGTGAGCCTTGCCGTCATCCACGATTTCAAAGTCGAATGGGCGCGCGGCTATGGTGTGAAGGATACTGAAACCAACGAGCCGGTGACTACGGAAACGCTTTTTCAAGCCGGTTCGATTAGCAAACCCGTAGCCGCGATGGTTGCCTTGAAGCGGGTTGAGCAGGGAAAGATTGCCCTTGATGAAGACATCAATAATAAATTAACTTCGTGGAAATTGCCCGACAATGAATTCACGGCCAAGAAAAAAGTCACGCTTGCCAACCTCCTCAGCCACACCGCAGGTCTTACGGTGCATGGATTTCCCGGTTACGCGGTTGGCGAAAAACTGCCGACCCTGCCGCAGGTTCTGGATGGCGCGCCGCCGGCCAATACCCCGCCGGTTCGTGTAAATATGGAACCGGGAACCAAGTTTCGTTATTCCGGCGGCGGCACCACCATCGCGCAACTGGCCATCATGGACATCGAAAAGAAACCCTATCCGCAGATTGCCCAGGAGACCGTCTTGGGCCCGCTCGGAATGTCGAGCAGCACCTACAGCCAACCGCTGCCCGATGACACCAGAAAGAAAGCGGCTTCGGGCTATAGAGCCAATGGCAAGGTTGTCGATGGCAAGATCCACATCTACCCGGAGATGGCGGCCGCGGGGCTCTGGACCACGCCGACCGACCTCGCCACCTGGGCGCTCGAGATCGCGGCGGCGCGGGCCGGCCGCTCGAGCAAGGTGCTGTCGCAGG
>JBIOWC010000781.1:0-4353 GCA_044868105.1 Blastocatellia bacterium
AAAAAATCTCTGTGAACCCTCAGTATCTCGGTGTCTCTGTGGTTTATTTTTCAATCCAGAGACACCGAGACCCAAAGCACAGAGAAATTTCGTTGCTAAATAATCGAAGAGGTGAAGCGTAAGCCGCTTATGCTCATCAGGCCCGCATCAGTTATTTGAACCATAGAGGTGATACCGCGAACCCCGATATCACCTCTCGTTTGTTCACCTCTGCAGTTTCAGGTTCAGTCGACTTTGCGACGCTCACTGTCAAAGTGCATCATCCGACCTTTGCGATAAGACATTTCGGCCATCGAAACCACGGTCTGTACACGGACGCCTAACTCAATATCGCAATTGGGCGGCTTATTGTCGCGCAAACTATCAATAAAATTCTTTTGATGTTTGAGATGACTTTCGCCCGAATCCGGCGGCGTTTCATCTTTGGCTTCAACCTCATCAACAAACGGGCGTTCCGGCTGCAAATCCACTTTGCCGCCGCCAAACAAGAGATTCGCTTTCTGTCCGCGAATCACGTCCTCAATGCCGCGCTCGTTAATCGTTGATCCGGCAACATAAATCATCACACCGCTCGGGAACTCGACCATCATCATGGTGGTGTCAGCAACGTCGCGCAGTTCGCCATTGCCCTTATCGGTGTCGCCCATAATGCCGCCCAGGCAGGACACGCGTTTCGGGAATTCATTGATGGCCATGCCGAACATCAACGGATGCAGCCGGTGGGGCCAGAGGTCGCCAATAATGCCATTCGCATAATCCCAATATTTGCGCCAACGGAAATATCTTTCGGGACTCCAATCGCGTTTAGGCGCTTTCCCCAACCACATCTTCCAATCAACCGTCTGGTCATTGGCGGCAGGGTCAATCGGGTAATTCCATTCGCCTTTCGGATTATTGCGACAATAGCTGCCTTGCGCCCAGAGCAGGCGGCCGAGTTTTCCTGACTTTACCACCGCGCGCGCCTTGTGCCATTTCGGGTCGCTGCAACCGTGCGCCCCGACCTGCACCAGCCGATTGGTTTTCTTCGCCATATCGTAAACCTTGAAAGCCTCTTCAAGCGTTCTCGTCATCGGCTTCTCAAGATAGATATGTTTACCCGAATCGAGCGCGTCGAGGGCAATTTGCGCGTGCCAATGGTCGGGCGTCGCAATGACCACCACATCAATGTCTTTGCGTTCGAGCAAGCGGCGATAATCGCCATATGCCTGACTGTCCGCCAGCCCGACCTTGGCCTGCGCCTCACGCCGCCGTTTCTCGAAGACATCACACACGCCGACGATTTCAACATTCTCAAGTTCCGTCAACCCTTTGATGATATTGAAATGTCCGTTGCCCATGCCGCCAAGCCCGACAAACCCGTAACGGATTCGCCCATTGGCGCCGAGAATTCGAGAATTTGCCGCGCGGATAATCGGTTTGGCTTGCGCCCCAAGTTCGGCGCCGGCTAGCAAGCTTGCCGAAGCAATGCCGGTTGCTTTAAGAAAATCGCGCCGCGTGAAATCGTCAAAGTTATTCTTCTTTTCCCCCATCTTATTCCTCCTGTGAGTTATTTGAGTTCAAATAATGATTTGTCAAAAGCCAGGCGGGTTCCCGCTAAAATTGCCTCGTGAGTCTTTATCGCCAGGGCTGTCGCTTGATACGCGTCGAGCGCCGGGCAAACGGCCCGCGTGCTTTCGCGTATACTTCTGGCGAAATTATCGAAGGCCCGAAAGAGCGCAGTCTGCGACGGTTCGAGCGCCCCCTCTTTTCCGGGTTCCTTACCGGCTTCTAATATCTTTGTCGCATCGGCAACCATGCAGATGCCGGATTCGTTATTGATCTGTTCTTTTCGGGCATAGACCTCCCAGCCCAGTAACGGCGAGTCCGCTTCTTTAACCATCCAGCCGCGCCGTTCGCGCATCATCAAGCTGGCATTGCTGCCTTGAAACAAGGTGAAAGCTTCGCTGAATGAACTGGCGAGCGTTGCGGTATACAGCACCCTGATTTTGTTGGGATATTCAAAGATACATTGAATAGTGTCGGGCGTTTCGCGGTCGTCATTCCAATTGAGCGTCGAACCAAAACCGGTAACCGCAGTGGGATAGCTTTTGAGATACCAGTTCACTAAATCGAGCTGATGCAATCCGATTTCACCCATCAAGCCGCAGGAGGTTTTGTTATAAAGCCGCCAGTTCAATTCGCGTTCACGCTCCGGCGTTGGCGCCGCCCGCCGCTGGCTTTGCTTCTTGTTCCATTGCGCCGTAACCTGCGCCGTGGTCCCCAGTACGCCCGATTTAACAAATTGCAAGACGTGTTGATAGAGGGCGTTTGAACGACCCTGTAATCCGGCTTGAAAAATTTGTTTCGGCAGTTGTTGAGCAGCAAGCGCAATCGCTCTGGCATCCTCAATTGTGGTTGCCAGCGGCGCTTCGCAATAGACATGTTTTCCGGCTTGGAGCGCGGCCAGGGCAATCTCTTTATGTTGATGCGACGGCGTAGCAATGACCACGGCTTCGACCTCTTTGGCTTCCAACAGTCTTCGATAATCGGTAAAATTCGCGGCTTTCGGGGCCACCTCCGAGCCGCGTTTCAAATAAGGTTCATAAGCGTCACATATCGCCGTGACTTCGGCCGAAGGCAGCCTTGAAAGCGTCGCCAGGATTTCCCTGCCCCATTGTCCGATACCAATGACGCCAAATTTGACCGGCGCTCCGGCCGGTACGGGCATTTGAAAGGGCTCGCCTGCTAAGAGTTCCTCTTCGCTAAAAATTGTCAGCATTGCGGCGGCTGCGAGTTTAATAAAATCTCTGCGATCAATCTCGTCGTTGCTCATTCCGGACTCCCTGGCAGGTTAATTGGTAAAACTTCCCCAAAAACCGCGTGATTCTACTCAAAAAATTCATTTTTCATTCTCGAAAAACTGAAAAACCACAAAGGAGCAAGCTATGTGCCCCGATTTAGGTGTAATACAAGGCGGCTTGACGGGCCGGAGTCATCTGCTTATCGCGGCTGCACCAGCATCAATCGGCGGGGCTATTCGCTTTACGCTTCTATACCAAGGATTGCTGTCTGCCTTGGTTGTCCGTTTTACCAGAAGGCTGTCCGAATAGCCGGTTCAAGCTTTTATCTTGGTTGTTCATCTTGTTATGATTCGGGTTTATTCACCAAACATTTTTGGAGCGATTGCCATGTTAAAAGACTATAAACTTGCGGTGCTGGGCGCCGGTAAACTCGGTGAGACCTTAATTAAAGGCTTGCTTGAAGCGGGGGTAATTGATGTTGCGGCGGTCACGGTTACGGCGGCACACGCGCCGCGACTCGACCAACTGAAAGAAAAATTCAACATTAAAGGCACGCTATCCAATGCCGAGGCGATTGCCGACGCCGACATTATTCTGTTAAGCGTCAAGCCGCAAACCGTGCCGACGGTGTTGTCCGAGATTGGCGATAAACTCCGGGCTTCACAACTCGTCATATCCGTCGCGGCCTCGGTCAGCATTGCCTTCATTGAAAAACATATCGCCGCAGAGGTGCCGGTGATTCGCGCCATGCCGAATACCGCTTCGCAAATCAATAAAGGCATGACCGGCCTTGCGCCGGGCACGCACGCCAACCCTAACCATGTAGCACTGGCCAAATTCATCTTCGATGCTGTCGGGCGAACTATTGTCGCCGATGAAAAACATATGGATGCCATCACCGGACTATCAGCCTCAGGTCCGGCATTCATCTACATCATCATCGAATCGCTTGCCGAAGCCGGCGTGAAAGTCGGCTTGCCGCGAGATATTGCTACAGAGCTGGCCGCGCAAACGGTCGTCGGCGCGGGCTCAATGGTTCTGGAAACCGCCGAGCATCCGGCGAAATTGAAAGACTCGGTGACGACGCCTGCCGGTTGTACGATTGACGGCATACTGGAACTCGAAGAAGGCGGCTTGCGCGTCACCTTGATTAAAGCGGTCGTTAAAGCGACGCATCGCGCCAAAGAATTGCTGGAAATTTGAGCAACCAGCCATTCGCATTTATACAGTTAGTTTATTCTTCATATTCATTGATGGTCGCTGGCGGTTGACCGCAAAAAGGATGCAATATAACCGTGATAGAAAAACCAGTTGAGGTGTTGACGATTCGACGGCCACCAAAGGTCGCCGAAAAAACCTTTGAGATTATAAGCCGCTCACCGATAAAGCAGGAAAAAAAAGCTCGATTTAACCGGCTGTTTTCCTTACTAACGCTATTAATTTTTTCCGCCTACAGTTTTTCACCCAGCCCGATTTTCGCGCAGATGACGGAAGATAAAACCGCTATAGCAGCTGCCGATTTTCCAAAATTTGTTGATGATTATTTAACCGATTTGCATTCGCGCCATCCGGC
>JBIOWC010000782.1:0-14169 GCA_044868105.1 Blastocatellia bacterium
GCAATGGCAATAACCCTACCAAAATCAGTAATTCTTAAAGGAGGGTTTACGCATGTTCGATTCCACCAAACCATTTCCGCTATGTTTAAAGGCTTTTCTCGATGGCAAGCTTACCCGAAAGCCCGCAGAGGCTCGACAAATTCAAACTGATCCATTTAGCCGAGATTCATCCTTCGGGTTGGCGCGTTTATTCGTCAGGCGGGCGAACGGTCATCAACTGTTCGTCTGGATGCTGATTGTCGCGCTGCTCTCTCTGACGCTTCCACTCTCGGCAATCTCGCAAGTGCTTAACGGTTCCCTTACCGGAAACGTCACCGATCAATCGGGCGCCGTTATATCCGGCGCTAAAGTCGAGGCGCTCAATATCGGCACCAACATCACAAAGGGTACGACAACCGATGACCGTGGCGGATACCTGTTCAATGACCTTCAACCAGGCATATACAAACTGACCATTACAGCAGCATCTTTCAAAACGCTGATTCAGGATAATGTCAGGATAGATGCGAATATGTTAAGGCGCGCTGATGTCGAGATGCAGACTTCCGGAATCAACGAAACCGTTCTGGTAACCGCTTCGAACGAAACGATTCAAGCTGACCGTGCAGACGTCAATATCACTCAACCGACCAGACAGGTCAATGACCTGCCGCTTGCCGGTAGCGCCGGTCGCAATTACCAGAGCCTGATGGGACTGGTGCCAGGCGCCATCTTACAGGGCGAGCAAAACTCTGCAGCTGGCAGTCCGCAACGTTCAATTTCATTTAATGTCAATGGCGTTTCCCGGCTACAGAACAACACTCGCATTGATGGCGCGAGCGTCATTTACCCGTGGCTGCCGACGAATACGGTCTATGTACCACCGGCGGAAGGCATTCAAGAAGTCAACATTGTCACCAACTCGATGGATGCCGAACAGGGGTTGGCGGGTGGCGCGGCAATCAACGTCATCATCAAAACCGGAACCAACGATTTTCATGGCGCGGGCTGGGTCTATGACACCAACAGCGCCCTCAGGGCCCGAAACTATTTTCAGACCACCCCACAAAACCCCAAGGACATTCTCGTGCAATTTGGGTATGCGGTGGGCGGCCCGATTATTAAAAACAAGCTCTTCTTCTTTACCGATTTTGAGCGGACGACGCGGCGCAATACTTCGCGAACCAATTTAGCTTCGGTTGCACCGCCAAGCCTTCGCCCAGGCGCCAACGGCGTTTCCTTCCCAACAGCGGCGCAAGGCGGGGCAACCATTTACGATCCGGCATCCAATGCGAATCCGGCGCTCAGAACGCCATTTCCGAATAACACCATTCCCGCCAATCGCATTGATATCGCAGCGATTGAACTCTTGAAGCGCTTGCCCAATCCCACAGATCCCGGCTTCGTCAATAATTTCGTTGCCAACGGCGTGGCGCTCTTCAATCGCAATAACATTGACGGCAAGGTCAACTACATCGCCAGCAACAAACTGTCGTTGTGGGGGCGATATAGCATTTCGCCCACCAGCATTATTGAACCGCCGATATTTGGAGAGGCCGATGGTCCGGCTCTCAACGGCGGACAGTTAGGCAGCGCTCCGAGTCGCATACAACTTGCCGGCGTGGGCGGTAACTATACCTTCAGTCCGACGCTCACGCTTGATGCGACCTTCGGTTATACGCGTCAACGACTCGGCGCTGAAGCCCCTGACCTCGATCAGAATCTGGGCCTAGAAGTTTTGCAAATTCCCGGAACTAACGGGCCCGACAGGTTACAGGGCGGATTGCCTTCTTTTCAGATAAGCGGTTGGACAAACATCGGCAACGAAAACACCGGCAATCCCTTTCTATTTCGCGACAATCAATTTGTGGCAACGGCGAATCTTTCCTGGGTGAAAGGGGCGCACGGACTGCGTTTTGGATCCGATTACCAGAACCAACAAATCAATCATTTCCAACCTCAAGGCGGAACCTTTCAAACTGTTCGTGGAACCTTTACCTTCAACGGCAACGCTACACGATTGCAAAATGGCCCTACGCCCGCCGATGTTCGGTTCAATAGTTGGGCCGATTTTCTGCTCGGTCTGCCGAACACCGCAGGCAAAGTGGACCAACTCAGAAATCCCAATGCCTTGCGCATGAAATCCTATGCGGTTTATGGGCGTGATCATTGGCAGGTTGCGCAGAAGGTGACGCTCACTTATGGTCTGCGCTGGGAACGCTATCCTTTCCCTGATAAAGACAACACAGGTATCAACCGCTTTGACCCAGATACCGGCAATGTCATTACCGGCGGACTCGAAGGTGTGCCCAGAGATACCGGGGCCAAATCGGGCAACGGACATTTCTTGCCGCGCCTTGGCATTGCTTATCGTTTCAACGACAAAACCGTTCTTCGCGCAGGCTACGGACAATCCACAGACCCCAGACCATTTATTGATTTCCGCAATGCCTATCCGGTTGTCAACGCCTGGGCGATGCCGGCAAAAATATTCAACGGCGCGACCAATGCGTTTATTCCGGTGACCACTTTGCGACAAGGATTGATTAACACCAGCGTGGCGCCTGACCTGACCAAAGGGGTTCTCAAATTGCCCGCCAATTCGGGCACGACTACTTATCCGGCTGACCCCAGGCGCGATCACATCCATTCCTATAATGTGATTATTCAACGCGAACTGACGCGCAGCCTGACGGCGCAAGTCGGTTATGTCGGGACGCGAGCCGTCGGACAGATGGGATTCATCAATATCAACGCGGGAGCGCCGGGAACAGGTAATGCCGGACGCGCCTTATTTCCGCTATTTGGCTTAACCGCTGACATCAACGAAATTCTTCCCTACAAGACAACTACCTATGATGGATTGCAGACGGAGCTTAAAGGACGTATTGCCAATTCAATCATTGGAGTGGTCTATACCTGGTCGAAAGCCATCAACTACGCCGACAACGATGCCAATCCGCGCATTCAATATATGCCGGAAGCCGAGCGCAACCGGGGGCTGGCCGGCTATGACCGTAGTTACAATATTCAAGTGTACGGAGTCTATGATTTGCCCTTTGGCCGGGGTCAGCGATGGGCGAGTGAAGGGTTTGCCAAATATCTATTGGAGGGTTGGCAACTGAATGGCATCCTGAGCCGTACCAGCGGCGCTCCGTTTTATGTTGTCCAAGGCGCTGGTGGCAACCTCAATGCAGGTGGTAGCGGGCAGGTTCCCGATCAGGTTAAACCAACCGTCGAAATATTTGATAGTAGCTTAAAAGGCACACCGCCAACCGGAGCGCCCAATGCCGCAGGCTATCGTTATTTTGATACGACGGCTTATGCAGCGGTCAATATTCCTTCCGGTCAACCGCAACGTTTCGGCAATGCCGGGCGAAATAATTTGCGCGGGCCGGGCTTCTTCAATGTTGACCTGAGTCTATTCCGCACCATCACGATTACCGAGCGAGTCAGACTACAGTTGCGCGCTGAAGCTTTGAATGCGCTTAATCATCCGAATTTTGCCAACCCCGGCGCGGATATTTCTAATGCTGCCGCCTTCGGTTATATCACCTCAACCGTAGGCACAGGAGAGCGGAATTTCCGACTCGGCGCGCGTTTGTCATTCTAAGTTCTTCCTTGCATAGAAGTGACTCAGACATTACGGGTCACTTCTATTTTTTTGGTTTGACAAATTTGATGAAGAAAACCTTTGTGAGCTTTGTGCGCTCTGTGATCTTTGTGAGAAATCATTGTTGACCTGGCCAAGCTTGCAATCCTCATTAAAGTTCTCACCAAGACCCCATATCAAACTAAGCTCACGAAAATGTCATTGAGCATTTATCGGTTGGTTCGACAGGCGAACCTTTTGCAACAATGAGGAGTGCCGCAGAGTTGTGATAACATAGGCTCCCAAATGCCAATCGAATTTTTTTTGCGAAACTTGATAGTAAAAGACTATTGGCTCAAACGAGGAGTAGCTACGCTGCTCCTCGCTATTGCTTTTTTTGTCGCAGGGACGCGCCTTGCCAACGGAGCGCAACAACGGTCAATCCCGAACCTTCGGAAACAAGGGAGTGCGACGCAACTCATTGTGGAGGGCAAACCCTTTCTTGTGCTTGGCGGTGAATTGGGTAATTCAACGTCATCGAGCCTTGAATATATGCGACCGCTGTGGTCGAAATTCGTCTCGCTCAACCTCAACACCGTGCTGGCTCCGGTCTATTGGGAGTTAATCGAGCCGGACGAAGGGAAATTCGATTTCCGATTAGTGGACGGATTGATTCAGGAAGCGCGCCAACATCAGCTTCGATTAGTTTTTTTATGGTTCGCCTCGTGGAAAAACAGCATGTCTTGCTATGCGCCTTCGTGGGTGAAGACCAATCAGCAACGTTTCCCGCGCGCTCAGGACAAATCCGGCAAAGGCATGGAGATTCTCTCGCCGTTTAGCAAAGAAAATCTCGAGGCCGACGCGCGGGCCTTTGCGGCGTTGATGCGACATCTACGCGAAATGGACAGCCGCGAACAGACGGTCATCATGGTGCAGGTCGAAAACGAAATTGGCATGATTCCCGATTCGCGCGACCGCAGCGCCATCGCCAATAAGCTTTTCAATCAGCCTATGCCTACAGAGTTATTAAGCTATCTGGAACACCACAAAGAGGAGTTAGTTCCTGAGTTTCGCGCCAAATGGGCCGCCGCCGGCATGAAAACTCGCGGCAACTGGGAAGAGGTTTTCGGACAAGGAGCGGCAACGGATGAAATTTTCATGGCCTGGCATTTTGCGCTTTACACCAATCGGGTAACCGCACTCGGCAAAGCCGAATACCCGCTACCGATGTTTGTTAACGCGGCGTTGATTCGTCCGGGCTATCAACCCGGACAGTATCCCAGCGCCGGCCCGCTGCCTCACCTGTTAGATATCTGGAGGGCGGGAGCGCCGCAAATTGATTTTTTAGCTCCAGACATCTACTTCGCCAACTTCGCTGAGTGGTGCCGGAGATACCAGCGCTCTGGCAATCCTTTATTCATCCCTGAAGTCATCGCCAATTCATTCAGCGGGGTCAATGCGCTATACGCTATCGGTCAGCACGATGCGATTGGTTTTAGCCCGTTTAGCATTGAATCTGTCGAAGAGCCAACACGCAGTCTGCTCACCGCAAGCTATGCAACGCTCGCGCAACTCGCCCCCTTGATTCTTGAACATCAAGGTAAAAACAAGATGGTTGGTTTAGTGGCGGAAAGCCCAGAACAACGCGTGCCTCAGCAAGTACGATTAGGCGGTTATACTTTGAATGTCACCTATGAGCGGCAAGCTTCTGCACAAGGCGCTGAGCCTGCCGTTCCAACATCCGGCGGACTGGCGATTGCGATTGCGCCTGATGAATATATTTTTGCCGGTACTGGTCTGGTTGTCACCTTCGAGGACAACCTGCAGAGCGATTCGTTTGTTGGTATCCTATCCGCTCAAGAGGGCAAATATGTAAACGGGCAGTGGGTTCCCGGGCGTTGGTTAAACGGCGACCAGACGCATCAAGGTCGTCACCTGCGACTCGCGTCCGGCAAATTCGATATTCAACGGATTAAGCTATACCGCTTTCGCTGAAATTTTTGCATCAACAAAATCTTTGCAACCTGAGTGGACAATCCAATGAAATACCAAATGCGACAAAAAATTTTTATATCATTCGCACTCTTGATTATCGAAGTTCTGAGCGGTTGTTTTATCAATCTTTCGGCGCAAGGCGTGCGCGATACCTCAACACCGTCGAAAGTCATTGCCGTCACGATTGATGACCTGCCGCTGAATGGTCCGCGAATCGAGCACAGCCGCTTGCAGCAGATGACCGACAAACTACTTGCCGGTATCAAGCAATACCAAATGCCAGTCATTGGATTTGTCAATGAGTCACTCCTTTATGTTCCGGGGGAAACCGATGCGCGCATCGGTTTGTTGAAAAACTGGGCTGACGCAGGCGTTGAACTGGGCAACCACACTTTTTCACATATGGGTTTCAAGGACGCACCACTCTCCGCCTTTGAGGATGATTTCATACGCGGGGATGCCATTACCGGAAGGTTAATGAAAGAGCGTGGTCAGCGGGTCAGATATTTTCGTCATCCTTTTTTGCAAATGGGAAGCACACCGGAACTTGAAAAATCATTTGAGCAATTTATTGCCGCAAGAGGTTACCAGATCGCTCCCGTGACCATAGACACCATGGACTGGATGTTTCTATCCGCCTATGGCAAAGCCCGCGCCAAGGGTGATGCTGCCGGGTTGAAACGCGTCTCTGATGAGTATTTGAAATATGCGGGACTCAAATTGGATTTCTGCGCCCAGGCCGCCAATGATTTGTTCGGACGACCAATCAAACATATTCTCTTGCTCCACGCCAATGAATTGAATGCCGATAATTTTGACGGCTTAGTCAAAGTATTCAGCGACCGAGGCTATCGGTTTATTGCGTTGGAAGAGGCCTTAAAAGATGCGGTCTATCAGTTTCCGGATAACTACCAACCGACATCCGATTGGTTATCGCATTGGTCATTCAGCAAAGCTAAGCGGTTTGCGCCGCCATCGCCGCCGGAGTTTATTCAGAAAGCCTTTGCAGAAAATTAAAAATACCCGATTGGTTTAAACGAACTGCCTGGTGCATCAAAAATTAAAGAGGAGTTATGCCTGCAATTTTACTTCGTTCGATTAAGCGATTGCTTATTTTGATTATCCTGTCGGTGATTGTCGCAGCCTTGGCAAAAGGTTCCAGATCCGTTGCGTTTCAGAACGCCAGCCCTCAGTCACCACCCGTAGAACTGACCGCACAGCAAGATCATCAACGGTTGATGAAGCTTCTGAATATGACTTCGATTCGCCAGGGCGCGGATGGTAGAAATCCCAATGCGCCGAATGCCGCTAATTATGATGAGTCGAAAGCCAACCCTTACCCGAATCTGCCTGACCCGTTGAAATTTAAGAATGGCAAGAAGGTTTCCACAGCAAAGCTATGGTTGAATCAGCGGCGGGCGGAAATCGTTGAGGATTTTGATAGAGAAATCTACGGGCGTGTCCCCCAAAATATTCCCAAGGTTAAGTGGGAAGTAACGAGCACAACTAAAGAAGTGAAATTCGATGTGCCGGTCATCACCAAACAACTTATTGGCCACGTAGATAATTCATCATACCCGCATATCACGGTTGATATTCAGTTGACGCTGACCACGCCTGCACAGGCGACCAAAGCGGTTCCAGTGATGATGGAATTCGGATTCACCGGCCCGCGTCCGGGCGGCGCGCCGGCGCCGGCTCCAGCCGCCGGCAGCCCAGTACCCTGGCAACAACAGTTGCTTGCCAAAGGTTGGGGTTATGCCATCATTGTGCCGACCAGCATTCAGGCTGACAATGGCGCGGGGCTAACGCGAGGCATCATCGGGCTGGTCAATAAAGGGCAACCGCGTAAGCTCGATGATTGGGGCGCGTTGCGCGCCTGGGCCTGGGGCGCAAGCCGCGCGCTCGATTATTTTGAAACCGACAAATCGGTTGACGCAAAACAAATCGGTATCGAAGGACTTTCACGCTATGGTAAAGCGACCATCGTAACGATGGCCTATGACCAGCGCTTTGCCATCGCCTTTGTCGGTTCATCGGGCGAAGGCGGCGTTAAACTCCATCGTCGCAATTTTGGCGAACTGGTGGAAAATGTGGCGGGGTCGGGCGAATATCATTGGATGGCTGGCAACTTTATCAAATATGCAGGCCCGCTAACCTGGGACGATATGCCTGTTGATGCTCATGAACTTGTCGCCTTGTGCGCGCCGCGCCCGGTATTTATCAGCGTCGGTTCACCCCAGGTAGAAGGCGGTTGGGTGGATGCCAAGGGCATGTTTATGGCCGCCGCAGCGGCAGGTCCGGTTTATCAACTGCTTGGTAAAAAGGGGCTGAAGACCAGTGAGATGCCGGCGATGGAAACCGCTATGATTGATGGCGAAATCGCTTTTCGTCAACACAGCGGCGGTCACACCACGGCTCCGAACTGGGAGACCTTTCTGGTTTTTGCCAGTCGCTATATTCACGCGCCACCGCTTGCCTCGTCGCAACCGGTGGGCAAAACAAAATGATGACTATGATGCAGAGACGATTCAACAAATTAATAGGCAATTTTTTTCTGGTCGTGATAATCACTGCAAATACCCTTGCGTCTTTCGCGCAAACGCAGCCCCTGCGCGTTGCCGCCGACCAGCGAAAGTTCTTCATCGGCGCGGCCGTTGCCATGACGCCGTTTAGAACCGAAGCCATCTACTTTGAAACCCTGAAGCGGGAGTTCAATATCATTGTTGCTGAAAATGCTTTCAAGTGGACGGCGCTACGTCCCGATAAAAACAGTTTCAATTTTACTGACACCGATGCGCTGGTTGATTTCGCCGTGGCAAATAATATGAAGATACGAGGTCATACCCTGGTCTGGCACAATCAAATTCCAACCTGGCTGACCAATGGCAATTTCACACGCAATGAAGTCATTGATATTTTGCGTGATCACATACAGACGCTGGTCGGTCGGTATAAAGGTAAAGTCTGGGCTTGGGATGTGGTGAACGAAGCGGTGGATGATACGACGGGCGGGCTGCGAACCAATTCTTTCTGGTATCAAAAGCTTGGCCCGGACTATCTCAACCTGGCTTTTGAATTTGCCCGACAAACCGACCCGGACGCGAAGCTCTATTACAACGACTATGCTATCGAAGGACTCGGCACAAAATCGGATGCCGTGTTCAATTTGGTGAGCCGTCTCAAAAATGAAGGGGTGCCGATTGACGGGGTCGGTTGGCAGATGCACGAAGTCAATGGGTTTAGAATTCAAGCGGCCCATCAAACCAATGCCCGGCGGCTCGCCGAACTCGGTCTGGAAATTTCAATTACCGAGATGGATGTGCGCATGACGCTCCCTTCAACCTCTGAGAAGTTGCAACAACAAGCCCTGGCTTACCAGGATGCAATTCTATTTTGCCTGAGCGAACCCAACTGCAAAGCGCTTTTGACCTGGGGCTTCACCGATAAATATTCCTGGATACCCTCAACCTTTTCAGGTTCAGGCGATGCCTTGATTTTTGATGCGCAATATCAACCGAAACCGGCTCACCAAGCGCTCAAATCAGTTCTTGAACAGGGCGTGGATTTAGCTCCGAAAATCACCGATGTATCGCGAGACGGCAAACAGCTCATCGTTTCCGGTGAACGGTTTTTAGAAGGCGCGCGGGTTTTTATTAACGGCGAAAGACAAAAAAAGGTGGGTAACGATTCACAAACGCCTTCTACAAAAATTGTCGCCCGCAAAGCGGGTAAAATCGCCAAACCGGGCGACCTCATTCAAGTTAAAAATCCTGATGGATTGTTTTCAAATGAATTTGTCTATCCGTAAAAAGAGAATGAATCAGCAGACTCAGCACAAACTCATAAAAAATTTATTGCGCCTTTCATTGCTTATCTGTTGTTTGGCGGTAACGACTGTCAGAGCCGACGACGGTTATCGTTTGTGGTTGCGTTATGATGCGCTGCCTGAAGCAACAATTAAAACCTATCAATCGCGAGTAACTTCTTTGGTTGTGCAAGGCAATTCGGCAACGCTCGAGGCGATACGTAGTGAACTCACCAACGGCTTTGAAGGTTTACTCGTTCGCCGACTTCCCCAGGCTGATGTAGTTAGCGGCAATGGCGCGGTGATTGTCGGAACGCCCAGGCATTCACAACTTATAAAAAATTTAAACTGGCAACGCCAACTGGAGGCCCTCGGTAACGAAGGCTATCTTATTCGTTCGACGAAAATCGGCAACTATTCAGTGACCGTAATTGCCGCCAGCGGTGAAATCGGGGCGCTTTACGGCGCGTTTCATTTTCTTAGACTTTTACAAACCCTCAAACCAATTGACCGTTTGAACATCAGTCAGAGACCGCGATTGCAATTGCGCCTGCTCAATCATTGGGACAATCTCGACGGCAGCATTGAACGCGGCTATGCCGGAAAATCTTTATGGAATTGGCAAGGCTTGCCTGACAAGGTTGACGTGCGACTGCGCGATTATGCCCGCGCCAATGCCGCACTGGGAATAAACGGCGCGGCAATTAATAACGTCAACGCCAACGCGCAAAACCTGAGCGATGAATATCTGCGCAAGACGGCGAAGATAGCCGAAGTTTTTCGCCCTTACGGCGTGCGGGTTTTTCTTTCGGCGCGATTTTCTGCGCCCATGGAACTTGGCGGTCTCAAAACCGCAGACCCCTTCGATAAAGAGGTTGCCCAGTGGTGGAAGAAAAAAGCCGATGAGATATACCAGCTTATTCCGGACTTTGGCGGTTTCCTGGTAAAAGCCAACAGCGAAGGTCAACCGGGTCCGCGCACCTACAATCGCAATCACGTTGATGGCGCGAATATGCTGGCGGCGGCGCTCGCTCCGCATAAGGGTATCGTCATCTGGAGAGCTTTCGTTTACGATATGAAACCCGGCTATGACCGCGCCGGCGCGGCTTACGAAAACCTCCAACCCTTTGACGGAAAATTTGCGCCTAATGTTTTGTTGCAGGTCAAGAATGGTCCCATTGATTTTCAACCGCGCGAGCCCTTTCATCCGCTGTTTGGCGCGATGCCCAAGACTCAGGTAATGCCGGAATTTCAACTCACACAGGAATACCTGGGGTTCTCCAACCATTTGGTTTTTCTGGCCGAGATGTGGCGCGAAGTTCTCGACTCCGATACTTATGCCAAAGGGCGCGGCTCAACTGTAACCAAGGTTACGGACGGCAGCCTTTTCGCTCAACCTCTAACCGGTATTGCGGGAGTTGCCAATACCGGTACTGACCGCAATTGGACGGGGCATCACTTCGCGCAAGCTAACTGGTATGCCTTCGGCCGTCTGGCATGGAACCCGGATACGCCTTCGCAACAACTCGCCGAAGAGTGGGTGCAGATGACCTTGACGCGCCAGCCACAAGCCGTCGCCAGCCTGGTTCGTATTTTGCTCGAATCCCATGAAGCGCTGGTTGATTATATGACTCCACTTGGATTGCACCACATCATGTGGGGCGGTCATCATTACGGGCCCGCGCCCTGGTGGGATACCGAAAAACGCGACGATTGGAATCCGGTCTATTACCATAAGGCAGATGCAACCGGCATCGGCTTTGACCGCACAACAACCGGCAGCAACACTGTAAGCCAATACTTCCCTGCCGTGCGTGACCGTTTTGCCAATTTATCTACCTGCCCGGAAAAATTCCTGCTCTGGTTTCACCATGTGAATTGGGATTATCGAATGCGTTCGGGTCGAACCTTGTGGGACGAACTGGCTCTGCATTATCAACGCGGAGTAGATTGGATGCGCGCGACACGTAAGCAATGGGACGCGCTTGCCGGTGCGATTGACCCGCAGCGTCACGCCGAGGTCGCAAAAAAACTGGCGATTCAAGAACGCGATGCGGTTTATTGGCGCGATGCCGTGCTCCTTTACTTCCAGACATTTTCCAAGCGACCTTTACCTGCAGGCGTAGAAAAACCACAGAAGACGCTTGCCGAATATAAAGCAAAAAGTCTCGATTGGTAGAGATTCATCATGAAGATAATTGATATTCGAGCGACCACGGTTACCGTGCCACTTGAAGCGCCGCTCAGACACGCGAACGGCTGCCACTGGGGTCGCTTTGTACGTACCATCGTCGAGGTCGAAACCGATGAAGGGTTGATTGGACTTGGCGAGATGGGTGGGGGCGGCGAATCCGCCGAAGCGGTTTTTCGCGCCATGAAAAATTATCTCGTCGGGCATGATCCGGCGAGGCTCGAAGAGATGCGTTTTCTCATCGCCAATCCCACAGCCTCGCTTTACAACAACCGTACCCAAATTTTAGCGGCGCTCGAATTCGCCTGTCTGGATATTCTGGGGCAGAAATGGGGCGTGCCGGTTTCAGAAATTCTCGGCGGACGGTTGCAAGAGCGTGTGCCCTTTGCTTCTTACCTCTTCTTTCGTTATGCAAATCCAAAGGACGGAACTGGAGAAGTCCGCACCATTGAACAACTGGTTGCCCACGCCGAAGCGCTCAAAGCCCGTTACGGTTTTACTTCGCATAAATTGAAAGGTGGGGTTTTCGCGCCCGAATATGAATTGGAAGGATATCGCGCCGTCACAACAGCGATGGCCGGTGACCACTTTCGCTTTGACCCGAACGGAGCCTGGTCAACCGAGCAAGCCATCTGGTTCGGACAACAGATTGAAAATCTGCGTAATGATTATCTAGAAGACCCTGTATTCGGATTGGCGGGAATGCGTCGCGTACGCGAGAAAGTGCGCATGCCGCTGGCAACCAATACCGTGGTTGTCAATTTTGAACAACTGGCAACCAACATTCTCAATACGGCAGTTGATGTCATTCTGCTTGATACAACATTCTGGGGCGGCCTTCGTCCATGTGTAAAAGCGGCAGGCATCTGTGAAACTTTCCAACTTGGCGTTGCGGTTCATTCATCGGGTGAATTAGGGATACAGCTTGCTACGATGCTGCATCTGGGCGCCGTGATACCGAACCTCTCATTTGCCGCCGATGCGCATTATCATCACCTACGAGATGATGTTATTGAAGGCGGAAAATTCAAATATGAAGGTGGTTCAATCGCTGTACCAAATGGAGCCGGGCTTGGGGTAAAACTTGACCGCGATAAATTGAACGAATATAGCGAGCTTTACAAACGGCTGGGGTCCTATCCTTATGACCAAGACCCCCTGCGACTCGGATGGACACCGACGATTCCGAATAATCGCTGGGCTGACCCTAAAGACGAGCGGTCGCCTGAAAATATTCCTTATTGATTTTTTGCCGAGCTTTCTTCGGCAATTCGCAGTGGAAAAAAGTTGTCTTGATTTCAATGTTTTTATATTGATTTGGTTGCTTCAATGAATCAAAAAGCAGTCGAAAATTTTACGGACTTAAGCGGACGGGTTGCGGTGGTCATTGGCAGCACCAGCGGGCTCGGTCGCGCCATCGCCCTGGGGCTTGCACGGGCCGGTGCGACCGTTGTACCAACCGGTCGTCGCCAACAACTCTTAATTGAGGTTTGCGCCGAAATAGAAAAACTTGGGCGGCAAACCTTGTGCAAAACCATTGATGTCGAGAGTCGCCATTCGATTGACGAACTCCGCGATGCAGTTTTGGTACGCTTCAAACGGATTGATATTCTGGTGAATGCCGCAGGGCGAACGGCTCGCACGCCAACGGCAAATGTGCCAGAAGCAGATTGGTCGGCAATCCTTGATACGAATTTAAATGGCATACTGCGCGCCTGTCAGTCATTTTATGAAGCCTTAAGTGAAAGCCGTCGCGGACGCATCATTAACATTGCTTCGCTAGCTTCATTTGTTGCCTTTCATGAAGTCGCCGCCTATGGAGTTTCCAAATCGGGAGTGCTGGCCTTAACACGCAGCCTAGGTTGCGAATGGGCGCGCGATGGAATAAACGTCAATGCCATTGTGCCGGGGGTCTTTCGCACGGAGTTGAATGCCGAATTACTTAATGAAACCGAGCGCGGGCGCGAACTGTTGATGCGGACGCCGATGGGGCGTTTTGGTCTCCCCGAAGAGGTCATCGGAGCCGCCGTCTTTTTGGCCTCCGAGGCGGCGAGTTTCATTACCGGACAAGCGATTACCATTGATGGCGGCTTTCTGGCCTCGGGGGTTAATTCATAATAACCTTTGACTGGTTTACCAACGATTGACCGTCCCATTTTTTTATAGAGCGCTATGAAAATTACTAAACTGAAACCCTTCGTCATCGAGTCAGGGTGGCGCAATCTAATTCTACTCAGATTAGATATAGATGAGTCTGAGCTAATTAGACGGCCCGAGGTCAAAACGGATACTTTGCCCTGCCCGAAGCGCCGGGTTAGGCGTAGATCTGAATGAATCAGTAATTGCCGCTCACCCTCCAATGGAAGTCTTTATGGATTTCTCGAACCCGGCTGGGAAAAACGCAATAGCTACCAACAAGTTAGAAAATTAAGCGGAAATCGCTCTAATAAATCAACTCTTCTTAACAATAAGACAACAAAAACCGAGAAGGTATTTAACAGATAGGCTTTTTCGGGTTAGGTCTGCTAATCAAATTGCATTATTTGAGATATTCAATTGAGGGTTGAGACGATAAACGAGTACCCGAGAGACAAGTTTTGATTA
>JBIOWC010000783.1:0-6481 GCA_044868105.1 Blastocatellia bacterium
GCCCGCATCGGATTTATCGCCGGTCGGTTCATAGGTATCGCTGTAGGCCTCAAGGTTATATTTGATTTTATCGAACATCGCATCAAGGCTTGGCGCAATGGTGTAAGCCCAACGCTTCGCCGATGAAGCGATGAGCGGCGTCCCACGCGGGCGATTTTTCGCTAAACGGTCAAGCAGCGGGAGGATCAGGGCGCGTTCGTTTTTGCGGTCATCGAGCGCCACATACGAATCAGCCATCCGTAACGTCACCTCAACATAACTCGGCGAACCGGGAAATTTCACCTGAAATTCACGCCCCGCTTCGATGGCTAATTTATGTTCGCCCATGGTGGCAAAGACATTGATGATGCCGAGATACATGTCGCCCAGGTATTTAGACTCGGCGAACTCTTGTTTGAAGGAATTGAAGATGCGATAGGCAAAGGCGCGATTGAAATATCCGGCTGCGGCTTTCTCTTCGGTTGCAAATTGCGTAGCCGGTTCAGTGCTCGCCAGCACCAATGACAACACGCCGTTCATAAACCCTGGATGGCGGTCAATCTCTGAGACATCTTTATAAAAAGATAAATCGCCGGTGCCGACTCGCGTAGGCGTTCCCGCCGCATCAATCATCACTTTGAACAAACGATAAAGGGCGTCTTCACGCGAAGCGGTCGCCGGTTGCAATTTGCCGAGCAGGTAAAGCGTGTAGAGATAACGCGAGGCTTGATCGAAGTGACCGATGGAGGCAAACATCGCCGCCGTCTGTTCAAGCTCTTGCGGAGTCCACACCGCGGCGCGAACCGGTTGCGGTTGATTGGCAGGGGTAGAAGTTGGCGATGGGCGCCCGGCGCGTCGGGCTTCCAAATTACGCAGGACCTGTGACGCCTGCTCGTAATTGCCTTCAAAGGAGAGAAAGCTGAAAAGTCGCGCCGAAGTTTGCAAATCGGTCGCGCCGGTCTTCACACGGTCTTGCAAGGCGCGACGGGCGATGCGATAACGCCCAAAGCGACGCAACAAATCGTAATAGTCGGCAGCGATTTTGCGCGACCAGTTGGGGTCAAAAGCATTGGCATAAACCTCTTCGGCAGCGCGGCGGTCATTTTGGGCTTCAAGAATCTGCGCGCGGGTCTTTAGAAAGTAGGCGAGTTCGTTCGGAAACTTCGGTTGATATTGGCCGAGAATCGCCAGCGCGTCGCGGTCTTGTTTGGCATACCTTAATTCTTCAACATAATCTTTCACGGGTTGAACCGATGACGAATCGGCGGCAACCAGTTCAGCAAAAAAATCTGCGGGCTTGAATTCTTTAAGCGCGTAAGTGCGAACGAGGGTGGCGGCCTGTTTATAAATCGGCGCGCGTTCGCTGACCGGCAAAGCTTGTGCAAGGTTGCGAAGGGCTTTCACTTCGTCGGCGTGCAGGGCGCGATTGTGATAAAACTGCACCAGGCGACGAAGCGCGTCGGGCGAGCGGCCTTTGAGTTCGGCGTATTGATTGATTTCCGTCGTGGCTTTATCGAATTGACCCAGGCGTTCGGCGAGTCGCGCCGCCTGCAGGCGCAGCCGCGCATCTTTCGGAAACTGCGATTCAAGCGAACTGATGCGTTCGAGCGCCGCCCCGTAAGGGCGCGCCACGGAGGCGCTGACGCCAAAGAAATCTTCGTTGGTGAAGAGCGCGTCATCTACCTGAGCTTGCGGCGCGCGATTGGGGTCAGCGGCGCGAATCGGCGATTGTGCTGTTCCCGCGCCTTTCGCACCGGCCGCGCCTTTTTGCGTTCCCGCAGATTTCTGCTGCGTTGATTTCGTCGCCGGTTTGGTTTTCTGCACCGCCACCAAGGTAGCGACCGCCACCGACGCAACCGCAATCAACAATATTGCCGCCAAATAAATTCGTCTTCGCATATCGGTTTACTCTATTGATTAAATTTATTCACAACTCGAGTATTCACACCTGATTTTTCTGATAGAGACAGGTTCCAACTTATTGGTGTTGGGGTTTAATCGCCAGGCATAACGATTTTTTTTATAGTACGGCCCCCGTTTTTGCTCATCCGCGATAACGATAGTTTTGGGGTCATATCTTTTGTTGTACATACATCCCAAAACTCCGAATATCAGCGCCTGATTGGCTTTGATGCGAGGCAACATCAGAACATCCAGGACTTCCCAATAAGGCTTTCCGTAATTATCCCGCCCGGTGAGTTTTTCAACCCAAATCATTTCCTCATTTCCTTTAACAATATGTTCCAGGGCTAATTCACTGCCATTCGGGCCATCAATTAAGGCGCCGGCTTTTTCAATCAATCCTTCAGGAAGTTCCGGACCGTATCGCAGCCCTATAAATGATGACTTATTCAACAAGGTGTTTTGTTGCACCTTAGGGTTTTCCTCTGGAAAACGGCTTTCTTTTATCTGTTTATCCGATTTCGGGATTGTCCTGACCTTTTTCACAGGCTGTAACCCGGTCATTGCAAGTAAGCACAAAATCAGTATTGGATAGACAGATCTTCGCATAAATTACTTCGGCTCTCGCTTAACTAATTGCCAGGCTCTTGAGGTCAGATGACGGGCGCGGCCTGCACAGGCATCGGCCAGCTTAACAAAGGTCAAGGCTTTGCCGTCGAATCGCCATTTGTACTTTCCTTCACCGCTGCATTGGCTCTCCCGGTCCCGGTCTTTGATGATGATGGTATGGCCTTCTAATTTATAAAATCCTCTGGCTTTTACCAGTTCATCGCTAAAGACAATGATTTCGCCTTCTTTGGTAAAGGTCGCGTTGAAATCGCCTTCCAGATAGGTGCCTACAGGAAATCGCTCTCGGCTTAAAGATTGCGCTGCCCCCAGGAACGACATAAAAATCAGAAGCAGCATGCTCAAGCCGGCAATCGCAAATCCTCGCTGGTTTTTCATCGCCTTCACATCCTCATCATTTTCAGGAGGCTCAGCGTACCGCCTTCAAGGCGTCACGCTTACCTTCTAACTTCCGCCTATCACTTCTATCGTGAGTTCGGTCACACTTGAGTTATGCGCAAAATCTTCGGCGGTTATTTGAATCGTGTAGGTTCCCGACGGTAAGCCTTCGGGGATTTGCAGATGACCGAGACTGGCTTTTGCCTGAGGGTTCCAGACAATCGGCACCGGCAGCGCCCCGAATATGCGCGCCGCAATTCGTCGCGTATCGCTGTCGGCGCGCGCTGTAATGGTCACCTCATCGCCCGCATTAACCATGGTCTTATCCACCATAGCTTTCACCATCGGCGGGCGACTATCAATCACAAAACTCTTCTCTTCCTGGTAGGCGCGCCCTTGTTTATCGAGCAAAATCAAACGGCAATTATAGGCGCCGTCTTTCATCTCTTTAGGTGCCAGAAAACGGGTCTCCCAAACATCTTCGCCTTTCAGATAGGTTAATTGTTTCGTCAGCCCAAACGGAAACACGGCGGTGACTTCTTTAATTGACTCGTCGGTGCGGACGCGCAACACCGGATCGCCCGGTCGAATGACTCGCGGACGCAGGAGCGAGCGCGGCGCCGCCAAGAAAGAGGTGTAAGGCGTGACGAATTTATATTTCTTCGACAGCGCGATAATTTCATCAATCGCTTCTTTGGTTTCGCCGTTAAGGGCAATTTGTCTGAGCAAAGCATCCACACGCGCCCGCGCCCACAGTCGCGCCAGGTGCGGATGTTCGTCGTTGCGTTCCGGGAGTTGCACCTGTTGCGACAGGCGCACCGGCTTACCTGAGGAATTGCCGGTGAGCGCGAGTTGCGTCGTCCCGGGCTTGCGATAACGCCCGACAAACGCGAGCCGCGTGCCGTCGTAGGCCGTCACTTCATAATCGGGATAGACCTGATAGAAATTCGAGCTATCTGAATTTTGCAGGGCGAGCGAGTCAATCGGATTGCGCCCCACTTTGCTGACAAACGACTTCAATTTAAATTCAAGGTCGTCGGTTTCGCGCGACCAGTCGAAATAACCTCGCGAAGCGCGCGCGAGTTCCTGTAACAGCAAAACGTCGGTGTCCGAACCGATGCCGAAAACATAGAGTCGGGTTTTTGACCCGGTATTGGCTTTTTTAAATCCGTCAACAATCGCGCCGGTCTTCGTGGTGGTCATTGTCGGGTTGCCATCCGAAATCATCACCATCGCGCTTTCACTTTTAGCGGGCATTGCTTTAATCAATTGGGTCGCGCGCGTGAGCGCCGCGTTGAAATCCGTGCCGCCCGAAAGATAGCTTGATTTAATAAACTGCAGGGCGCGTTCTATCTCTTCTGGTTTCGCGTCAACTGCTTTATCGCTAAACGCCAGAATGTCGTCATTGAATAAAATCAGGTTGAACGAATCTTGCGGCAAGAGCGATCTCAGCACGCCTTCGACGGCCTGGTAAGATTTATCCAACTTCTCCCAGTTCATCGAAAGCGACGTATCGAGCATGACGAGCACAGAGCGCGGCGGCGGTGGCGTGGTGTCGCCCGGCGCGCGTCCGGCTTCGTTAAAGAGGGCGGCAGCCTCAAAGTAACCATCGGGTTCACGCTCGGCTAAAGCAGGGTCGCGCAATTCGTCTGCGGTGATGCGTTCAGGCGCGCGATAGGCTAAAAATTCAAAGGCCGTGCGCGGCACGTTCAATCCGTAACTGAAGGTCAAATCCTCTGTGAGTTCTTTGTTCGAGGCTTCAAAGGAAGCCGATTTATAGGTCGTCGTGTTATCAATCCAATTCATCGCAAAAGCGTTGCCTTTGAATTTCACATCGGTCATCGGGAATTTGCTGAGGATTTGCAAACGCACTTCCAGATGCCCGATGGTCTGCGTGCCGTACTGGCTGGGTTTGAACGGAAACGAGTAATAGGATTCGAGGTTTTCAACGCGCAACAGTTCAGTGTATTCCATCTCTAGACGTTTGGTGCCGTAGGCCGGGATGGGCGCGATTTTGACGGTGAAAGCGGTTGCCCCTTCATCTTCATCCGATTGTTGCACCAACCCCGGGTCAATAGCTTGCAGGGCGAGGTCCTTGTAGATTTCTTCAGCGCGGCGTTTTTCCAAAATCACCCCGGGTATGCGCACATCGCCGTCCCAGACGGCAAAATCAGAGATGGATGCCGTTGTCGGAATCAGGAAAACATACTTGCCTTCTTGAGCGGTGCTCAGATGATTGCCGAAAATCTGTACGACCCGCACGCGAGCGTATTGATTATCAATTACGATATGCACGGACATCTCATCAAGCGAAAGAACCGCCGCATTAGGTTTTCCTTCACTCGAAGGAATCAACACCCCCGATTGCGCCTTAGCGCTACTTGCAGCAATCATCAACAAGAGCAAGGCGGCGCTCTTAATAAACAAGGGATAAACTCTTTTCTGTTGCGTATTCATAAATCACTCGTGTCTCGATTCAGCTAATTCATCACGCGTTTTTCAATTCGCACAAGTCCATTCAAAGTGCCGACAAAAACAAACCGCTCGGTACTGGTCATACTGGTTATGTTTTGTGATGCGAGTCCGGCACTGATGCGTGACCAGCGCCGTTCGCGCACATTATAGACGAAAAGTCCTTTATCGCTAGTCCCAACATAAAGTCTTTCGCCATCAAAATGCATGGCGTTTTGGTTCACCTCGACGTTGCCGAGTTCGTCTGCGAAATTCACCCATTCACCGGTCGGCAACAGGGCATCAATCCCGCCGATGGTCCCGATATATAAAACCCCGTCGGCTTCACTAAGCGCGGTCACCCAATCTTCCGAGAGCTTGGAATTCGACTTTTTATAAACCCGCACGACACGCAAACCTTCAAGCTCAACGAGTCCGCTGAGGCTGCCAACAAATAACCGCGAACCGATAGTTGCCGAAGTATAGAGGTGATTGCTGGATAGCCCGTGAAAGGCGGTAAGCGAGCGCGCCCGCCCTTGCGCAAGTTCAGTGAGTCCGCCGGCGGTTGCCAACACCATTTGATTGCCGCGTCCGCCTCCGTCTTCAACAAATGAAATATGCGCGATGGCGTTATCAATTAAGCCTTGCTCTTTCGTCCAAACGGTCTGTTTTGACCGCCCGTCAATCGCCACCAACCCTCTCGATGTAGCAATCAAAGCGCGGTCCGTCATTTTATCGAAGGTAACAAAATTGACTTCGCGCACGCGGTCATCTTCGATATGCGCGACCCGTTCGTTGGTTTCCGTGGCCAGGACATCAACCCCTTTATCGAAATAGCCAATCCATAAACGCCCCTGGCTGTCGGTCGCCAGACTCATGATGTGGGCGGCGCTTACTAGAGCATCTTTCGCCAGGGTACCGGCAAGCGGTTCAAACGCCGGGCTGCTTGATTGTTCGTCGCGAGTCCAGGCGCCTTGTTGAGTCAACATCCATAACCTTCCGTCATCGGCAAACAGTCGAGAGTCAAGCGCCGGGAGTCGGGCGTCCGCGTTTGCACTTACCCCATCCTTACCTGTTGAACCGCCGATTTGCGTGAAGCCGCCCGTGAAGAGCCCGGCGTACAGGCGTCCTTGACTGACAACCA
>JBIOWC010000784.1:0-2027 GCA_044868105.1 Blastocatellia bacterium
ATCGTCATCGCCCGGGATAAGACAGCCGGACAACAGCTCGTTGTTAAATACGGTGGGGATATTGTTAAACGCGCCGACGGCCGGCAAGAGCGCAAACAGGGAAGACGAGGCAGCAAAGGTCGAGGCCATCACCACGAAAGCATAGCCGGTAAACACGCGCATTATCCGCGAGAGGTCCTATTACCTGATGATGATGGTCGTGGCGTTCACTGGGAAGGCGTTCCGTTACCGAAGACGAGAGATAGCGTAAAACACCCACAGGCGAAAAAAGCGGTAGAAGGAAAAAAGAAACGACGCAAGATTGAAGGCGATGAGTTTAGCTGCTCGGTAAGCCTTGAGCCCTGGATGATTAATCACGAAAATATTTCAGTAGTAAGCTATGGTGCTCAAATTGATGGAAGTTATCAAACACGAATGGTTCGGCATGTGTTGGGAAATGAATGGACGACATATATCGAAGCCGTGAGACCGTGAGTTTACTCAGAATAAAGATAATAAATTATGTTGTATAAAACTCCTTCAAAATGATAAAACCACCGTGCATTTCACTCGTATTTACAAATTCACTTACTCGTGAGTTCAAATGGGCGATAATCATTTTGAAGGTTACGGCACGATCTTATATGAACGTTTAAAATTCTTCGGTGCAGTTGCCGCCTGTCTGTTAATGGATGCTTTATTTTTGATCTTGTGGGGAGTTTTACATTATGGACTTCATTGGCTTGCTGAAACACCGCAAGCTAAAGAACTTGAAACAAAACTCGTACTCGCCTTGAGAATATTTCTCGAAGCGCCCATATTTATCATTATTTTAGTATTTGTTATTGTTGATATAATCAAGATAGTTAAACGCATCGTTCGAGGTGCAGAAAGGGATGTGAGAGGGAACTAAGAAAATGCAAAGCGTTTGGCATGAAACAGAGAAAGACAATCAGCTCCCTATAGAGTACCCTTTTAATGAGTTCATTGGATTTTACTGGACTCGCCTGGCGATAATTTTAAAGACGCTTATCCCGTGCTTTATTCTCAGCGCGTGCATACTAATTATTGGGATTCAACGAGCACTTTTAACAGGAATCATTTCCGCCTTTTTTTATCTGTTGATACCCTTGGTTATAAGGAGGGTGATAGAAAATCGCGCATCGATTTCAAAAATAAAAGCTCATCAATTACTGGAAGAGTTGTCTCAGCTAGAGCAACGGGGCAGTCCAGACTACCACTCACTGTTTCGAATAAAAAATAAAGCAGCTAAGCTTAAACTTAGAAAGCAAGCAATACAGATTCACTATCAGAATGAATCCTGGTGGTACAAATCTGTAAATTATTTTTATAAGAATGAATCCTTTGAAAACGATTTAGCTTGGGAATTACTAAAACTAAGCAGGATTTTAACTGCAAAATTGAACATTATAACTCAACGTCTATCAGAGGAGAACGCCACCCACCACAGTTCGATCGAAACAGACAAAAGTTCAATCGAGACAGATAAAGTAATCAAATCCTTTTTAATAAAATAATCGGTACCTTATTAAAATGACGGGTATTACCCCGTATTTCCCTTGTCATGCCGAACCGTGCCCTGCCCAGACAGGCGGAGACAGGCACTGCCGGGGCCCGTTGGGCCGCGCCGAGACTAGCCGTGTGGCGTGGATGATTGAACCTTTTTAATCCTTAATTCAGGTTCAGTCAATCGTGTTGATGCTAGCGGAGTGACCCCTGCGCGCTCCAAAATCTCAGGCGTTACCCCTTTGAGTTCGTGAAGTAATTTGCTTCATTTATGGGCGTTGCTTGACCGACAAGCGACGAGAAGATTGTTTTCAATATGTTTACCACTACGCTTGAGTGGAACAATGTGGCCTAGCACCAAGAATCTCTCCAGTACAAAGCGAGAGCACAAATCATAAATGCTCCTGTCGTGTTGAATGATTTTGGCACAGTAGATTATTTCGGTACGACAACCGAATTTACGCCTGCGTCTGGCAGAGTCGGCGCAAGGTGAATTTGAGTCAGTTTCTTTGAGAGATTTT
>JBIOWC010000785.1:0-27491 GCA_044868105.1 Blastocatellia bacterium
CGCCGAAAGTCGCTCGGCTCGGCTCGAAAAGCCACGGCGCCGCCCAAGGGGTCACCATGATTTATGCCGGGTTGGATTTCAGCAGGCCTTGCGGGTGGCGCGCCTTTTAGCACCTCAACATCAGCCGCGAAGCGATAGCCGCGCTTGGGAATCGTTTCGATGTACTTCGCGCCATCAATACCATCGCCGAGAATCTTTCGGACCGCATGGATATTCTGAGCCAGATTGTTCTCTTCAACGAAATCTTCGGCCCACACCAGGCGCATGAGTTCTTCCTTGCTCATGACGCTGCCACGGTTTTCGACCAAAGCCAGCAGCGTGTCGAAGGCTTTGGGCGTCAGCGTCACAATCTGGTCGCCTTCAAAGAGCAGGCGTTTGCCGGTGTCGAGGTGAAACCGCCCGAATACATAGATGCGATGGTCTCGCTCGCTCATCACTAATTTACTGCTGGTCATGGTTAGAATTTACACCGCTTCTACTCTGAGTAATGGGCAGGTTTTTTTTGCAAGGTGGTGGTTGCTGTAGAGCGCGGGTATGCTGGTGTCTGATCTGCCGCTCCGAAAAACCGAACGGGCCCTCTCGGAAGTAGCCTGTTGGTTAAAGCCCGACGCACGACGATAGGTATAGGCGATTAAGCGTCAATAATCAA
Source organism: Blastocatellia bacterium (assembly GCA_044868105.1). Lineage (GTDB taxonomy): Bacteria > Acidobacteriota > Blastocatellia > UBA7656 > UBA7656 > JBFMDH01. Next base: position 650 of record JBIOWC010000785.1, read on the forward strand.
TCACCTATTTATGTAGGCTTGTGAGGACTGCGGGATGCGCTGCAGATGCACAACGAGGGCCATTTGCCAATGAATTTACTGAAACCGGGTGGGCACAGAAAGCTTGGCGATCTATACGAAAGCTTGGCGTCTTTGTGTGAAACCAAGCCTCTCGTCAGATAGACTTTAAACCGCAGAACGGTTCTCGCCAAAGCGCCAAGCTTTCGTATAGATCGCCAAGCTTGCACAACCGTCGAGCCCTTCGATTTTTAAGTAAACTCATTAGCAAACCGCCCCGGAGAGTGTTTGAAAAGTCCTGAAGGGACGCCCTTTCGACAGCCTGTGGGCAACGCCCCAGGACTGGCAGGCCGCAACCAACAAAGCCCTGAAAGGGCGAATATCTGAGTGGTATGGCGCCCTTTCAGGGCTTGGGTAGGAATAGCACCGACCCAACGCCTCGCGTTGGGCTATTGAACCAGCGCCCTTTCAGGGCTCTTTCCGGCTTTTCAGACACCCTTTAGTATGACTTCGTTAAGTAGTAGAAGCATATCTATATTTTGTGGTCATTCGGTGGAATGGCGACAACTGGAATCATCGAATTTATTGGCTTTTTGACATCTTTATTGCTACTTAACGAAGTCATACTAGAGCTGAAAGGTTAGCTCTGCGGACTCAGACGTATCGGTCAAATGAGGCGATGGCGCACCGCTTTAACGACAGCTTCGGATTTGGAGTGAACCTGTAGTTTGCGGTAGATGTTCCGCATATGAAAGCCTATGGTATTGACACTGCTGCGCAGTTCAGTGGCAGCCGTCTTATAACTGTGGCCATCGACCAGCAGTCTTAACAACCGCACCTCGTGCGGCGTCAATTGATAATTGGATTCCTTCGGCGGGCGAATCTCTCGAAACAAGGAGATCACCCGGCTGGCAATTTCCGGCGACATCGGGGCCCCCCCCTGCATCGCCTCTTTCAAGCATTCAAGCAGACGGGCGGGCGGGGTCTTCTTCAACAGGTAGCCCGATGCCCCTGCGCACAGCGCGTCGAAGATGCGGTCGTCATCGTCGTAAACCGTCAGCGCAATAATCACCAATTCCGGCCAGCGTTCTTTCATCAACCCCATGCCTTCGATGCCCGACATCCCCGGTAATCCGATGTCCGCCAGGATGATGTGCGGGAGATCGCCGTCAAGCAGCTGAAGGGCCTCTTCCATAGACTCGTACCCGCCGGCGCAGTAGTAGCCATCCGTGCTGTGGATAAGGAATCTCAGCCCTTCGCGAATCTCTTGCTGGTCCTCAACGATTACAACCTTGATTGGACTTGCGGGCGCCGGCACCGACCGATCGATTGTTTGATTATCTGTCATGGTTTTCACGCAACCTTTTGAGACCGCCGAAGCCGATCAAATTTACACCTTGTCGGCGACTACGTCACCCACCTATTTCGGTAGGAATGCGCTACAACAAGCGGAGCGGTTTAGGCCTGCGCTGGAAACCCTTGGCGATTTAACCGCGATCGGCCTGAACTTATCGCCCCATCCAGGTTCGAAGGTCGTGCGGGATTTTTAATGCGATGGTCGTCCCGCCCGCATCCGTGTTGACCGCCAGTTCGCCGCCCAAACTCTGTGCCCGTTTGCGCATGCTCACCAGTCCGTTGCCTTCGCTGGGTCGTGGGCCCTGGATACCTTTGCCGTTATCGGCCAACTTTAAGATGAGCCAGGGACCTTCGACGCGCAGCTCGATCTCCGCCCTCGTGCATCCGGAGTGGCGGACGATATTGTTGACGCTCTCTTTAAAAATCAGAAAGACCTGGCGGCGCACATCGGCTCCCAGTTTAAGATCGGGTTCCGCGTCCGGCCCCTGAAAACTGAAATCAATGCCTCCGGCCGGAAAGGTATCGCTCGCGAACCTTCGCATGCGCCGCATGAGATCGCGTAAATGATCTCGCTGGGGGTTAATTGCCCATACGATGTCGCTCATCGAATCGACGGCCTCGCGCGAAACGCGAGCCATCAGCGACAGATTGCGCCCGACACTCTGCTCTTGCGGCTGCACCTGCTTGTGAAGCACCTCGCTGATGATGGCGATCTGTGACAAACTCGACCCGATGTCATCATGAAGATCGGCGGCAATGCGCGTCCTCACCCTTTCGATCTCAATCAGTCGCGTCAGGCGGTAGCGATGGAAGCCATAAAGCCCGGCGCCGATTAAGAGAGTCGTCAGTGCGATAAACCACCAACGCTGCCAGAGGGGCGGGCGAATGGTGAAGATAACGACCGCCGGAACCGGGCTCAGGTGTCCATCGGTATTGATGGCTTGCACGACAAAGCGATAGCTCCCGGGCCGCAGGCTCGCATAGTTGACGGTTCGTTGAGTGGTCAGCGGGTTCCATTCCTCTTCGGCGCCTTCGAGCTTGTAGCGGAAGTGCAATTGCTCCCCGAGCGCAAATGCCAAACCGGTGAAAGCGATTTGAACCTGGTTCTGGTGGGCTTCAAATTCCAACCCTGAGGCTTCAGTTTGTCCCAGTTCCGAGATATGAAAAGGGGTGCCGGCAATGCGCAGAGAGGTGATCAGAACGGGTGGCGGCGAAGTCGGTGGGTCGGGCTTCGGAATCAGCCGAGAGAGCCCCTTCATCGTCCCAAACCACAACCAACCGCGATGGTCGCGCCGGGCAGTGATAACAAAGTCAGCGCTCAACCCATCGGCTTCTGTGTAGTGTTTAATGTGGTCTGTTTCCAGGTCCAGGCGATCAACACCGCGTACCGTTCCCACATAGATGCGCCCCCACTGATCTTGAGTAACGCAACGGGCATCGTTACTCGATAGCCCGTTGGCCGTGCGGTAGTTGACGAGTTGCGGCTGGTCTGCCGCCGGGTCATCAATACGGTAGACGCCTGATTGATTGCTGGTAATCCACAACCGCCCGTCCTGATCCAGAAAAAGGTGAGTGATCACCCCACCCGGCCATCCATCTGCAGCGGTAAAAAGCTCAAAGCGTCCGTTGCGATAGCGCGTCACGCCACCGTCATAAAAGCCGATCCAGAGGTTCCCGGCGCGGTCTTCGCAGAAGGTAAACGGGGCATTATAGGACGGCAATCCATCCGCTTCCGTGTACTGGTGAAAGGTCTCTGTCGCGCGCTCCCAGCGGATCAGCCGATTGCGGGCACTAACCGGTATGCTGAGCCAGAGGTCACCGCGCGAGTCTTCAAAAAAGCGATGCACGGTTTCGCTTGGCAAGCCGTCCTGGCTTGTATAAACGGCTTTGGGACGCGTGCGCGGGAATTGCCCGAGGTGGCTGAGCCGGGGAAAGCGGTAGAGCTTTTTACTGCTCGCCACCCACCACTCGCCTGTGTGGTCCAGAAAGGCGAGTTGCGCCATCCAGAAGTTATTGAGATCGTCCGGGACAGGTGGGCGCACTGAAGCGACCTCTTCTTGACCAACGGAACTGATGTGCCGGTCTGCACCGACCGTCAAAAGCTCGCCGTCTTGGCCTTCGAAAATCGAGTAAATCTGTGTTAAGCCGGGAGCGTCGGCCTCGCCGTAAGAAGTAAAGCCGTTGCGGGCGAGCCGCATCACCCCGCTACCATAAGTGCCAATCCAGAGATTGCCGTCGCGGTCCTCCATAATCGGGGCGGCACCTTTTTCGCTCAAGCCGTCGGCCCTCGTATAACTGCGCATTCGCACGCCATCAAACTCAACGAGACCGTTGGCCGTGCCGATCCAAAAATGCCCATCAGCGGTCTGGTGCAAGGCCAGGATGGTGTTGTTCGGCAGTCCGTCAACCGTGGTGTAGCGACGGACGATAATTGATTTATTCGGGGCGGGATCAGCGACAAGCAGGAATAGCCCGTGGATCGCACCGGCCCACAAGCGGCTGTCGCGATCTTCAAACAACGTCCAGATGCCGCCAGTAACCAGGCCATTAGCGGGCGTGTAATGCTCGATGCGACCGTCCGGCATGAGGCTGTGGAGGATACTGTTTGCTGCGATCCACAACACCCCGCGCCGGTCTTCAAGAATAGCGCTCACCCCTGCGTCATCATTCTGGTAAGTGTCTGATCCGAGTTTGACGCGGCGAAACGCTTCCTGGCCATCAGATGTTTCCAGGCGGAAGATGCCGCCATCGGTGCCCGCCCAGAGCCTCCCGCTATGGTCTTCGTAAAGAACGTTGACGCGATTGGTCTCCAACTGATCGCCCAGCGTGTAGACGGTAAACAGTGATTTGGGCTGCTCGCCGACAAGCGTTGAGCCGTCGCCCGCGGGATTGAAGCGGCAGACCCCGCCGCCATTCGTGGCGACCCAATAGACGCCGCTTTTGCTCTCCAACAGATAGTTGATCGTCGAGTGGGGCAATCCATGTTCTGTGTTATAGGTTGTGAACTGATGGCCATCGAAGCGGCTCAGGCCGTTGCGCGTAGAAAACCACATGAAGCCGTGAGAATCCTGAAGGATGTGTTGGATGAATGAACTCTCCAGTCCGTCAGTGGTGGTGTAATTCTTTATCGGAAGACGCTCGGCGCGCGCGGCGATGGCGCCGATTAAGAGCACCGTCAACGACCAGACGAGGCCTCCAACGGCAGTTAATTTTTCCCTTGTCTGTATCAGAACGGCTCCTCAACAAGGCATCATTCACCCGCAGGCGATTAGAGCGTTTTCAAATGGGATTACCTTGTAGGGGCAGCCCTTGTGGCTGCCCGGATTGCGTAACGCGCAATGACGGTCATCGCCTATCGGCGATCCGGGCAGGGCTGGTCCCTGCCCCTACGGCTAAACCCAATCGAAATCTGCTATAGGTTATTACCGATTGAAACCCGGGCTTCTCGTCAATCAAGCGAGTGCCTATGCTGTCGCACTCAGGGCTGCTCTCTTAAATCTCTCTAAGAAAAATTTCATAACTCTCTAAAGATTTTCTGTGAGGCTTTGCATTAGTCTCAAGGACGTGTGAAGCAATAGGTTCAATACGGCTACAACACTTGGGCGATTGTAGCATAGGCAGGTCGAGGTTCGAAAACCGGACCCGGGTTCAAAAGCTGACCAAGCAGAGCAGTAAAGTTTTTTACAAACGGAGAAATATGAAATCTGAAGAGTGGAATAAAACAATCATCCGACAGATGTTCGAAGCCGTCGGGCGAGACGGCTTGACGGCGCAGGCCAACTTCTTCGCCGATCGGGTAACCAATCATGGCACGCTGGTCGATCGAGATTCGGTACGCGAGGTGTTGCAAGATATTGCCACAACCTTTCCCGATGTCAGTTTTGAACCAATCGAGATCATCGCCGAAGGGGATTGGGTTGTCATGCGTTGTTGGTTTAGTGGAACGCATCGAGGTATGGGTAAGCACCCCTTCGTGCACGAAGGATTGCTCACAGGGGTGCCGCCGACCGGTAAATCAATCCGCGTACAGCACATTCACATGTTCCGTCTGCAAGATGGTCGAATCGTCGAACACTGGGCAAATCGTGACGACGTTCAGATGATTCGACAACTTGGCATTCTCGCGCCGGCTGCATCACTACAACCTAATTAAATTGACTCAGCAGTCCTCTCCCCGAAGTTCACATTATGAAGTGTACTTGCCCATACGAGACGGTTGCAGGCGCCATCAAACGCGCAGAGGCGAATTTGATCCGGACCTACTTTGCCTGCGAGCTGGCGAGGCGAATTGCTTGACACCAATTTAATCGAAGCTTTTGGTAAACCCTCACAAAAACCTCTTGTCCGCAAGACGGGTTAAGCGCCCGCATCTGCTTTAAGGGTCATTCTGGAGTGCCTGATGGGAAAGGGAGCTGTGGGATGACTTGGCGGCGGAAATCAATTTGGAAAGTAGCAAATTATGACCTACTACATCTGCGAGGTATTGCCGATACAGACTGAATTTATAATCAAGCGTCTGGAGGCCTTGATACAGACCATGGTGATTGTTGAAGCAAGCGCCCTGATCCTGATTGTCATCGTTTTCGCCATCCTGTTCTGGTTGTCTTCCGGCGAAATTAAAAGGACCGACTGCCATCAGGAGACTTTATAAAAACAGTTAAGCCGAAGAAGCCTATCTTCACTCGGCGCATTTTATGAACGAGGTGTGATGATCGAAACAGATTCTCAACACCTTCGGCCAGATAAATATTTACAGATGAATTTATTTCATTTTTAAGGAGCAGATTTCACAATGAAAACCTATAAGCATTATTTAATCTTTATCCTGATGGTATGGCTGGTGAGTTTAGGAAACACGCTAGCCCAACAACCTCTTTCCAGGAAAGATTTCAAAAAACCATCAGCCGCGAACTTATTGTTTACGCGGCAAGTAGCAGGGGTTGGATTTTATCCTTCAAGCTTCCGACAGAAACCTTTATCCGAAGCGCAGTCCACTTCGACTTCGGAGGCCAAAAAGAATGGCCCGAGCGTGACGGCCGCTTCCCAGGTGCCCGTAACCGGAGGCGGCACGCTCGGTCAACTGTCGAAGTGGGTCGGCACCAACGCGAACGGTGGTTTTATCCTTGGCGACACGGGAATCACTGAGACCAAAGATGGCCGCATTGGCATCGGCACGACGACGCCAACCTCAAAGCTGACGGTGCAGGGAATGATCGAGACGACGCTCGGCGGTTACAGGTTCCCCGATGGTACCGTGCAGACGACGGCGGCGGTGAGCGGCTTGCAAGCGATTTTTCACGACGCGACGCTCGCAGGTGATGGTTCGAGCGCCGCGCCGCTGAAACTCGTTGTGCCGCTCAACCTGAGCGGAGCCATAGAGGATGACGGCGCAGTCCTTTCTGTCACCAATACCACGGCCAACAATCTGGAGGGAGGTGATGGTCTGCATGCTACAGGCGGCACCGGCTCCGCTTTCGGCGGCACCGGCATCATTGCAACCGGCGGCCAAGGCAATAACACCGGCGGTACGGGCATAAGAGCCATCGGCAACAGCGGAACGTTCGGCGGTGACGGCATCTTTGCTGAAGCGGGCGACACCCGCGATGGCGGCGTGGCCGGCGTCGGTGTCGTGGCTGTCGGCGGCAAAAATACCACTACCGCCGGTGGTTCCGGTGTCCATGCCATCGGCGCCGGCAGTGTGAGCGGCCCGGGCGGCGAGGGTATCTTTGCTTTCGGCGGTGACAGCGTGGGCGGCTCGGGCGGTGACGCCGTGGTTGCCATAGCCGGCGCCGGTCCTGAGGCCAATGGTCTGGCCGGGGACTTTTTCGGCAACGTCAGCATTGCCGGAGACCTGAACGTAACCGGAACCAAGAATTTCAAGATTGATCACCCGCTTGACCCCGCGAACAAATATCTCATTCATGCGGCCATCGAGTCTTCCGAAGTCCTCAACGTTTACAGCGGCAACGCAAAACTCGACAGCAGCGGCGCCGCTATCATAACCCTGCCCAAATGGTTCGAAGCAATCAATCGAGACTACCGTTATACGCTCACCGCTATCGGCGCGCCGGCGCCTGGCCTCTACATCGCTGAAAAGATCAGCGGCAATCGTTTCAAGATTGCTGGCGGGATGCCGGATATGGAGGTTTCCTGGCAAGTGACTGGCGTACGCGCAGACGCGGCGCTGCTCAAACATCCCTTCAAGATAGAAGAAGAGAAGACTGAGCGTGAGCGCGGCCTCTACCTGACGCCGGAAGCTTACGGTCAGCCCGAAGAAAAGTCGCTGGGGTGGGCGCATCGTTCGACTTTGATGAAGCGAGCGAAGGAAATCAGAGAGCAGCAACCAAGGAAACTCGAAAAATAACCGCGCGCCGAGCCACCAATCAACCGGCGGCCGACGCGATACCGTCGCGTGAGGATGAAAGATGACTGAGACCTCTTTAACAACTAGATCAAGGGTGCGTCTCACCGGACTGCTCTGCATGATTGGCGGCTTGATGTTCTCGCTTTATTTCATCGGGCTGAATGCGCTTCTCGAATTGTTCAGCCCGCCACTCGAACCGGGAAGTTTTGCGACTGTGAAGCTGGTCATTTGGTTAGCCACGTGTATGTGCCTGGCGGGCGGACCAATAGGACTGTTGGCGCTTAACGCGACCACGAGCGGTTGGAAAAAAATGATGGCCATCATCGGCGCGGTCATTACCTTGATGGGGCTTGCTTCATATGCCGTCGGCAGCATTTACCTCTACAGCTCTCCGGATAAAGCGTTGCGGCAACTCTTCACGCCTGCAGGATCGGCACTCATCACCCTCGGCATGTTGCTGATGGCCATTGCCGTGGTGAAGGCGCGCCGGGTACGCGGCTGGCGTGCCCTGACGCCGCTCTTGCTCGGCCTCTACTTTCCGTTGCAATTTCCCCTTCAAGCGCTGCTCTTTCTGGGCAAGGGGCGAGGGCCCAACCCGATGTTGCTTGGCACCTGGGGCTTGTTCTGGCTGCTGCTCGGGTACGCGATTCGGTCAAGTCCTGCCGGTCTCTATGCGGCTGAGTCTGAGCCGAAAAGGCCTGAACCGGCTGGTCAACAAAGGTATTCACCGGACGTGACGTTCGAGACGGATCGCTCCGTAAATTCACCTGACTTTATTTAACCGAATAACCCGCATGACTGATGTGCGCCGAGCGAGGGCGAAGCGTTGGCGTCGCTAAGACTCTCGTGTGCCTTGCAGGATTCCTGGGCTTGGTCTCTGTGAGGCACAACTTCGCCCGCGACCGCCATCGGTTTCTATTGTACCCCGCGCAAGCTGCAAGCTTGCCGTAACCCTATTAAGGAGTTTGTAAAAATATGAAATCCGAATTTTTAAAGAAACAATCATTAGTCCTGGTATTGCTCATCACTTCACTATTTGCGCCTGCGGCTTATACCCAAGGCCAATCTGCTCCATCCGCATCCGCGCAGGGCGTGGCCCTTAATAAAGCTGATAGCAAGAAACATATCGCTCCTTTGAAATTCGCCCGCACCGAACTCTACTTCGGTTCCGACAGGGAGGATGCTCCTGACGTTACCGAAGATGATTTCCGTGGATTCATTGATAAGTATGTGACCCCGGCGTTCCCCGACGGCCTGACGGTTCTGGTCGGCAAGGGGCAGTTCTGTTGCGACCCAGGCGGCAACGTCATTCGCGAAACGAGCTTCGTGCTGATTCTGCTTTACCCGCTCGAAACGTTGAAAGAGAGCAGTGAAAAGATCGAGAAGATACGCGACACCTACAAGACCGAATTTAAGCAGCAATCCGTCCTGCGAGTGGACCAAAGGCATCACGTAGAGGTTTCGTTTTAGGAGCGTCTGACCGTGATCACCTTCACTGACCAACTGAGAGGCTTGAAATGCGAGTAAGTAAAATCAAGTACGTCGTGCTGGCCCTTTTCCTGGTGGCCTGCGGTTCGGCTTTCATTCAGACGCAGAAGGCGGATGCTAAATTTCTGCCCGCCGTCCCGAAGGCCTGGGATGATGAGGCGATGGCTACTTTGGAGGTGCCGCTTGCGGATTCGGCACATTCTCCCAAGCACATCTCGACCGACTATTATTACCGCATCCCTGTCAGACCGATTTACAAAAGTTATCCGGTCTATGCTCCGGGTAAAGAGCCTCCCGGTTATCAGGAATGGCTCAAACAGCAGGAGCCCGAGGAAGCCATTCAGGTTGCTGAACTCAAGACCGAAGCTGACTGGCTCAAGGCCGGGGAGGTGGTGTTCGATGCCCCCACGTCTTTTGATGTGTTGGTCAATGCTGCTCAGGTCAAAGACCCGTCGTGGTACGCGAAGACCGGCGTGCGTACGGCCAAGGATGGCACCCTGCCTTACTTCCGTTACGTTGTCAGGCAGAAGGGCAAAGTCGAGGTGGGGACCATCTCCTGCGCCATGTGTCACACGCGGGTGATGGGGGATGGAACGGTCATCAAAGGGGCGCAAGGCAACTTTCCATTTGAACAGGCCGCGGAAATCTTTGCCAAACAATTCTTCACAACCGAACGCCTTCGGAATTTTGAACGCTCCTTTTTCAGTGCCCCATGGCTCAGGCCTGACCCCTTGGCTGGTGTCGATCAAAGGTCTCTAGAGCAGATCGCCGAATGGCATGCCGCGATCCCGCCCGGCGTGCTGGCCCGGCACGGCACCAGCCCGCTCTATCCAACCCAGATTCCTGACCTGATCGGGGTCAAAGACCGAAAATATCTCGACCATACGGGCCTGCAACTCCATCGCGCTCTCGCTGATATGATGCGGTATGCGGCGTTGAATCAGGGAGCGGACTTTCTTTCCAGCTACGGCGGGTTCATTCCCGGCGCCAGAGATTTTCATACCTTGCCCGATGCCGCAACGCAACGTCGTTATAGTGATAACGAACTCTACGCGCTGGCGCTTTACCTCTATTCACTCAAGCCGCCGGCTAATCCCAACAAGTTCGACGGGCTGGCGGCGCGCGGGCAGCAGGTCTTCAAGCGCGAAGGTTGCGGCGTCTGCCACACCCCGCCGCTCTACACCAACAACAAACTGACTCCGGTCGCTGGTTTCAACGTCCCGGAAGATCACTTGAAAAAATATGACATTCTGCCGCTTTCCGTCGGGACCGATCCGCAGTTGGCGCTCAAGACCAGAAGAGGGACGGGCTATTACAAAGTGCCGTCGCTCAGAGGCGTCTGGTATCGCGGCCCGTTTGAACATAACGGCTCGGTGGCAACGCTTGAAGATTGGTTCGACCCGGCGCGGCTCAGTGACGATTATGTGCCGACCGGATTTAAAGGGTATGGCGTGAAGACGCGTGCCGTTAAAGGTCACACTTTCGGCCTCAACCTTTCGGCGGCCGATCGACAGGCGCTCGTCGCCTTTCTCAAAACCTTATGAACCAATCAGCGATTATCAAAGGAGACACTCAATGAAATTTGTTATTTGTTCAACGATCTGTATTTTGCTTGCGATTATTACGATTCATAACGCCCGATCGCAAACTCCCGCAGGTACCCAAGGTGATGCAAGCCTGAAGCCCTTTTTATCGCAATTCGAAGCCGGCATCAACGGCTTCATCAATGGCGATCCGAGGCTCTGGAAACAGCATGCCTCGCACCGCGACGACGTCACGATTATGGGCGGCTGGGGGGCTTATAAGAAGGGCTGGACAGAAGCGAAGGCGCAGTACGATTGGGCGGTAGCGCGGTTCAAAGATAGCGGCGCCAAGGTGAACGTCGAGTACCTTTCTTCTGGGGTCAGCGGCGATCTGGCCTACACCGTGTCAATCGAACGCAGCGAGGTGCGCTTGATTGATCAGGATAAACCGGCGCCGATGGCCTTGCGCGTCACCCATCTCTTTCGCAAAGAAGACGGGGCGTGGAAACTCGTGCACCGCCACGCCGACCCGCTCATCGGCAGGACTGCGCCAGGCACGGTTTTGAGGTAACGCCGACAACCATCGTTAAAAAAGAGCCGTGTCTTACAAATGAAGAAGAGGTCTTTTGTGCTCTTGGTGTTCTTTGTGCGCTTTGTGAGAGCCCTTTTTGATGAGGCGGAGACCTGGCCTCGTAACGAAGATTTCTCACCAAGATCACGAAGAGCACAAAGTTCACAAAGAAGGTTTTTATCCTTGAATGACCTCCATCATTTGTGAAGTAAGACTTAAAAAAGAGGGAGAAACAATCGTGAGTATTCATCAATTCAGACAGGCGGCTGTCCGGCTGCCCCGGTTATCCATCCGCGCCATCAAACTCACTCTAATAGTGATTGCGGTTTTAACATGTGGCGCTGCTTATTGCACGGACTCCGGCGGTTCTGCCGCGCCGGCTGCAATCAACGAAGGCGTAACCTTCAATGGCGAAGCCGACCAACTTGACGACATCCTCCGCGAAATTGAACGCGACGACTTCATTCACACGGACAAAGAGAAGGTGATCAAGGGGGCATTGAACTTCTTCCGGCCGTTTCCCGGCGGTAACGGGCGTTCGTGCGCGACCTGTCACAACCCTAAAGACGGGTTTAGTCTTTCACCCGAGACGGTCGAAGCCCGCTGGCAGCGCTTGCAGCGGGCGCGACGAACAAACCCTGAGGCCGATGACCCGCTGTTCCGCTCGATTGATGCCGATGACGGGCAACAAGATTTCACGCTGCTGCGCACCCGTGCCCTCATCAAAGTGCGCGTGCCGCTGCCGTCACGCGTCCGCCTGACCGACAATCCGACGGCCACCTACGCCACCTTCTCACGTGCCGTCCCGGCGCTCAATATGCTCAAGCACACGGCCCCCTTCCAACAAGACCGCTCAGCCAAGACGCTTGAAGAGCAGGCGCTCGGCGCGGTCAATGCGCATATGGAACCGACCGTGCAGCCCACCGAGGAGTTCCTGGAAACGGTCGCCGAATTTCAACGACACCTCTTCTCGTCTCCGAAGGTCAGGCAGCTATCGGATGCCCTAGATGCCGGCGAGCCGATTCCTGACATTGACCCACCGCTGACCGCGTTCGAAAGACTTGGCAAGGAGAAGTTCGATAATTTCTGCGCCAAATGTCACGGCGGGCCGGCGCAGGTGCAGAACCTCGAGAACCGTATCTTCCCGCCCTTCGACGGCTCGACAAATCCTGTCTCGCTTAACGTCGTAGTCTCGAATCCGCCGCCAGCCGGTTTTCCCGAAAGTCCGATTCAGGGTCCCGGATTCGACCTGCCAACCCAGCGCTTCACGGTTGACCTGCCCAACGGCACCAGTGTGGTGCTGGTCTCGAGCGACCCCGGAACCGTATTAACTGACATCAGGTCGCTGGAGACGGTCGGCGGTAATCAAGTGTTCAACCGGTTTGACGTCCCGCAGTTGCGAGGCATTAACAAGACGGGGCCGTACTTTCACGACCACCGCGCCAAGACGCTCGAAGAGGTCGTCCGCCACTATCAAAAATTCTTCTTCTTCATTAACAGGGTGCGCGGGCTTCCTTTGCCGCTCATCCCGGACGAGGACATCGCGCCTATCGTCGCTTATATGAAGAAGGCGCTCTAGCGGGCGTCCTGAAAGCCGCACCTTACTTGGGCAGATCGGCTCCTAGGGCCACCTGGCAAGCTGCCCGCGTGGACAGGGGACTGCGCCGAGGCGCGCGTGAGAGCGGCGCGCGCCGGCGGCTTGCCGCGTGATCTTGCAAAGACAATTCGTGATCTATCAGCCAGGCTTTGAATAGTGGAGTTCATTGAACATCAATCATTTCCACTCAGCCGCGGCTGACCGAGCACCGGGCGAAACTGATGTGTCATCAGACAAACTTTTTCGCCAGCTCTAATTCATCTTCGGCGGCCATCGCTTCCACGAGTACGGCGATGAATCAACGCCGATTGAAAGTACTCACTTAAAAAAGAAAGGAATTAACTATGCGAACCTTAACCTGGAAAGATAGCCGATTGCCTGCAAAGGACGTCGCACCGTGGGACACCACAGTGATGTTTGTCGGCCCGCAGATTCCACTCGCCGAGATGGTGGCCGACAGTGTGCGTTGGTGCGAGCAGAACCCCGGCGCAAAAGAACTCATGATCTACTGCCATGGGTCGCCCGGCTACCTGCAGATCTGTAAAGAAGGCGTGACAGCGACGAATATGCACTTACTGGAACCCTTGAAGCCATACTTCAACGAGGTGAGCATTCACGCTTGCCTGGTCGCTAAGGGTCAGGTCGGACGCGCCTTTTGTTCCAGGCTGGCCGGCGTGCTGGACGCGTGGGTTGCTGGCGCCGTAGCCCTGCAACGCAACACGGGCCCAGAAATACTCTATGGCTATCTCGACGACAAGAAGTATGACGGCGACTACTACGTTCATAAGCCGTCCGGCGAACGGACTGGCCCATTTAGAAGTCCAAAAGATCCAAGATAGGTATGAGCTTTGAGTTTGCTTTGCTAACCGCGTCACCTCTGTTGGCTTTTGGATGAAACTAGACGAAATCAAGATGTGCCAAATAGGCCGCCGATTAACCGCCTTGCCCGTAGCGGGCTGGCGCGGGGCAAGACCAACGATGAGATTTCCGTAACGAAAGGTATAAATTATGCAGCGTATAAAAATTCTAAAATTATTTACCATTTTATTGATGGCTACTTTGGCCATAGGGATGAGTTCACTGACCAGTCAGGCCTTGACCGGAGAAGGTGACGATAGTCTGAGGAAGGAGGGAAACGGCAAGCCGCTGTTTGAGCATGAGACCTTCGGCGGCAACGGGCGCACCTGTTTGACCTGCCACGGACGCGACAGCGGAACCGTTTCTCCCGAAGAGGCGCAGGCGCGCTTTGCCGCCGACCCCAACGACCCGCTCTTTGTCCATGACGGCAGCGACGACGGCCTCGGCCATGGCGTCACGCGAATGCTCGCCGACGCCACCGTTCTGGTCACCATTCCTTTGCCGCCGAACGTCAGTCTGGCTGACGACCCGGATGCCCGAACGGTAACCTTGCGGCGCGGCATTCCGACGACGCTCAACACGCCGGCGCTCGACCCTGTGTTGATGCTCGACGGGCGCGACCCTGACCTAAAAACTCAGGCCTTGAACGCAATTCACGCTCACTTCCAAAACACCGAGGAGCCGACCGAAAAGAACCTTGAAGATATTGCCGAGTTCCAACAATCCTCACAGTTCTTCAGTTCAAATGCGTTGAGGAAATTCGCGCGCGGCGGCCCGCCGCCAAGACTGCCGGAAGGCCGCACCGCGTCCGAGAAGCGCGGGCGACTCTTCTTTGAGGACGTCCCCTTCACCAGCCCGTCACAAAAGGCTGGCGCTTGTGCCGCCTGTCACAGCGGCCCGATGTTGAATGAGACGAGTAAAAACTTCCCGCTGCTGCCGCCCGGCACGCGTTTCCAAAATATCCTCGTCTCCGAATTCAACGCGGCCTCAAACCCCGTGCGGAGATTCATCTTCAGGAACCCGGACGGGACCACCACGGAGATCGCCAGCCCAGACCCCGGCCGGGCGCTGATCACGGGCGATCCGCGCAGCCCCTTCTTCGATAGCGTGAACGCCTTCAAGATCCCCTTGCTCTGGGGAGTCCGTCACACTGCCCCCTATTTCCACGACAACTCTGCGAAGACGCTCGAAGACGTGGTGGCGCACTACGCGCGCTTCTTTGCGTTGGTCACGACCCCACCGGGAGGCGGCGACCCGGCGCTCGTGCTGACGGAGCAGGACCAGGCCGACATCGTGGCGTACTTGAAGCTCCTGAATTGAAGCCAGTGGCGCACGAACGGGGAGTTGGGGTTGCGGGATGAGCAAGCGACGGCCGGTAGCTGTAGATTGATCGGCTCGACCCAAGCTTGCTCATCGCCCATTTTTGGTGTATTAAGGTCCTTTGTAACTGCACCGCCGGGGAGTGCCTGTTATGAAAGCCTCGATTAAAATTGTCTCTGCGACTCTCTTTATAGGCTTCCACCTTCTCTGCCTACACCTTTCCATGCGCCCGGTCAGCGCCCAGCAGGAACCCAGGCCTGCCGACCTTGAGTTTTTCGAAAAGAAGATCCGCTCGGTCCTTGAATCCAGTTGCTACATATGCCATAGCGCGAGTAGTAGAAAGCCACAGGGCGGCCTGCTGCTCGACAGCCGTGAGGGTATGCTCAAGGGCGGGAACTCCGGGCAGGCGGCGATCACACCTGGCGACCCTGACCGTAGCCCGCTCATCAAAGCCATACGCTACAGCGATCCGAAGTTGCAGATGCCGCCGGCAGGTCAACTGACCGCCGAACAGATCAGGGATTTCGAGACCTGGGTAAAGATGGGTGCGCCGGACCCGCGCAGCCAAAGTGCTGCAGCCAGGGCCGCCTGGCAGCCTTATGATCTGAGCGAGGCGCGCAAGTTCTGGTCATTTCAGCCGCTCAAGAACCCGCCGCTCCCGAGCGTCAACAACAGGGCATGGGTGCGCTCTCCTCTTGATCGTTTCATCCTCGCGAAGTTGGAGGAGAAGGGCCTCAAACCGGTGGGTGACGCCGACAAGCGGACGTTGATCCGTCGTGCGACATTCGACCTGACGGGCCTGCCGCCTACTCCCGAAGAGGTTGAGGCGTTCCTCGAAGACGCTTCGCCAGATGCCTTCGCGAAGGTTATTGACCGTCTGCTCGCTTCGCCGCATTACGGCGAGAGATGGGGCCGCCACTGGCTCGACGCCGTGCGTTATGCCGATACCGCCGGGTGCAACTCAGACTTTCCGGTCCCTGCGGCCTACAAATATCGCAACTATGTCATCAAGTCTTTCAATCAGGACAAACCCTATGACCGCTTCATACGCGAGCAGATCGCCGGCGACCTGTTGCCCGGCAAGACCCTGACCGAGAAACACGAGAACATTATCGCCACCGGTTACCTCGCCATGTCGCGGCGCTTTGGATCGCGCAACAAAGAGGTCAACCTGACGATAGATGACACGATAGACAATCTGGGCAAGACCTTTCTTGGCCTCAGCGTGAGCTGTGCCCGCTGCCACGATCACAAGTTCGATCCGATTCCCCAGAAGGATTATTACGCGCTCTACGGCATCTTCAATAGCTCGCGCTACGCTTTTCCGGGCGCCGAAATCTACCCGCACCCCGCAGACATGGTGGCTCTGGCAGCGGGCGACGAGGCGGAGAAGTTCAACCAATGGCAGAGCGAACTGGCCTCGCTCGACGACTGGAAAGAGTACCTTACAGTGGAACGCGGCGCGGCGGCGCGCAACCAGGCGGCAAGAGAGAAACAACTGAAAGAAGCAGCCCGGCAGACGGCAACTTCCGAAGGTCAAGCGACAAACCATCAGGCGAACTATCAGGGCGGTCCGGCGGTGCAGAACGCCGCGCCGAAAAACGAACCGAGGAGAAAGTTACACCCGCCCGGCGAGAAGCGGCCCGCCGACTACGATAGGGACGCGGTGAACTCATCTACGGCTTCAAAATCAACCCGTATGCCGGAAGAGGTCGCCGCCGATGCGAAGGAGATCAAAGCCCGCGTCGCCGAACTGAGCATGCATGTGCCGAAGGTCGAGAAGGCCTATGCGGTCGTCGAGGGCTTGCCCGCGAACGCCCGTATTCATCGCAAAGGCGATCCAAAGAATCTGGGCGAAGAGGTCCCGCGCGGATTCCTCACGATTCTCGGAGCTAAGCAGTTGCCTGCCGACCACCAAGGCAGCGGGCGAGAGTATCTGGCAGACTGGATCGCCGCCCCGGACAACCCGCTTACGGCACGCGTGATGGTCAATCGCATCTGGCAGGGCCATTTCGGTAAAGGGATTGTGGCGACGCCTAACGACTTCGGCTCGCGCGGCAGCGCCCCGACCCACCCGGAGTTACTCGACTACCTCGCCACACAGTTGATCCAGAGCGGTTGGTCGCTTAAGGCGATGCATCGCATGATTATGCTCTCGCACGCCTATCAGCTTGCCGCAACCGATGACCTGCACAACGCCCGTATGGATGCCAGTAACGACCTGCTCTGGCGTTTCAATCGGCGGCGGCTGTCGGCCGAAGAGATTCGCGACGCGATGCTCGCGGTGAGCGGCGCGCTTGACCGCACGGCGGGCGAAGCCCACCCGTTCCCGCCTGAGAATGAGTGGCGATACACGCAACACGAACAGTTCTTCGCCATTTATGACACCGACCGTCGCAGCATCTACCTGATGCAGCAGCGCCAGAAAAAGCATCCACTGATGGAGGTATTTGATGGCGCCGACACCAACACCAGCACCTCGCCGCGCCCCTTGAGCACGACACCGCTGCAAGCGCTGTTTTTGATGAACAATCCGTTCGTGCACAGCCAGGCGGACCGCCTCGCCGTGCGCGTCGGAATGGCTTACGAAACCACGGCGCAACGCATTGATTATGCTATCCGGTTGACTTACGGAAGGCCGGCGAAACCTGTAGAGATTCGCGAAGCCATCGCTTATCTGCATCGAACGCGTGAGCAATTGCACACCCTCAAGACGCCGACAGAGCGGCTGACCCGCGAGGCGCTCGCCAGTTACCTGCGCGTGCTGCTCGGCAGTAATGAGTTCCTGTACGTAGATTGATTCCGAAGAGACCAAGAGGAGGACGATGGAAAAAGCTTGCTGCAACTCTTCACGACGGCAGATGCTCCGGTCGCTGTTTTGCGGCTCGATGATGATGCCAGCCGTCTTCTCACATCTGCTCTCTCAGGAAGCGCGCGGCGAAGACAACCCGCTCGCCCCGAAAGCGCCGCACTTTGCGGGCAAGGCGAAGCGTGTGATCTTCATCTACCTGCCCGGCGGCGTCTCGCATGTGGACTCGTTCGATTACAAGCCGAAGCTCATTGATGATGCCAAAAACGGACGCCTCTATGAAGGCCGGCGGACCTTGCTCACCCCGTTCTGGGAGTTTAAGCCGCGCGGCAAGAGCGGCATTATGACGAGCGATCTCTTCACGCACATCGGCGACCAGATTGATGACATCTGCGTCATCAACTCCATGCGCGGCGACCATAACGACCACTTTCAAGCGACCATGGGGATCCATAGCGGCTCGGTCACTTTCAAACGCCCGAGCCTGGGCTCCTGGGTGAGCTACGGTCTGGGCACAGAGAATCAGAACCTGCCGTCGTTTGTCGTGTTGGCGCCACAACTCCCTTATGCTGGGGGGCAGGTGTGGGATGCGGATTTCCTGCCGGGGGCGCATCAGGGCACGCGCGTCGTAGCGGGTGAAGAGCCGGTGGCCAACCTCAAGCGCCGCGCGCCTTCACCGGCCATTCAGGAAGCCGAACTCGGCCTGCTTGAGCGTTTCAACCGCCGGCACCAGCAGACGCGAGCCAGCGACCCGCAGTTGGCGGCGCGCATCAAGACCTATGAGACGGCGTTCGGCATGCAGCGGGAAATGCCAGAGGTGTTGGACCTGTCAAAAGAGTCCGACGCGACGCTGAAACTCTATGGACTGGAGCGCGACCAGACGACAGGCTTCGGCTGGCAGTGCCTGGTGGCGCGCCGGCTGGCCGAACGCGGCGTGCGCTTCATCGAGTTAATTGATGTCGGCGCCTCGAAGAACTGGGATGCGCACGGCGACATGAAGACGCACGAGCCGCTGGCCAGAAACATTGACAGGCCGATTGCCGGGTTACTCAAGGACTTAAAATCGCGCGGGATGTTTGAAGATACGCTGGTCGTCTGGACTACCGAGTTTGGCCGCACCCCGGCCGCCGAAGGAGATTACGGGCGCGGCCACCACTGCTATGCTTATACGTCCTGGCTCGCCGGAGCCGGAGTCCGCGGCGGCATGGTCTATGGCAAAACAGATGATTACGGGATGAAAGTCGCCGAAAATGAAGTTCACGTCCACGACTTTCATGCAACGATTCTACACCTGCTCGGGTTTGATCATACGAGACTGACGTTCCGTTACGGGGGCCGCGATTTCCGCCTGACCGATGTTCACGGCAAGGTCGTCAACGCCATTCTTGTTTGATCGGGATTTGCTCTGCGCTCCCTGGCGCTTCAATCTTCTACTGGTGGCGCTCGCAGCAAGAGCGGGTTTCCATCTACGAAAGGTTACTGCATGAAAATGTCCATTTCGCTTTTACGCCGATTCGCGCGGCAGGCTCTTGCGAGCACGGCGATTCTCTTGGGGTTGTCTTCGCTGGTGTGTGCGCAGGTTCCAGGGAATCAGCGCTCCACAAACCAGCCCAAATTGCGTTTCATCAAATCCAACGGCCTCAAGATGCGTATCGCGGAGATGGGCAAAGGCCCGCTCGTCATCCTCGTACACGGTTGGCCCGAGTCCTGGTACTCGTGGCGCCATCAGCTGCCGGCGCTCGCCGCGGCGGGCTATCACGCCGTGGCCCCTGACATGCGCGGCTATGGCAAAACCGACAAGCCAAAAGCCGTCGAAGATTATGATATTCATCATGTAACCTCCGATCTGGTTGGCATCGTCGATGCGCTGGGTGAAAAGAGCGCGATCCTGATTGGCCACGATTGGGGGGCGATTGTATCGTGGCATGCGATGCTCCTGCATCCGCAACGCTTCACGGCACTGGTGGCGATGAGTGTACCCTACAGCGGGCGCGGCCAACAGTCGCTGATACAAACGCTGCAACGAGCCTATGGCGATAACTTTTATTACATCCTTTACTTTCAGGAACCCGGGGTGGCCGAAAAAGAGTTCGATGCCGATCCGCGCGCCATTTTAAGCCGTCTGTACCTGTCGCCGGATTCGCCGCGCGAAGCCCCGCAGGTGACCGACCCGAAACGCGCGGCTGGTGGGTGGATTCCGCGCCTCGGGGCGCCCAAAGGTTTACCCGCGTGGCTCACCGAGGCCGACCTCGACTACTATGTCGCCGAGTTTAAAGGAGCCGGTTTTCGCGGCGGCATCAACTACTACCGCAACTTTCATCGCAACTGGGAGACCACGCCGCAACTCACAGGCGTCAAGATCACGGCACCCGTGTTGTTTGTCGCTGGAGAAAAAGACGTGGTGATTCGTGGCGCAAGCGCCGAAGCGCTTACTGGTTCGATGCGCAACGCCGTGCCTG
Organism: Blastocatellia bacterium; assembly: GCA_044868105.1. Classification (GTDB taxonomy): domain Bacteria; phylum Acidobacteriota; class Blastocatellia; order UBA7656; family UBA7656; genus JBFMDH01. Next base: position 20,992 of record JBIOWC010000785.1, read on the forward strand.
GCCTGCGCGAAGTCAAGCTTTTGCCTGGCGCCGGTCATTGGGTACAACAGGAGCGACCTGCGGAAGTCAACCAGGCAATCGTCACCTTTCTCAAGGCCAACGCTGCGGGCGCCTCGTCCAAACCCAGGTAACGAGCGGGTGTTCACACGAAGCGGCCGTCCTTTAAAAGCGAAGTTATCGCCATCGGCAATTGCCCGCGCGGCCTCAACAGACTGTGTCCTCAACAGACTTATGAAAAGCGTAACCACACTGCTTATCCTATTCGCCGCTTCTTTGGTTGGCCTGCCACAACAGCCAAACCGTCCGCAGGTGGTGGCCGGCTACCCGGTAAACTATCAGGAGGACCAGGTAGGAACTTATACCCTACCCGATCTGTTGGTATGTGCGGATGGCAAGCGCGTCATCAATGCAGACATCTGGGTGAAAAAGCGGCGACCGGAACTGATCAGGCTGTTTGAAGAGATACAATTTGGCAAGATGCCACCGCCTCCATCATCGCTCGGCTTCGAGGTGTTTGATCAGGGAACTCTCGCCTTCAACGGCAAAGCCCTGCGCAAACAAGTGACGGTTTATCTTGCAAAAGCCGCCTCCGAACCCAAAATGAACCTGTTAATTTACTTGCCAACCCGGGTTCGAAAGCCCGTCCCCATACTGTTGAATATCTCTTTTTCCGCTTACAACCAGATAACCGATGATCCGGGGGTGAAGGTAGGTGATATTTGGAGAGACGGGAAAAAGCTGAGGGCCGACGAGCCGGGACGATTCGGCAAAATGAATATTGAACAGTTTATGGATGCCGGCCTTGGCTTTGCGACAGTTTATTATGGCGACATTGAGCCGGATTTTAGCGACGGGATAAAGTATGGCATCAGAGGTCAGTATCTGAAACCCGGACAAACCAAACCGGCGGCTGATGAATGGGGAGCGATTTCGGCGTGGGCCTGGGGGTTGAGTCGTGCGATGGATTATTTTGAAAAGGATAAACAGATCGATAAGAGACGGATTGCCCTGCAAGGGTCTTCCCGTTTAGGAAAGACCGTTCTTTGGGCTGGGGCTCACGATACAAGATTCAAATTGGTCATCGCCAGTATTTCAGGAGAAGGCGGCGCGGCAATCAGCCGCCGCAACTTTGGCGAAACCATCCAGCACATTACTGACCCAACGCGCTATTATTACCAGTTCGCCCCGAATTATCATTCTTATGCCGATAAAGTTAATCAGTTACCGATCGATGCTCATATGCTGGTCGCGTTGATCGCGCCAAGACCTTTACTACTGCAAACCGGCAGCACGGATTTCTGGTCGGATCCGAAAGGAGAATTCCTTGCCGCCCTGGCCGCCGCGCCGGTCTATAAACTCTTCGGTGAAAGAGGTCCGGGAACAACCGTGATGCCTGCAGCAGGTGACACGTCTTTGTTACTCAATCGTCTCGGTTACTTTATGCACGATGGCGGGCATACGGTACTTGCAAAGGATTGGACCCATTTTATTGCGTACCTGAAAAAGCATCTCTAAATCCCGGAAAGCGACTTACTGTTGGTCTGGCGAGAAATCAGCACACCCTTGGTACACCAAATAGAAAGGGCAGCCAATCAGCTGCCCTAAATTACTGAATTAAAAATGCGTCCGGCACGACTCGAACGTGCGACCTTTTGCTTCGTAGGCAAACGCTCTATCCGGCTGAGCTACGGACGCGAGAGGTTAATAATTTGCCTTTAATGGCAAGACGTGATTATTACAAACGCCATAAAAGATTGTCAACGCTGGCAAATTTGTTACGCTTTAATACAAGTTGGTTGATGATGAGGACGAATGCGGTTACAACCTGCGAAACCATTCCTTATGTGCTGCAAAATTTGCGTGTCGTTTATGGCATGCCTGAACTTGAAAACGATTTAGACCCGCTTGATTGTTTGATTGAAACCATCCTTTCGCAATCTACCACCAATATAAACAGCCATCGCGCCTTTGAGAGTTTGAAGAAAAAATTTCCGACCTGGGATAAGGCGCAACAGGCGCGTGTGACTTCCATTGAATCGGCGATTCGCTCAGGCGGATTGGCGAAACAAAAATCGGTTGTCATTAAAACGATTCTCAATGAAATTTATACAAGGTTCGGGTCGTTTGATTTATCATTCCTTCACACAGCGCCGCTTGATGAAGCGCGCGCTTTTCTTGCCGGTTTCAAAGGCGTAGGCCCGAAAACCGTTGCCTGCGTCTTGCTCTTTGCTTGCCATCGCCCGGTTTTTCCCATTGATACACATATCTTTCGCATTGCGCGTCGCCTGAAATTGATTCCTGAAAAAAGCACCGATCAGGAAGCCCACCGAATGATGGAAGCGCTTCTTCCTGAAAAACAATACTATGAAGCCCATATCAATTTAATCAGACACGGGCGCCAAATCTGTCGCCCGCAAAATCCGCTTTGCCAGCAATGCGTCCTCATTGAATATTGCCACTACGATAAGAAACAGATTTAAAACGTATTAAGCGAATGAAATTCAAGGCGCCCGGTTCACGGCTCTTTGCGTGTCGTAATCAATATGCGGCTCAGGATTTGAATGACCGCGAGAAAAGATGACCAACTTGCCACCGGGTGATTGAGCACCGGAATCAATAGGTTCGCCGGTTTGAACAGGCGTAAAGGGTTGCGCTGGTTTTCCATCAAACGGTAGCCGAAAAATTTCTGTGCGGTCGCGACTTAAACAACGCAATCCGCCCTCTGTCCCTGGCTCAATTCTAAAAGCTGGCGCCTCAGGGAATTCATAAGTCTTTAACGAGGTGCCGCCAGCCATTGAGGGTAATGAGCCACGCGCTTCTGCCCGTCAGGGTAACCCTCTTGCCATTGCTTGAAAGAGCAAAGGAATTCGGCTAGCCTGGCGCACCATTACCGTTTAATGATGGGCGAAAAAATAATTGCCGCTGAGGGCTGCAAAGAGTTCAACCCTTGCAGCCCTCAGCATTTTATTCAATGCACTAAACCCTGCTCCGCTCTGCAACCGCTTGCGGACTTTTATCCGTAACCACTTGTCCTTTTATCTTTCAGTGTGCTAACACAATCTATGCAGGTGCGCCGCGATAAATCAATCGCCGGCCGCAAGCATCTGACTTCGCTTAAAAAGTAACAACGATGATTCAAAATTTTGTAAAGACCTGAATTTGCGCCCATTCCGGCGCGCAAGTTTTGCGATTCACCCAACCAGGTTCGCGGCTTTTCACTTAACTCCCTCTCAATGAACGGGGCGCGCGGTGATGCCCCGATTCCTGTTACAGATTGATGGCAGTGCGGCGAGGCTTGGCCTCATTGATTGAAGACCAACAGGCTTCGCACCATTGACTTTTTCTGCACCCATATCAGGATTGATTGAGAGGTAATTGAATGAGTAAAACCGACTATAAAACGGCCTTAGAAAAAATCATTAAAGAGGTGGTGGCGCCCGCCGCAACCGAAGTTGACCAAACGGCAAGCTTTCCGCGCGCCGCGCTTGAGGCGCTCGGCGAGGCCGGGCTTTTAGGGCTTATCAGTGCGCCTGAAGTTGGCGGGCTTGGCCAGACGCATCGCGCCGCCGCCTGGGTTGTTGAACAATTAGCCACCGCCTGCGCATCAACGGCGATGGTCGTTTGTATGCACTATGCCGGAACGGCGGTCATTGAAGCGCACGGCGCGCCCGCCACCCGCCAGGCGATTGCCGAGGGCAAACATATTACGACGCTGGCCTTTTCGGAAGCCGGTTCGCGCAGCCATTTCTGGGCGCCGCTCGGCCTGGCAACAAAAACCGATACAGGCATTCGCCTCGATGCAAAAAAGAGTTGGGTGACCTCAGCCGGGCAAGCCGATTCCTACGTTTGGTCGAGTAAGCCTATGGCGGGCGATGGCGCAAGCACGATTTGGCTGGTGCCGGCCGATGCGAAAGGCTTGCAGGTTCCCGCGCCATTTGACGGACTTGGACTGCGCGGCAATTTCTCTTCGCCGATTACGGCTGACGGCGTGGTCGTGTCAACCGATGCGATGCTCGGCACGGATGGCAGCGGGTTTGATGTGATGATGGGCATCACGCTACCCTATTTTCAAATGATGAGCGCGGCGGTCTGCGTAGGGTTGATGGAAGCTGCAACCAGCAAAACAGTTCAACATATCACCAACACTCGCTTTGAACATCTGAATCAAACGCTTGCCGATTTGCCAACTATCCGCGCTTATCTTTCACGTATGCGTCTCAAGACCGATGCGTCGCGCGCCCTTTTACTTGATGGGCTGAACGCGCTTGAACAGGGACGCGAAGACGCCATGCTGCGCGTGCTCGAAGTAAAAGCCGCCGCCGGTGACACAGCGGCCGAGGTCACCGAGCTGGCGATGCGCGTTTGTGGCGGTGCGGCGTTTCGTAAAGAGGTCGGGGTCGAGCGTAATTTCAGAGATGCGCGGGCCGCTGTGGTGATGGCGCCGACTTCGGATGCGCTCTATGATTTTATTGGCAAGGCGCTTTGCGGACTGCCACTATTCGGTTAAAAGGGAGAAATCTTTTATGTCTGTTACGGAAACTTTGGTGCTTGGCGCAGTCGCCTATGACCCGAAAGTTGTGACGATATGGGAAGGCTTCAAAGCCTTCTTCATCCGCCAGGGACTGGCGTTCGATTATATTCTCTATTCAAATTATGAGCGTCAGGTCGAAGCCCACTTCGCAGGCCATATTCAGGTGGCGTGGAATTCGCCGCTCGCGTGGATTCGCTCTGAGCGTTTAGCGCGCGCCCGCGGCATCGAGGCCCGCGCCCTGGTCATGCGCGACACCGACCAAGACCTGACGTCATTAATTTTGGTGCGCGCCGATTCGGCGATTCAATCGCTTGCCGACCTCAAAGGCAAAGTCGTCGCTGTGGGAGCGATTGATTCACCACAAGCGACGCTCATTCCGCTTTCCCACCTGCAAGCCGCAGGACTCACACCGGGGGTTGATTTCGAGATTGCCTATCATGATGTGTTAGGTGGAAAGCACGGCGATCACATTGGCGGTGAACGCGATGCGGCGCGCGCCTTATTCAATGGCAAAGCCAATGCCGCCTGTTTAATTGACGGCAATCATCTGATCTTTGCCAAAGAGGGCACCTTACCCGCAAGTTCGACGCGTGTGCTCGCGCAAACGGCGGCTTATGACCATTGCAATTTTACGGTGCTTTCAAATGCCCGGCGCTCGTTGATTGAACGCTTTCGCGAACTCCTGCTGGCGATGTCTTATGATGACGCAGCGCTTCGCTCACTGATGGATTTGGAAGGTTTGAAGGTTTGGCGTGACGGGCGCGTTGAAAAATATCGGGCTTTGGAAATCGCCGTTGATGAGATGAAGTTTTATGACCGAGAGGGAAACATCACCCATCCCAATTATAGATATTAAAGAGTTATCCCTGGATCGCGGCGCGCACCTGCTTATCAATCGGGCTTTAAGTGAAATTCCCGTCGGCGCAAAGTTAGGGATAAAGGGCAGCGCTCCTGAACTGGCTATCCACTTGCGTAGCTGGTGCCGCGCTCAAGGTCACACCCTTATCTGGAACGATTCGTCAAAATCGAATACCGCAAATCATGCAATAGATGCACTGCTGATTGCCTGGATTGTGCGCGGTAGTGCAATTGTAGGGCGTTGGCAAAATGCCGAGCGCGCCGGAATGGCGAGCTCCAAAATCGCCGAGGCAATCGTTGAGCGACCGCGAGCGACTTGGGGGCTCGCCGCGCGTGGGGCAAAAGTTGAAGCCGGCGCGCCGGAGTTCTATTTCACCTTGCATCAAAAAGAACAGGTTTGGGCCGAGAGCGTGCCGCGACTCTATGCTCAGGCGGCCGCTGCGCAGTGGGACCCGGCAACCGCCATCAACTGGGATGAAGTGTTTGATATTCCCGATGAAATAGAGACCGCGGTCGTACAAATCATGACCTATCTCATCGAAAATGAAACCGCGGCGCTGCTGGTTCCGGCAAGATTCGTGGCGCAAATTCATCCGCATTTTCGTGAAGCGATGCAACTCCTCGCCATTCAAGTTGCTGACGAAGCGCGCCATATTGAAGTCTTCACGCGCCGCGCTACATTGAGAAGGAATGAACTGGGACTATCAACCGCAAGCGGACAAGCTTCGCTGAAAACGCTCCTGGATGAACCGGATTTCACTCTGGCTTCATTTTTATTGTCGGTGCTCGGTGAAGGGACTTTTTTAAATCTCCTGTGGTTTCTTGAACAACACGCGCCTGACCCGGTGACGCGTTCTGTGGCGCGCCTTGCCGCGCAGGACGAAGCCCGTCACGTAGCCTTCGGTATGGGGCATCTGCAATATCAAATCTCGCTAGATGAAGACCTACGCCAGGCCTTAGCGCTGGCTATCCATCGTCGCCACGATCAACTGGCGCAAACCAGCGGGCTCAATGAAGAGGTCTTTGATGCCTTGGTTTTACTGGCGGCCGGCGCCTGGACACCGACGGCGATTGCCGATGGTTTTGCCAAAGTGCAGCAGTTGCAAAAGGA
>JBIOWC010000786.1:0-17587 GCA_044868105.1 Blastocatellia bacterium
AACTTGTCCACCCTAAATAGTCCTGAGAGGAGCAGCCAAGCGATGGGCTGCATCTATCGACGAAAACAGAAAATGCCAGACGGGACAAAGGTTGAAGTCGGGCCATACTGGATCAAATACTATTCCAGGTTAGCGTAACCGCCGGTTGCGAGCCGCGCACAGGGAATCTATAGACTACGTTTGTCGCTTGCGGGTAACTGGCCGGTTTGCCATCCCAACCGGGACCAAAAGGCGTCGAGGTCGCTTCAACCGAGGTCGGATATTTGAGTCCGAGCGCCCAATACGGATGGTCAATCAAGTGCGCCGCCATATCGCCCAAGGCGCCGGTGCCCCATTCGACCCAGCCGCGCCAATTGAACGGATGATAAATCGGATGATAGGGAACTTCGGGACCGGGTCCGAGATACAAATCCCAATTCAACCCTTCGGGTACGGGGAAGTTTCCAGAAAAAGCCGCTGCCGAAGTTTGCCAGACGCCGCGTTGATCCCAGCTCAGGTTTTCCGGCGCGCTGCTTCCGGCTTTGCCGGGTCGCGGAATGCCTTGCGGCCAAATCGGGCGATTGGTCCACACATGAACTTCACGCACCGGGCCGATCACGCCGGCTTGAATCCATTCGTTGATGAGCCGCGCTTCTTCGCTTGAATGTCCATGATTGCCCATTTGGGTGACCACTTTTTTGCGCGCCGCCGTTTCGCGCAGCACGCGCGCTTCGTAGACCGACCAGGTGAGCGGCTTTTCGACATAAACATGTTTGCCGAGTTCCATGGCGGTCTTGGCTATAACCGCGTGCAGATGGTCGGGGGTGGCGACAAGCACGGCATCAATATCTTTTTGCTCATCGAGCATCTTGCGAAAATCGGCGTGCCGTTTCGCTTTGGCGTAAGCTTCCTGCAATTTGATGAACCCTTCATTCGGTTTGCCATCCCGGCCTTTGGTGCGGGCGGCGATGGATTTGTCAACATAGTTGAAATCCACATCGCAAATGGCGACGATGTTTTCGCCTCCGGCAACTAACTCGGTTGCATCGGAAGCGCCTTGTCCACCGGTGCCAACGACAGCAATATTCAATTTGTCGCTGGGAGCCATATATCCTGGGCCACCGAGCACGTAACGCGGCACAACCATTAAGCCAGCCGCGGCTGCCGTACCCGCTACGAAGTTGCGGCGCGTGATTTTATCTTTTTTCATCTCTACTTCCTTTTGTGTGATTGCTAAGAATGTCGGATTGCAAATCCCGGTTTATATCGGCTTTTGCAGTAATTATACTATGTCCAATACGGAGTTTGAGGCAACTGGTTACGAACATTCGCGCCCTTAATTCCGCCTTTTCGCTTTCCCAGCTGGCGCTAATTTAGCCTGCCATATCCATGTCCGAATCCAGCCAGAATATAATTCTCCGATATGCTACTCTAACGCTTATGAATTTAGACCGCGAAATTTGTTACCAAGCGGCGCTCAGCCGCGACCAGCGATTTGACGGACGGTTTTTTATCGGCGTGACCAGCACCGGAATCTATTGTCGGCCGATTTGTCCGGCCCGCACGCCCAAGCAAATCAATATGGAATTTTTTGCTTGCGCGGCGGCCGCCGAAGAGGCCGGCTTTCGCGCCTGTCGCCGTTGTCGCCCGGAATCGGCGCCCGGCACACCCGCCTGGCTGGGCACCAGTGTCACCGTCGCCCGCGCCCTCAGATTAATTTCCGAAGGCGCGCTTGATGAATCGAACCTTGATTTGCTGGCGGCGCGGGTCGGCATCGGCGAACGTCATCTGAGAAGATTGTTCAATGATGAGCTGGGGGTCTCGCCTTTTGCCGTGGCGCAAACTCGCCGCATTCATTTCGCTGCGAAACTGCTGGAAGAGACCGATTTGCCAATCGGGGACGTGGCCTTTGGCGCCGGCTTTCGCAGCATTCGCCGATTCAATGATGTGATGAAAAAATCGTTCGGCAAAGCGCCTTCCAATCTTCGACAGGGAGTTGATAATAATCATTCGCAAGGTGAATCGGGTAAGCTGTGTTTGAAGCTTCCCTTCCGTCCGCCCTACGACTGGCAACAGGTCATCGGCTTTTTACAAGCGCGCGCCCTTCCCGGTGTCGAAGTGATTAGCCTGGAAAGTTATCGAAGAACCTTTGCCATTCAAAACACCAGAGGCCTTTTGGAGATTAAACCGGCGCCTGAAAAGAATTGGTTTTATCTATTGATTCCGCCGATTGACACACGCTTTTTGCGTATCATTGTTGAACGGGTGCGACGTTTGTTTGATTGCAATGCCGACCCCTTACGCATCTCGGAACATCTGCAACAAGATGCGCAACTTGCGCCCGTGGTCAATCGGTTTGCCGGACTGCGCGTTCCCGGCGCCTTCGATAATTTTGAAATCGCCGTGCGCGCTATTCTCGGCCAACAAATCACGGTGCAGGGAGCGACCACTTTATCGGGTCGCCTGGTGCAAGCCTTCGGCGAACAGATTTATGATGAGCCTGTGGATGGACTGACTCATCTTTTCCCAACGGCCGAGGTGTTGGAAGCGGCCGACCTCAGTCAAATCGGTCTGCCGCAAGCCCGAACCCGTACGATTTCAGCCCTGGCTCGCGCGGTTGTCGAAAATCCAAGACTGCTGGAAGGATTGGATGGGTTGGAAGCCACCGTCAAGGCCTTGATGGAAATTAAGGGCATCGGCAATTGGACGGCCCAGTATATTGCCATGCGCGTGCTTGGCGAACCCGACGCTTTTCCGGCGAGTGACCTCGCATTAAGACAGGCATTGTCGCGCGGCGGGGAACTCCCGAGCGCCAAAGCCGTCGAACAACAAGCCGAGAGGTGGCGTCCCTGGCGCGCTTACGCGGCGATGTTTTTGTGGTCGAGTTTGTCACGAGGAGCATAAAACACCATGAACAACGAACAAAAAAAATATACCTATTTCGAAAGCCCGATCGGCCAAATGTTACTGGTCGGCACCACGAGGGCTTTAACCCACATTCATTTTGTTGATGGCCGGCATCCGATGAAGATTGAAGCTGACTGGCAAGCGGATGATGAAATATTCACGGAAGCCATCGCCCAACTGCAGGCTTATTTTGAAGGCAAGTTAAAAACTTTTGATTTGCCCTTGCAGCTTGAAGGCACCGATTTTCAACTCGAAGTCTGGAACGCGCTGAAAGAGATTCCCTACGGAAAAACCGTGTCCTATGCCGATATCGCCAAACGCATCGGCAGGCCGAAAGCGGTGCGCGCGGTGGGCGCCGCAAATGGACAAAATCCTATTTCAATCGTGGTGCCTTGCCATCGCGTCATCGGCAGTAACGGTTCGCTCACCGGTTATGGCGGCGGACTGAAAAACAAGGAAGCCTTGTTAGCCTTAGAGCAAGGCCGAGTTGCAAGCTTAGCTTCGCAACAATCGCTTTTCGGTTAATCTTACAAGTCAACGTTAAGACGGAAAGCCACCGACTATATGGTCAGATAAATTTCCCCGCGGATATGGCCGACGGTGCAGATAGACGCCGATAAATCTGCGCTCATCCGCAGCCTCCGTCGCCTTCGCGGGGAAATTCATCTGGCAATATAAGCCGATAAATCTCTCGTAGCTCTATGGCCTTCCACGGTTCTCGAAAGCGCCCTTGATTGCATGATTTTTGCGCGGTTGGTTATACTGCCTTTTCAGTTAATCAACGATCTTCTTCAAATCATCATTCAGGAGGCGCAATGTTCAAAAAAGCTTTTCCACTTTTCATCCTACTACTTTTTACCGCTCCCGTATTTGCCGAAAAAAATCCCTTCGTTGGCAAATGGGACATCACCGCAACCCCGGCAAGCGGCGGCAAACAGGTTTTCTGGCTCGAAGTGAGAGACGATAACACGGGCACGTTTTTGTATCGCTGGGGCAGCGTCTATAAGCTCACCACCGTTTCAGTCAGTAACGGCGAATTGATGTTCGATTCATCACAACCGAACCTGAAGCAGATGCACAAAGCGAAAATCGACAACGGAAAACTCGTCGGCACCTTGACCATCACCGACACCAAAACCAATAAAACCGAAACCGTCAATTGGGTTGGGGTTCGCGCGCCCAAGTGGGGAAATTATGATGCCAATGCCAAACATAAATTCGGCACGCCGGTTGAGCTTTTCGATGGCAAAAGCATTGAATCAACCTGGGGCGTCGAAGTTAAAGATAAGCCGTCGGGATGGTCTGTGGTCAATGGCGTGATGGAGAACCAAGCGGGCGCCAATAATCTGGTCTCCAAACAGACCTTCAAAGATTTCAAGATTCATTGCGAATATAAACTCGAAGACAAAAGCAATAGCGGCATCTATCTGCGCGGGCGTTATGAATTACAGGTTCTCGACGATTACGGCAAAGAGCCGGAGAGTCACGGCCATATGGCGATCTATAGCCGCATCCCTCCAAAAGTCAATGCCAGCAAGCCCGCCGGCGAATGGCAAGAGATGGAGGCCACGATTGTCGGCAATCGCGTGACCGTTTTTTTGAATGGTCAAAAGGTTCACGACAATCAGGTGATTGATGGGCTAACGGGGGGCGCGCTCGATGCGACGGAAGACCAACAGGGTCCGATTATGCTGCAAGGCGACCACGGCAAAGTCTGGTTTAAGAAAGTCACGGTCACGCCGATTATTAAGTAGGCTGTAGCTAGGAATTAGGATGTAGGATTTAGGGTTTAGGAGTCGCGGTTGGGGATTGCAAGATGGAATTCACGGCACCTTGAAACCGGCTTTGGTAGCCGGTTTCAAGGTGCACAATTCTTGAATGCCATCTCTCCCTGAACTCTATATCCTAAATCCCACATCCTAATTCCTTGAGGAAATATGAAAGCAATTGTTATCGAGCAATATGGCGGCGCAGAAGCCTTGCAGTACAAAGAGGTTGATAAGCCTGCGCCAAATCACGGCGAAGCCTTGGTGAAACTGAGCGCTACGGGGTTGAACTTCATAGATGTTTATCATCGCACGGGGCTTTATCCGTTGCCGCTTCCATTTATCCCTGGCAATGAAGGCGCCGGTACAGTTGAAGCCATCGGTGAAGGCGTGACTGAAATTGCGGTGGGCGACCGGGTGGCATATGCGGGCGCCATGGGCGCTTATGCCGAATATACTATCGTGCCGGCCAATCGTTTAATCAAATTGCCGGAACAGATTGATGAAAAGAGCGCCGCGGCCGCCATGTTGCAAGGCATGACGGCGCATTATCTGGTCTATTCGACTTATCAACTGAAGAGTGGGGATACCGCACTGGTGCACGCGGCGGCCGGCGGCGTCGGCTTGCTCTTGATTCAAATGGCCAAGCGCATCGGCGCGCGGGTAATCGGCACGTGTTCAACGCCGGCCAAAGCCGAGCTGGCGCGTGAGGCTGGCGCGGACGAGATTATTCTCTACACCGAAAAAGATTTTGAAGAAGAGGTCAAGCGCTTGACCGGCGGCAAAGGCCTGCAAGTGGTTTACGATTCCGTCGGCAAAACGACATTCTTAAAGAGCCTGAAATGCCTGGCGCCGCGCGGCCTGCTGGCGCTCTTCGGGCAATCGAGCGGTTCGGTTGAGCCCTTCAATCCGGCGCTGCTTTCGCAGCAAGGCTCGGTGTTTCTGACGCGCCCGAGTCTCTTTCATTACATCGCCGAACGCGCCGAGTTGGAGTGGCGCGCCGGGGATGTTTTAGGATGGGTCGCTAGCGGCGAATTGAAGCTGAGGATTGAAAAGACCTTCGTGCTTGCCAAAGCCGCCGAAGCCCATCGCGAACTGGAAGGCCGGAAGACGACCGGCAAAGTGCTGCTCATTCCCTAATCGTGCGACACACTTTATAAGTGTTGGAATCATGAATATCGAAACCCTGCGCGAATATTGCTTATCTCTGCCGCACGCCACGGAAGGCGTGCAATGGGGTAACGATTTATTGTTTCGTATTGGCGGAAAAATTTTTGCGGTGACCAATCTTGATGGCACACCGACCAAAGTTTCATTCAAATGCACGCCGGAAAAGTTTGATGAATTGGTTGAACTCGAAGGCATCATTCCGGCGCCGTATATGGCGCGCAATAAATGGGTCACGGTTGAACGGCTAAATGCCTTGAGCGACAAAGAAATTAAAAACCTGATTCAGATTTCCTACGACCTGATTTTTGCGAAACTGCCGAAGAAAATTAAAACCACATTGATTACGGAGTCATCATAAACAGAGCGAGCGCAAGTCTTCGGGCTTGCGCTTTTTTTTTGGAGAACTATGCAAGCACTAAAAAAGATGAGCCTCACGGAAGACGGCTTGGTTTATGTCAAAGACCAACCTGAACCATCAATCGGTCATGCGGACGTGAAGATTCGCGTGCAAGCCGCTTCGATTTGCGGCACTGACCAGAGCATTTATCAAATCACCGCGCGTCAAGGAATGCGCGATGAAATGTTGATTCATACGGGTGGTGAGGTACGGCTTTATCAACCGATTACTGTGGGTCACGAATTCTGCGGCGAAGTTGTTGAAGTCGGCGTTGATGTGCCTACCGGCTTGGTTAAAGTCGGCGATTATGTCACCAGTGAAATGCATATCAACTGCGGGCATTGTCAACAATGTCGCACCGGCAAAAAACATATCTGCCGCAACACGCGCGTCAAAGGCGTTCATCTGGACGGCGCGTTCGCCGACTATGTTGTCGTGCCGAGCGAGAATGTCATCAATCTTGAACGCTTCGGCGGACGCCGGGTGATTCCACCGCGCCTGGGCGCATTTTTGGATGCCCTCGGCAATGCGGTTCATACCGTAAGCGAAGGCGAAGTTGCAGGTAAAACGGTTGCCGTGCTTGGCTGTGGGGCGCAAGGATTAATGGCCACGGCCGCGGCGCGCACGCTGGGGGCGTCGCGCATTTATGTCACGGATTTTTCAAACCCCAAAGGCAGTTTCGATTTGCCGACCATAACCAAGCGTTTTGAACTGGCGCGCGAACTAGGCGCGGATTTTTGTTTCGATATGAATGAAGACGCTTCACCCGGTCAAAAGCAGGAACTCTTTGAACTCGCGCAAGCCGAACACGGCGGCGGCATTGATGTCATTTTGGAAATGAGCGGCGCCGAATCGGCTTATAATGACGCCGGGGTAATTGTAAAAAACGGCGGGCAGATTGTTTTACTCGGTATTCCTGCGCGACCTTTATCGAATTATGATGTTGGCAAATATATTGTCTGGAAAGGCGTGACCATGAAAGGCATTTTCGGGCGGCGAATGTTTGAAACCTGGTATTCGATGCTCGATTTACTGGAAACCGAAAGCTCAGGGCTGAAGGCGAAAATAGAAAAAATCGTGGCGCCTGAAGTTGTCGCGCTGCCCAATTTTGAGCAAGGTTTTGCGCGCGTTCGCGCCCACCAATCGGTTAAACAATTGCTGGTACCAGAGGAAAATGCCCTTGCGTAAATCTCAAAATAACCGGTTCAGCAAGCGGGCTTCTCGGATGCCGAATTGAGTTCTCAAAATCCCCCTCAATGAGGGGGATTTCGCCCTTCTGCACCCCTCTGTTTTAACCCCAAAAAGTACTCGTTTGGAAGCTTTTTACCCTATCTGTTTCTTATCGTTACACGTTATTTTTCAACACTTACAAGCAGTCAGGCTTTGTAAGAAAATCGCAAGAAGTCTAGATAAGCTTTGCAATATTGAAAGTAAGGCAAGGGGCTTTTGCCGGAAAGGGCTTTTCTTCTGGGAGCAGGGGGTAGACAAGGAATTTTCGAGTGATATACTGGGGCTTCATTTAGAAAATGTGCTGTTTGGATGTCTAGTAGTAGAGCTAGGTGCGACTCCCGGCTTGGTTGATTCCCGACAGTGCGCGGCGTCAACCAGATATCAGGTAATTGAATGTATCAAATAGCCAAGTCTCGAATGCATAAAGCCCTCTCAACTTTTTCTATCGTAGCCCTTTTCTCCGCAAGTTCCCTAATCGCGGTGAACGTCAGTCCAGTCTTTGCAGAAGGCAAAAAAAAATCCGCACCAGCTAAAGTTGTTCTACCGGTGAAAGCTGACGTAGAGGTAGATGATTCCATGGAACTACCGGGCATTTTTAAAACTCTGCCCGCCGAAGAGAGTGAGATTACTCAAAAACAGAGGGTTAGAAGCGTTACCATAACCCGCCATTCCGAAGCGCAGCTGGCTGCGGATTTAAGCAAAGTTGCAGCCCTTACGCCCAGGCGCGTCGAAAAGAAAGTGGAAACCGTAACGCTGTCCAATAAACCTGAAAAGCGCAACAATCAACTTGCGGTAGTCGCCAAACCCGAAGCCAAAACCATTCTTATTCCCAAACAGATAGTTGAGAAAGAGCCTGGAGATTTTCACGCGACGGCTTATTGCCTTAAAGGTCGCACGGCTTCCGGTGAATATGTACGCAGAGGCATTGTCGCCGCTGACCCGAAGCTTTTGCCGATTGGCACGTTGGTGCATATCGAAGCTGGAAAATATTCCGGCGTCTATAAAGTTGCCGATACGGGTGGCTCAATCAGAGGGCGTCGCATTGACATTTATGTGCCGTCTTATTCGGAAGCCGTTTCCTTCGGAAGAAAGAAAATCAAAGTCAAAGTATTAGGTCGCTAAGTCTGCCATAGCTTAACGAAATAAAATCCCGCAATCGAGTGTCGTTTCGATTGCGGGATTTTCCTTTTATTCGGTTGAATAAAATCTGCGCCGTCACCGGCTTATTCGTTAAACTTATTTGGTCTTTCTCGGCGATTCGTGCGCCAAGGCCGTGGCCAAGGCTTTGGCTTCCTCAGGCATCGGAACGGTGTTATTAAAGAGGATTGCCCGGGCGTCCATCTCTTTGCCGTAGAAATCGCGGTTATCATCTTTGTCCTGTTTGACAACGGCTCCATTCAGCGTCAGCCCTGCGAATAAGCCTTTCGACCGACCGTAGGTTAAAATCTCGGCATCCAGTCGAACATTGGTCTCTGCAGAGGCATTGCGACCGACGGGACCGGCCGCCGCAGAAGCATCCGCGCCGACAGTGAATTTATCGCCCACCAATCTTTCCATACCGGTGCGATTCATAATCAACATCACCACGTCGGTTTGTTGAAAGCCGATTTGCAAACCAAAACTGCCACCTTCAACGGTGAGAAATGACGGCGCGCTCCAGCGTTTTCGATCGGCGGTTCGACACATCACCAGACCTTTGCCGTATTTGCCGCCAATTCCCAATCCCCCTTTTTTCAAACCGGGCACGATGGCAACACATTCGGCTCGGTCAAGTAAATCATTCGGGATAGCTTTTTCAGGAATGGCCATAATTTCGTTGAAAACTTGGGTAGCGCGTTTCAATCTCTCCAGTTCATCTTTGCGTCCCTCGGCCAGAGCGGCAATGGAAAGCAGTGACAAGAGCAGCAGCAAGGAAAAAGTTTTGCTTAAGATTTTCATGAGAATTTCCTCCCAAAGAATAGTTTATTTAACTGCTTAACGCCGGAATAAAGAACTCTGTCGTTGGGGAAAAGCGGCGTCAGAGCTTCAAGCAGCGTCTTTAATAGAGCGCGACGGTTTTATCATACGCACAAACCCACAGGGTCGCAATTTTTCTTCTGCCAAACTTTTTCCGACTTTTCCGTACCCTTTGCAGTCTATAATGCTGTAGCGGATGGTGTAGATAAAATTCAGATAGGTGGCGCGAGACAAATTTGGATATCAGCGATACGCAAATCATTGAGCGCACGCTTGGCGGCGAACCGGAAGCCTTCAATATGCTGGTGCATCGTTGGGAGCGACAAATCTACGGATTGACCCTGCGTATGCTCGGACGCGATGAAGAGGCGAAAGACGCGACCCAGGAAACTTTTCTGTCGGCTTATCGCAACCTCTCAAAGTTCAGAGGTGAGGCAAAGTTTTCATCATGGATTTATCGTATCGCGCTCAATATCTGCAATACCAAACTCCGTGGACGCAGCAAGAGTACGTTTTCCATTGAAGAGGAACGCGAGGCCCATGGATTTGAAATTGCCATCGAGGAATATGATTTAAGCGATGATATTCAGCGTGAACAAATCACCCTTCACGTGCGGCGTGCGCTACAGGGGCTGCCGCCCGAGATGCGCCAGATTATTGTGATGAAAGAGTACGAAGGACTGAAATTTCATGAGATTGCCGAAATTCTCGGCATCCCGCTTTCAACCGTAAAGACGCGCATGTACACCGGGCTCACGGAGCTCAGAAAGCGACTTGCCCATTTACGTGAGGCGGTGTGAAACCCGCTGATAGAAAGGACGTAACTGAAAAGGAAGTGACCGTAAAATGACTCAAGAAAAGAACACCCCCAACTGCAAGATGCACGATTTGCTGGTGACCTATCTTTATGGTGAGACGACACCCGAAGAGAGTATTCGTTTCGAAGCTCATGTGGTTGATTGCGCGTCGTGCAAACAAGAGCTTTCAGCGTTTGAGAGCGTGCGCGAGTCGCTGCAACTCTGGCAACTCGAAGAAGCGCCCAGTATGCGTATCGCGGTTGCCGAATCGGTGCAACCGAAACGCTCGTTCCTGGTGGTTCTCAAGGAACTGTTTATGGTGATGCCGTTGTGGGCTAAGACAATGGGCGCACTGGCAACGGCTATGTTGATACTCGCGGTTATGGGAACCCAGGTCAGCGTCGGCAAAGAGGGCTTTTCCTACCGCGCCGACATCTGGCGCAGTAATCAAACCGCGTCGCCAACCCATAATCCCACCCCTTCATCAGAGGTCGCTTTGAATTCAACAGCCGTTGAACAACTGCGCACCAATTTACTGGCTGAAGTTAAACAAGAGATTGCCGCCAGCGAGTTAATTCAAAAAGAAGAATTGAAAGCTCAACTGGTGAATTTTCAGTCGCAATTGAAAGAGATGCGGGCTTCGGATGTGGTCAGGATTGCGGCGCGAGTTCAAGAGCATAACTCCAAGCTTCGCGCGATTGAACGCGACCTTGATCGCCGCGAAGGCTTTGGACTCTCGGATATTTTGTTTAGCGAAGCCCATCCGCCGAGAACCGATTCGCGCACCGGAAGCGACGATTAATTTGATGATGAAGGCCAAACGAGGATTGATACTTTAGCTCGTTTGGCCTCCTGCGAGATACCGCAGCGTTTGTTGACGCGGGTAGTTGTTGCGTGTGGATTGGGGAGAGTTCACGCGCACATCTATCCTAATGATTCAACTTCGCTGCGGTTTTATTTTACCCGCTCGATTAACTTACGCTTTCCTTAAATCCTTATTTCAACCGTAGCGTTGGGTCGCCCAGCAAGATCCAGGTCTTGCGAATATCTCCATTGGCAGTGACCTGTTTGGCGCGTTGCACGGCTTCACCAATTGTGAGTTGCGATGTTGCGCCAAACAACAGGCGGTACAACTCGCTCTTGATTCGCGCCTGTTCGCCAGGCAGCGTGATGCCTAACGAAACCCCTACGGCGATGGCGGCGCCGCGATCGGTTTTCATCAACCCTTCACTCAATGAATCGTTATAAGCATCTTCGAAGTACCCATTCAGCCAGGTCATCATGACAAACATCCCTAGCCGTTGATTAGTTAGCGCTTCGGCTTTTGTTGCCGTCAACAAGCTGCCGCGCCATAAATCAAGCGACCCGTGCCCAACATAATTTACAACTTTCTGTCCACGGTTGAGGGCGTCAAACAGGCGTGCTTTCGCAGTCACGGCATCCTCTCGGCCGCGTTTAATCTCTTCGACCTGTAGATTACCCGGAAGTTGCCCTTTCAAGTTGTCACTGGCTTGCTCGAAGTTATATCCATCATTGATGTCGCTCACCAGCAAGGCTGAATTTAGCGGGTGGCTCTGTTGATACGCGATAAGCTTTTTCACCAGAATGCCGGCTTCAGTCAAGGTGCGCGCCGGCAGACGACCGACAGTTAAATCGCCGATTCCGTCACCCGTGAATCTGTCAATCAATCGTCATTGCAAGCTTGAGTTGCGCCGGCCTCACCTGCATAAAATCCGGGTCGAGTGCCGCGCCCGTACCACCGGTGTCGAAGTTCTTTCCCAGCGCTGTAAACGTGCCGACAGTGTTGTTGCGGCAATCGCCGCCCGCCGGGCTGTTTACCACGATCGAGTTCTTGATCGTCAGAATGAAACTATTTGATATGCCGCCTCCATTAGCCGGGCTACCGCTGGCAGAGTTATTCGACACCGTGGAGTTGGTGAGCGTCACATTGCTGGCGCCGACACGGTTGATGCCGCCGCCCGGGTCGTAGCGCGATTTCCAGATATGGTGCTGTTCATAATCTCCAAGTTGCCGATGTCATTAATGATTCTTGTCAGATTGCATAAGGGTTAAAACCTCAAGCAAGTTTTCTTTGAGCACAAAGCCGCAGGCTCCGGCTTCAGTCGCCGCCTGTCGCAAGTCGTCATCGTCATAGTTCGTGATAATGACGATCTTGGCTTGCGGAAACGCTTGATATATTTCTCTTGTGGCCGTGATGCCATCGGTTTCATTCATCATCACGTCCATCAAGACCCAGTCGGGTTGGTGCTGCTTGTAGGCTTCAAGCGCTTGGCTGCCGTCCTCACATTCAAAAAACTGATTCGTTGTTGCGCCGACCATTCGGCGTATTAATTGGCGAATCGTTAGGTTGTCTTCCACTATTAAAATATTCATAACTGAATGACTGCTTTGTGATGGTGGAATTATGCGATAAAAGCGGGGCCGTGAGTATCACCTGCCGAGGGTATTTTGCCTACCCATTTGTGGGTATTTGACAGTGCTCGGTAGCCAGTGGTCGGTGTTCAGGGACCGGTATCTATAGCGGATGCGAATGAATGTAAGGCGATCTTATTTCGGAGTGCGATGACTGGTCACCGCTTTTATTTTGCATAAAGCACATTGAGTTATCGCAGGGCTCCAGCGATTCTTATACGAATGAAAAGCTGCGAGATAGAGTCATACCCTGCGTCGCAGCACTCCAAAGCCTGCTTGCTATACGATCATTCGCAAATTGCTCTATTGTCACCGCTTTTGATTTCAATACCATAGCGACGACGACAGGATTATGCCCTGTCGCCGTCCCTATGATTTATTACCTACTCTGTTTGATTTTTGTATCGGTTCAACACCTCGACTAGCCTCCGCAGATGCAGGTGTCGTTGCCCGTATCGCGGTCGGTTATCAGGCATCGCGTTGTCCCGACGGGGCTTTGCAGAGTTCCGGTTCCAGACGGTGGAAAACTCCCTCCCGAAAGGTTGATTAAGACGCGCCGGTCGCCACCGATGTGCTCGATCTTGTACGTGCTGCCTACCTTGGTCACCGTGCCACGACCTGTGTAAACCGTCGTCCCACAACACCATCGGTAATCACCGGTCAGCGTGTTGAACAACACCGTGTTGCTGCAGGCCGCGGAATCGTCCTGAAGTCTGGCGTTGAAGACGGTGACCGTAAAGCTACAGCTTGAGGTGTTGCCCGAGGCGTCGGTCGCTATACAACTGACCGTCGTTACGCCAACCGGGAAGCAACTTCCCGAAGGCGGGTTGCAGACCACCGTCGTACCGGGACAATTGTCGTTTGTCGTGGCCGTGAAGGTGACGACTTTGCAGGTGTCGTTCAGGTTAGCCGTCACCACCGTCTGATTCGCCGGACAATTAATCACCGGCGGCAGCAGATCGTTGACCGTCACGGTAAACGAACACGTTGCCGTGCGGTTGCTCGCATCGGTTGCCGTGCAACTGACCGTCGTCACACCTTTCGGAAATGCCGTTCCAGAAGGCGGCGTGCAGACCACTCCAACTCCCGGGCAGTTATCGCTCGCCGTGGCGGCAAAGGTTACGACTGCCGAGCAGGAGTTCGCGTCGGTTGGGCGAATGATGTTTGCCGGACAACTGAGGGTCGGGTTCTGGGTATCATTGACCGTAACCGTGAAGCTGCAACTCGACGAATTGTTTGAAGCGTCCACAACCGTACAATTGACCGCCGTCACACCCTTCGGGAAAGCTGAGCCTGATGGCGGCGTACACATCGGTGTGAGGCCGCTGCCGCTCGCCACCTGTTGCTTCTTCTTCGCTGGCGTGCTCGCACTGTTCGGAGATGTGCAGTTATCCGTCACCGTCGGCGCCGGGTAATTGACCACCGCCTGACATTGGTTGGCGTCCGTTCCCTGCGTAATGTTTGCCGGACAAGTGATGGTCGGCGGCTGCGTGTCATTGACCGTGATGGTGAACGAACAGTTTGCCGTGAGGTTGACTCCGTCTTTCACATCGCAGGTGACGGTCGTCGTCCCGGTGGGGAAGAACGAGCCTGAGGCGGGTGAGCAGGTCACGGTTCCGACCCCAGTGCAGTTATCGGTTGCCGTGGCGTTGGCGTAGGTCACCGCTGCGCCGCACTGGTTCGGGTCTGTGCCCCGCGTAATATTAGATGGACAGGTGATGGTCGGCGGCTGCGTGTCATTAACGGTGACTGTGAACGAGCAACTCGGTCCGGTTTGCGTGGTGCAGTTAACGGTGGTCGTGCCCTTTGCGAAGGCAGAGCCTGAAGGCGGCGTGCAGATAACCGTGCCGCAACCACCCGTCGTCGTCGGCGTTGAATAATTGACCACCGCCTGACACTGGTTCGGGTCTGTGCTCTTGGTGATGTTCGCCGGACACTGAATAGTGCACTGGGTTACGGTGACGGTGAACGAGCAACTCGCCTGATTTTGTGAGGCATCGGTCACCGTGCAGTTGACCGTCGTCGTACCGGGGTTGAAGCAATGACCTGATGGCGGCGTGCAGACGACGGCGTTGGCTGGCAGCGTACAGTTATCCGAAGCCGTCGGTGCCGGGTAGTTGACGACTTCGCAACCACTGCCCGTCGTCACGGAGATGTTTGACGGACAGGTGATGGTCGGCTGTTGTGCGTCACTTACCGTTACGGTAAACGAGCAACTCGGTCCGGTTTGCGTGGTGCAGTTAACGGTGGTCGTGCCCTTCGCGAAGGCAGAGCCTGAAGGCGGTGTACAGGTAACCGTGCCGCAACTGCCGGTTGTCGTCGGCGTCGAGTAATTGACCACTGCCGAACATTGGTTCGGATTGGTGTTTTGAGTGATATTCGCCGGGCACTGAATGCTGCACTGGGACACAGTCACCGTGAATGTGCAATTCGCTGAGTTATTCGCGGCATCGGTCACCGTACAGGTGACGGTGTTCGTGCCGGCGGGGAAGCAGAAACCCGATGGCGGCGTGCAGACGACGGCGTTGGCTGGCAGCGTGCAGTTGTCGGAAGCCGACGGTATCGTGTAGTTGACGGCCTCACAGGCGCTAGCCGTCGTCACGGAGATATTTGATGGACAGGTGATTTGCGGATCCTGATTTTCGGGAGTGACCGTGACCGTTAGCGTGGCGGTAGCTGTCGCACCCTGGGTGTCGGTAACCTTCAACGTGAAGGAAGCATTGGTAGCCGTACAGGTAGCGGCGACCGTAGCCGTGACACTGCCCATCGAATTAACGGCAATGTTGGAAACCGTGACGCCGTTGAGTGATGCCGAACCTGAGAAGGTCATGCCGTCAGAACTGATGGTGACCGCGAGGGTTTGAAGTGGATGATCGGCATGGCTAACCGAAGCGATGGGTTTAGTGTTGGAGATCGTGTCAGCCTCCTGTGAGACCGGCTGAGCAGTAATGCTCGGCCCTGTCGGCTCTGTGGGGCAGGTGGCAAGCAGGATGGTCACGTTATTGGATAAGAAGTTTCCCGTCGCCAGGTCGGGTCGCCCATCAAGGTTGAAATCTCCCATCGCCAACGCGTAAGGACCAGTGTCCGGCTGGGGCGAGGTGGCTGTGACGGTGAAGTTGCCCGTGCCGTCGCCCAGCAGAATACTCACATTGTTGGAAATGAGATTCGCGGTTGCCAGGTCGGGCTTGCCATCAAGGTTGAAATCCCCCACCACCACCGTGCGAGGAGAATCACCCACAGCTTCTGGCGAGGTGCCCGGCTTATCGAAGTCGCCATTGCCTTGACCCAACAGGATCGTCACGTTGTTGGTGAAGAAGTTTGCGGTCGCCACATCAGGTCGTCCGTCAAGGTTGAAATCCCCTACCACCAACGAGAAGGGACCTTCGCCCTGCGGCCCCACATGTGTCAATATTCTGAATATGAAGTGGCCCGGGTCTTGCGGATCATTCAACATGACGTGCACCAAGTAGGCATGTTGTTGATGGTCGCTACTCGCCACCACCAGATCAGGCGCGCCGTCGCGGTTCATATCTTTTACTGCCACCGAGGTAGGACTACCAATGATTATAAAAGTCGGGTTTCGCCCCGGACTGAAGTCGCCCGTACCATCGCCCAGGAGGATCGTTATTGTGGCGGCGGTGCCGTTCGTTACCGCCAGATCAGGCTTGCCGTCGAGGTTGAAATCCCCCACCGCCACCGATTGAGGTTCAGTAGGCGCGGTTTCGGGCGAGGTGGCGGGCTGGGTGAAAGCGGGCGGACAAGGTCGTGCGGTGCAGGTGTTGAGCAGAATGGTCACGTTGTTGGAGCCGGCATTCGCTGTCGCTAGATCGGGTCGTCCGTCGAGGTTGAAATCCCCCACCGCCACCGATTGAGGTCTGGTGCCCACGACTTCGGGCGAGGTGCCCGGCATATCGAAGTCGCCATTGCCGCGGCCCAACAGAATCGTCACGTCATTGGAGAAGGCATTCGCGGTCGCCAGATCAGGCTTGCCGTCGAGGTTGAAATCCCCCACCGCCACCCAGGAAGGTGTGTTGCCTACAGCTACGGGCGGGGGCACCGCCGTGAAGTTGCCGTTGCCCGCTCCCAGCAGAATCGTCACACTGTGGGAGCCGCCATTCGCGGTCGCCAGATCAGGCTTGCCGTCGAGGTTGAAATCCCCCACCGCCACCGAGAAAGGTTGAGTGCCCACGGCTTCTGGCGATGTAGCTGCCGGTGAGAAGTCACCCTCGCCGTTCCCGAGCAGGATCGTTACGCTGCTGGAGCTGCTGTTCGCCACCGCCAGATCCGGTCGCCCGTCGAGGTTGAAATCCCCCGCCGTCAG
This sequence comes from Blastocatellia bacterium, assembly GCA_044868105.1. Taxonomy (GTDB): domain Bacteria; phylum Acidobacteriota; class Blastocatellia; order UBA7656; family UBA7656; genus JBFMDH01. Next base: position 16,957 of record JBIOWC010000786.1, read on the forward strand.
CGACTGTGGATTAAAGCCCACGGAAGCTAAAACCGAGAAATGGAAGCCACCCTCGCCGTCCCCGAGCACGACCGTCACGTTGTTCTGGTTGGCATTTGCCGTCGCCAGATCAGGCTTGCCGTCGAGGTTGAAATCCCCCACCGCCACCGCAGTAGGCCCCTCATCCACAGATATGGGCGACGCTGCTGACGGACTGAAGTCGCCCGTCCCGTTGCCCAAGAGGATCGTCATATTGTTGTTGGTCTGGCTTATCGCTGCCAGGTCAGGCTTGCTGTCAAGATTGAAGTCGCTCACAACAATCTGCAGAGGACCAGAGCTCGTGGCTTCAGGTGAGGTAGATGCCGGGCTGAAGTCGCCCATCCCGTTGCCCAGCAGAATGGATATATTGTTGGAGCCGGTGTTCGCGGTCGCCAGGTCGGGTCGCCCATCGAGGTTGAAATCTCCCACTGCTACCGATCTAGGTAAACTACCCGCAGCTTCGGGCGAGGAACCTGCCGCCGTGAAGTCAGCATTCGTGCAGCCTGACTCATTCGCCCCCAGCACGCTTTGCTCATCTGCTGAGGCGCGCAGGCGACTGCCGACGTTGACGCCCGTAGATTCAAGCAAGGCCACAAACCCGCCTGAGCTTAGT
>JBIOWC010000787.1:0-6075 GCA_044868105.1 Blastocatellia bacterium
GGTTCGGCAGCCGTAACCAGAGCCCTGGAATTGCTCGATCACGGCGATGCTTATAATGCGGAACAGGTTTTGAAAACCCATATTGCCACCTGCCCGACAGATGTTGATGCGTTGATGACCTTGGCGCAGGTTTATCAGCGAACGGAAAGGTATCCCCTGATGAATGACGCTTACTGCGCGGTCATTCGCCAGCATCTCATGCACAATGACAAAGAATCTGCGCTGTACATTTATGACAGCCTATTATCAGGCTTTCCTGAAGACCAAATGAATCCGAAAATTCCTGTCCGTGATTGGATGGTGATATGCGAATACCTGCGTGAACTCGGGATGGTGCGCGAAGCCGGTTTTGAATACGAACGTTTGGCGAAAGCCTGCCCGGATGACCCGCTTTCGGTTCGGGCCTGTATTCAAGGCGCAGAGGTTGCGTTATCGGATAATGACAAAGACCGCGCTTTCAGGTTGTACCAGATGGCTTTGCTTAGAAATCCGTCGCCGGTCTATGAGAGCAAAATTCGCCTTGGGCTGGATAATTGTCAGGGCTATTTAAATTCCAGAGATAAAAAACCGGTTGTTGAACCCAAACCGATGGATAAATCGCCACAACCTCAGCGGCCGTTTTAGGGTAGACGGTTTGCCTTGAAGCACAGGCATCCAGGACGTCTTGAGTTCATTAATAAAGCGACCGAAGCGCCGTGTTTTTGAAATAGTGCGACAGAATCTGTTCGTGAGTAAACCCGGAATCGGCCATTACCGCCGCGCCAATTTGGCAAAGTCCTACGCCGTGTCCCCATCCTGCGCCAATCAATTCAAAGGCCGCAGGGATATTGTCGTTTTTTTCGGCTCGAACAACAAACGCCGAACTGTAAAGATGCGACGGCGAAAAGGCGCGACGGATTTCAAGTTCTTTACCGATAATTGCCGTTTGTTTCGTTCCGGTGATTTTAAGCTTAATGAGACGCGCGGATGCGCCGCGTTCGACGGCGTCGAGTGCCAAAATCGTGCCGAAATCAATGCCGGTTCGACTTTCTAATAACGCCTGCAACTCCGTTTGAGAATACCGCACACGCCAACGATAAAAATCTACGGTTTCCTGGTCGAAACCTGGCAAAATTCGCGATAACAACGCTTTTGATCTGGTATTGCAATAAGCCTTCGGTTCGGATGTTATCCAGGCCTCGGCATTCGTTTCATCGCTAAGCGGCATCCGGTAATTTTCACTATTGCCTGACCAATCATAGACCGCTGTCAGGTAAGGCACGTCCCTGTCTTCCCAAGCCGCAGCATAGACTTCGCTCATCCCGCCGCAACTTTTTGAATAACGCGCATCACATATCTCTTCGTCGAACATCAAAACGTTGCCTCGCGTGTTTTGTACGGCGCGCACGGCTTCATCCGAAAATACTTTCGAAGTGCCTTGATAACGTTGACAATGATCGTCAGCGCAAACATCGAAATTGCTGTGATTTTCGCGGTCATACCATTTGATGATTTCTTTAACACCGGCTGTGGACTGCTTGTTTGGAAGGTTTGCTGTCACCCCCTGAGACTCGGCAAGGCGCTTAGCATTGACCAGTTGAGCTAACAACCAACTGCGCGACACAATCGCATGAGCGCGCAAAAGTTCAGGCGGGCAATGAGCATTCATCTCGGAAGAGATAACGCTGACGAGGTAAGCTTCAAGCGGCAATTCGTTGATAATCATTAAGGCGTCGTTTTCCCGCACAATTTTCAAGGAACCTTGAAAGGTCTGTGTCTCTTGGCGCTGCCAATGAAAATTGATGCCTATGACAATATTATGAACTTTGAATTGGCTAGCCTCGAATTCAACTGGCAAAAGCTGAATCGCTGGACGAAGCAGGAGGCTGGCGCCCCTTATGGCAATCCCCTCGTCAGTCAAAGACGCGCTGTATGCACCGGGTTCCAGTATTTCACCGTCTTCTGTAGTAAATTGTCCCAGCAGTTCAAAGCGCACACTTTCAGCGCCAGTTATCAAGCCAACTTTTATTAAAGGTTCTTCACGAATCTCAAACATTGCCTTCCCTTATTCGGTGCCTGACCGAAAACTGGTTTCGTGCAAAGACGCAAAGAACCGCCAAGTCGGCAAGAAGATTTCTATTGGCGAGCTTCGCGTCGCTTTGCGTCTCTTCGCGAAACTTTTTCCACGCATTAATCAACCATGTTCATGGTGATGCGGTTCATCCTGATTCCTTACTCGGTATTTCTCCCTTTCGGGCGATGGTTCGAGGCGAGAATTTTCTTGCGCATCCGAATGGATTCCGGAGTTACTTCGACCAGCTCATCTTCGCGAATGAATTCCAGGGCCTGCTCTAAAGAGAGCACACGAAACGGAACCAGGCGCATCGCTTCATCAGCCGTCGAAGCGCGCATATTCGTCAACTTTTTCTCGCGTACGACATTCACATCCATATCAACATCACGAGAATTTTCTCCGATAATCATCCCTTCATAAACTCCCGTACCGGGTTTAACGAAGAGTTCGCCGCGCTCTTGTAAATTGTATAGCGCATAAGTGGTCGCCGCCCCGGCGCGATCTGCAACCAAGGCGCCGGTGATGCGCTGCGTGATTGTGCCTTGCCAATCGTCCCATCGCAAAAAGATGGTATTTATCAGACCTGTGCCTTTGGTATCGGTTAAAAATTCACTGCGAAACCCGATCAAGCCGCGCGACGGAACTTCAAACTCCATACGAACGCGACCCGTTCCATGATTAATCATCTTCGTCATTCGCCCTTTGCGTCTACCCAAGGCTTCGGTCACTACACCGATAAAAGTTTCGGGGCAATCCACTACACAGAGTTCAATCGGTTCAAGCTTTCTGCCCTCTTCATTGCGCGTGATAACTTCGGGTTTCGATACCTGCAATTCATAACCTTCGCGCCGCATCATCTCAATCAAAATCGCCAGTTGTAATTCGCCTCGCCCGGATACTTTGAAACTATCTGGCGAATCGGTCTCTTCGACGCGAATGGCCACATTGGCAAGCGTCTCTTTATCCAATCGCTCACGGATTTTTCTGGAGGTAACCCACCTCCCTTCTTTACCGGAAAACGGCGAGGTATTCACCCCAAAAATCATCGAAATCGTGGGTTCATCAACAATGATTTTCGGCAGCGGTTTCGGTTCATCAATCGAAGAGATGGTTTCGCCGATATAGATATCTTCAATGCCGGCTAGGGCGATAATTTCGCCGGCTTCGGCGCGTTCAATCTGAATTTTCTTCAAGCCTTCAAAGGCATAGAGTTTTGACACTCTGGTCTTTTGAATTGTGCCATCGAGTTTGCAAAGCGAAACCATATCGCCCACGCTAACGGCGCCAGAAAAAATCTTACCAATCGCCAGTCGCCCGACATAATCGTCATAATCAAGGTTGGTCACCAGCACCTGTAAAACCTCATCAAGCGGCGCGACCGGTGCCGGAATCGTGCGCAGAATTTCATCAAAGAGTGGTTTTAAATCTTCGCTCTCATCCGCGAGGTTAACCTTGGCAATGCCATTACGGGCGATGGCATAAACGGTTGGAAAATCCATCTGCTCATCGGTCGCATCAAGGTCAATAAATAAATCAAAAACTTCGCTGACAACTTCATCGGCGCGGGCGTCTTGGCGGTCTATTTTGTTGATGACCACAACCACAGGAAGGTTCAAGCCCAAGGCTTTTGATAAAACATAACGGGTTTGCGGCAGGGGTCCTTCGCTGGCGTCCACGAGTAACATTACGCCATCAACCATTTTCAACACGCGTTCGACTTCGCCGCCGAAATCGGAGTGTCCCGGCGTATCAACGATGTTGATTTTCACCTCGCCGTAACGCACCGAAGCATTTTTCGCCATAATGGTAATGCCGCGTTCACGTTCCAAATCCATCGAATCCATTACTCGCTCGGCAACCGATTCGTTGGCGCGAAAGAGTCCCGATTGTTTGAGCATGGAATCAACCAGCGTGGTTTTCCCATGGTCAACGTGAGCGATGATGGCAATATTGCGTATATCTTGTCTTACTTGCATAGCTGCCTTTCTACTTCAAAAAAGAAACCGCAATCATAACAGAGTCACGGGCGGTCTGTCAGTAAAGTTTGGTCTCCGATAGGTGAGGATTGCGATGCGCCAACAGGGTAAGGGAGTTTTCAAAGTCAAAGCTGCGTGCTAACCGGCGAACGCCTAGAAGGTTGTCCTCGGATGAAACGGAAAAAGCAGATAGTGCGAATCCCTAACATCCTTTCCGCATTATCCGAAATTGAAAATGGTCTCTTGATACAGCGCGCTTCTGTCTTATCGAAAACTCAATAAACCTGGGTACGCGACACGCGTGTCGGGGAATAACGCATAAGCTTATTGCAAATCTTTCAATCGCGCTTTTGCCGAAATCAGTTGTGGAAGGTCACTATCGGCGCGCTGCCAGGTTTGCAGGAATTTTTCGTATGATGCGCGCGCGTGCTCCGGTTCGCCTTTGCCTTCGTAAGCTACAGCAAGATGATAATGCGCCAACGGATAATTGGGATTGATGGTCAGGATGCGTTGATATTCGGCGATGGCTTCATCAAATTGCCTGAGCCGCAAATAAGCATTTGCCAAACAATCTTCATACGAATCAAAGTACCAATTGAGCGGACGATGCCGAAGGGTTTCTTTATATTGTTCGATGGCTTCATCACCTCTGCCTTCCTGCAAAGCGATTGCGCCGTGCAAGCTGTAATATAGGCGCAAGAATCCCCCATGTTTGAGTTGAGCATAAGATTGGGTTGCCAAGGCCTCGCGCTTGCAATTCTCGGCTGCCGTTTTATCGTCTCGCGCCCAGGAGGATATTAAAACCGCCACGTTATTGAATTTGTTCAATTGTACGGCCTGTTTTGCTGCAACGGCAGCGCGGTTGAGATCGCCTTTTAGTAAATAGAGCTGGGCAACGCATTCGCTGGCACGGGCACGGGCAATATCATTTTTGGCGACCTGAGCAAACCGCTGATACTGGTCGAGAGCGGCGCGGTATTGTCCCTGTTGAAAATAGGTATGACCTAAATGAATAATCGCGACTCCTGATTCGGGGTTGATTGCCAGCGCGCGGTTATAGGTGGCTACCGCTTCATCATATCGCCCCAGCCATTGCAATAAAGTACCCAGGCTGTCATAAGCATTTGGGTCTTGAGGCGAGAGTTGAATGTAGCGTTCAAATGCGGCTTGCGCTTCTTCATATCGGCCTAACATCGCATAAGTATCACCCATGGCGTTGTAGAGGTCTTTAGCCTCAGGGTCAATAATTGCGCCTTGTTTAAGAATTTCAAGCGTCTCGTCGTAACGCTCTTGAGCCAGCAACAGCCACGCCAGTCGTTGATAAGCTTCCACTTCCAAGGGGTATTGGTCAATGAGGGATTTGTAGGTCTGAATAGCGGTTTCGCTATCGTAATTTGCATTCGCCGTCCAGGCCGAGATAAACAGTCGCTCTTTGCCGCTTAACCGGTCACCGAGTTCTGTGGCTTTCGTGAAATAAGGCTTGGCTTTGTCGCCCTGCCCCCAACGCACCGCATAGACATAACCGATGCGCGCATAAGCCATGGCAAAGTCCCCATCAAGGGCGATAGCTTTTTCAAGTAAAGCGATGGCTTCGGGAAATTGAAACATCTGCGCCTGTTCCATCGCCAGCGAGTAATAACGATAGGCATCAAGATTATTGGTCATTGCCAGCGCGATTTCCGGTTTGATTTCGCGTTCATTGCGTGCGGCGCCGAGATGCGCCGCGAGTTTAATCGAGAGCGAATCAACCTGTGCCAGAAGTTGATTTGCTGAATCGGCAGTAAAGCCTTCGGCGGCAAGCAACCCGCCGGTGTTCGCATCATGGATTTCTGCATTGATGCGAATCTGCTCATTGATGTTTGAGAAACTGCCAAGAATTATCACCTCGGCTTGACTGCGACGGGCAATTTCCATCGCTTCATCCAGCCCGATATCCTTGGCCGGTTTGTGCCCCATCCGTTCAAGCAACAGGTGAAGTTGTCCGCGACTGAGAACCGTGAATTTATTTGAGCGGGATAGATTGGCAGTCAACATATCTGCCAACCC
>JBIOWC010000788.1:0-15069 GCA_044868105.1 Blastocatellia bacterium
CCAGACGGATTTGGCGCCCATTCCCGGCGAACCGTGTCGCAGCGAAGAAGACACCATGCAACCGTCAAGGCTGGCCGATGACTTTAAATTGGAATTGCGTTTTACGCCTCCTGAACAGTGCGAAGAGGATGCCCTGCGCGAATTCGTCGAGTGGTTGCACGCGAGTTTAGATATTACCGATGCGGGAACCGATTTCATCAGCCTCGAAGATTTTCTGAGCGCCTTACGCGAGGCCGCCGACCAGGTCACTTCGCCGCCCTGTTCATCGCCCTTTATGCTGCTCGATTCGTTGCCACTGGGTTTGCGCGTGCATACCGAAGATGTGTGTGAATATCTGCGCGCCGCCTTTCGTTTGTGGGTGACGGAACTCCGACCCCGATGGAAAAGCGACTATATGAGTCGCTGGCAAGGGTGCGCCGGACAAACCTCCAGCGAAGCGTCACACCTGGAAGATTGCCTGCTGCTGGCCGAATTGCGCGTGCCGTTTGCGGGCGGCGCCATCAACTTTGCTGATGTGGAGGTGAATGAAGACCGCCGGCCTTACCTGCTGCATCTGAGAATGCTGCAAGAGTGGGTGATATGCGGTAAAGCGGCGCGCGCGGCGATGGCGCTTGATGATTTAACCGATGTCACGGTGCCCGCGCCACAAGAGGGGCAAGCGCTGGTCTTTCACAATAATGAATGGGTAGCCGAAACCCTCAAAGATGTTCCGCCGGGCGGCCCGGCCGGTGGCGACCTCAGCGGCACCTACCCAGACCCGAAAGTAGATGGGATTTTAGGGTACCCGATTAATCCGCCGCCAAGCGCAGATAATCAAGTGTTGGTCTTTAAGAACGCCGACTCAAAACATTGGGAATCGCGACAGCTTTTACTTGATGACCTCAAAAACGTTGCTGTAAATGAGCCCCATGGAGGAGAGGTGTTGACCTTCAAAAAAGAGGATGGGGAAGAAGAGGGAAAATGGATTGCTGCGCCTGCAAGCGGCGGATCATCCAGCACAGCTACTCTGATGCTGCCTTTTGTCACCATTACCCAGATTGCTAAGGATGCATTTGAACTATGGTTTCATCTGGATGCGCCAAATAACCAGGTTGAAATACAAGAGCAAAACCCCAATGACCGAATTACGCCGGTTGAGGTGCTGAGAGAAGATAATAGCCCTACTGAATTCCTATTTTCCTTAGCGATACGCAATTTATCAGATAGAGCAAATCGAATTCCCCCGAGGAGAAATGTCTTTAGCGTAAAAAATATTGATGGCACAGAAGCGGGAGAACTTCTACGGTTTCGATTCGACACCTCACTCATTCAATTAAGTCGTCCGTCTCGAACGACTCTGCTGAAATATATCGAGAAGACCGGCGTCAGATTCATGGGGTCTGCGCCCAATGAGAAAGTTATAACCGCTTTCTTTCGCGTGCCATCTGACTCGCAAAATTTTATTAGACCGATAACTCCGATACGGGAAGAGAAACCGCCTACCGCCTCGCGAAAAGCGTCGCGTAAAGGAAAAACCAAATAGGGAGGCGAGCGTATGAGCAAAATCAGTTTGTTAGAACCGCTGCTGGATAAAGGCATTCGCAATACCAATTTTTTTAATGGCCGGTTGCTCAGCGCCGAAGATTTACGCGCCGAACAGCAAGCCAGTCGCGAGCATGATGGGCAACTCGGTCGCGCCATTGGCGAAGGCATTGCTTACGGGCTTGAAGTGCAAAAGAAACCTGCCTCGTCACCGGCAGCGGGAACCGCTGAAGCGATGGTGACGGTCTCCGAGGGGCTGGCCATCAATCGCCTGGGGCAAACCTTGTCGCTGGCTACGGACACCGAAGTCGCATTGGTGCGTGGCAATCCGACGCTTGAAGAGAGCGACGGATTATTTGCTGCATGTCCCGGCGCGTCGTCGTCAGCCATTCCGACACTCGGCACAGGGGTTTATCTGCTGGTCATGACTCCGGCGTCGGGGTTTACAGGCCGCGCGCCGGCCAGCGGTCTCGGCGAAAGTCAGCTACTGTCGGGCAAATGCGGGTCGCGGTTTTCGGTCGAAGGCGTGCAGTTTCGCTTGATTGACTTTAACCTCAATACCCTTCTTGAAGCCGGCAATGCCTTGCGCAATGAAATCAACCAACTGATGTCGGCGAGCGATGCGGCAAGCCTTTCAAAATTGCGCAGCCTGCTGGCCTATCTCTGTTTCGGGGCTGACGAACAGAAGGCTTTTTTGCGCCACCCGTTCAAACTGGAAAACGGCGCATCACCCTACAACGAATATGGCGCGCTGGATGGGTTGCGTGACACGGGCAGCCTGACGGATTGCGATGTGCCGCTGGCGTTGATTTATTGGACGGCATCAGGAATTCAATTTGTTGACGCCTGGGCGGTGCGGCGCCGTTTGACAGAACGCGCCGTGACCGAGGTGTGGAATCTGGTCACCGGCGATAGAAGATTGAAAGAAGCCGAAGCCATGTTTTTGCAATTTCAAGCGCAGATTGGCGAGCTCGGCAAAGCGGGCGCTGCCTTGGAATCCATCGGCGCCATTAACTACTTTCGCTATCTGCCGCCGGTTGGCGTTTTGCCGCTGACGGGAAAACCCGGGGTGTCGGGTTTTGACTTTGAACAATTTTTCGATGGACTCGATTTCCAAGCGCCGGTCTTTATTGACGGCGCCAAGGTTGAACCGTTAATTCGCAGTTCGCTGGCTTATGCGCCGCTTGACCTCAGCAGCAATCAACCGCTGTGGCTTTACACGGTGCGAGAAAATATAGAAGCGGTTGGAGAAGGCGGAACGGCGGCGCCGCAACCTTACTTGATTTTTGCCAGCGCGCAGACCGCCTTTCAAGGCAGCGTCGCGCCGACCGTAGACCTCCTTGACATCGAGCTGGCGGATTTTAATCCCAAAACCATTACCGCAGACCTTCCGGCCTCATTTCTCTTCAACGTGACCTCGCACCTCAGTCGCGAAGAGTCCTTCACTTTTAAACCTTCTCTGCAGGTGAACGTCAATCGAAAAGCCTGGAAATTAAACGTTGATCCGCCGGAAATGGAACTGCAACCGGAACAAGAAAAACAGGTGACTGTGCAAATTGAATCCGTGCCCAGTGAGACACTAGGCACAGAGTTCGGAATTCTTCTTGCCGCCGTAAGCGAGAGCCTGACCGGCAAATCCGATACCTATAACTTCACGGTCGGCAAAGCCGCCGATGATGTTGATGCAAGTATCGTTTTGAAATTCTCGAAAGCCGAACTCAAGCCTCCGGCCAATACCGTCAGCGACAAAGCCATTGGCTTTCCGAAAAATACTGAAGCGCAGGTGACGCTGGTTGCCGAAATTCGTAACCCCGGCGCTTACGAGGTGACGGCGAAAATCACCCCGGCGCAAGGTTGGGGGCTGAAAGTATTGACGCCAAAGGTCACGGTCAAGGGCGCGTTAGAAGAGTTGCGGAGCCGGAAAACCACGGCCTTTTTGAAATTTGCAATCGCGCCTAAAGCCGAAGCCCAGGATAGCGTAGTTGAATTCAGCATCAGCAAAAAGGGCGCTCGTGAGCGCCGCACCTACACCATGAGTTTGTTCGTCGGCGATAAACGGGGCTTCAGCGATAAGCTGGGCAGCGGCGAGAAACGGGGCACGGGCCGGGACTTGATTCTCAAAAATCTCTTTAACCGATAATCCAGACCCGAACTTCAGAATGCCGACACCTTTTTATGAATGCGCCATGGCACAGCAGAACAACCCTGTTCAATAAATTGCGAATCAACCATTCGCGGTTGGATGGGGATGCGGCCAAACGGCGAATGATGCAGGCGCTCGCGTCGGTTGATTTAACGCCGTTGTCGCTTTCGCCTTCGGCAATCCTGGTGATTCGTAAACTGAGCGACCCGCTGCCGAGAGCGCTGAAATTTCAGCCCCTGGATAGCGAGGTGCCACGCGCCTGGCAACAGGCAACCAGCGCGGCCATCGAACAGCTTGCCAATCGCGCTTATCGTCCGATACTCGGCGGCGTCCCCGCGGATGCCGAAGCGGTTATCTTTCTGGATAGAGCGGAACTCCTTGCCTGTCTGGCGAAGGATTGGTGCGCGAACAATCTTACCCTTCATTGGTGGTGGCCTAGCCTGTTTAAGCTCACCGATATCAAACAATTGATTTTCAATGAATGGTTGAAGGCGCCGCAGTTTGCGCCAGCGGGGCTCGCCAAACTCGCTGAAATACGGCAAGTCAAAGCGTTTGTTCGCAAATTCACGGACGACGAAATAGTCATCCTTTTACAAGCCATCATTCATACCTTTGGGTTGCTGGAAATTCAAAGCGCGCTAAAGACCGATGGGTGGCGTAACGGTAGGTTTCAAGGCGAAGCGTCGGCTGCAACGAAAGAACTTTTATCCTCGAATGCGCGCCTTGTGCCGGAGCGCGTTGCCCTTTTGGCGAACTGGCGCTCAGATGTTCAAGAAGATTTAAGCGGCACGGTTGGGCAAAGTTTGCTGTGTGTCATCGGCCTAACCCTGGCGCGCGCACCGGCCGCAGCGCGTTCAACACATTTTGCCAAAGCGCTTGCGCATTGGCTGCAACCGACAACGGCGCTTGCCAAAGCGCCGGAAGCAATCAAGGAGATAGCAAAGCCGCACCTGAAAACCGCGGGCGAATCGGTAGACGCGCGCGCCACGACGCAAACCGCCGAACCGGTCACTGCATCCGTGCAGTTAACTGCAACGGGGCCAAATGCAATTGACGGCGAGCCCATTTTTGACTTACCCCATCAGCACACAGATAACCCTAAGGCGATTAAAAAAAATCAACCCCTTAACCTCGCGCCTCAGCAACTTGAGATAGCCGATGGCCGGCTTTCGCAAAATCCATCAAACACCCCGGCGCTTACCAGCCGCGAAGATTGGCCTGCGAACTCTGAGGCGCGCTTAACTGCTGAAGCGCCGACTCGCCAGTCTGAAGCCGATGGCGGTCAACCCCAGGCCCATAGCAGTAGGGAAAGGTCTTTCGAGGCCGGCTTTGATGCCGTCACCAAGACCGCTTTAGGCGGCCTCTTTTATCTCATTAACCTCGGTCTGTTTTTAAACCTGTACGGCGATTTTACTTCGCCGATGCGACCCGGCATCGGGCTTTCAATTTGGGATTTTCTCGCCTTGGTCGGAGAGCGGCTTTATGGCGCGCCAATCAAACATGACGCGGTGTGGAGACTGCTGGCAACCCTTGCAGAACGCCACGAGAGCGAAGAACCGGGCCAAGATTTCTTCCCCTCTGAACAGTGGCGCGTACCCGTAGATTGGTTAAAACCTTTCGAAAACCAGGCGGTTTGGTACGCCGCAGATAATCGCTTGCGAGTCGTTCATGCCGAGGGCTTCGCGATATTGGATGTCGAGATGGTTGGCCCAACTGCCCTGCAGCTTGCCGAAGAGATGGAAAGCTATGGCGGAAGCGAACCGTTCCGCCTGCAACCCGCGGCAATTTTTCCGGTTGCGCAAAAGCTTTCGCCGCTTGAACAGTGGCTCGCCTGGTTGATGCCTTACCTGCGCAGGCGGCTGGCTCGCGCCATTGGCATCAACGATGAAACCGAGCTGGCAAAAGTTTTATTGCAGCACGAGGCGCGGGCGCAGGTCGGGCCTATGCGGCTGGAGGTTTTCTTTGACCTCAAGCAATTGCCGATTGAAGTGCGCTATGCGGGGCTTGACCGCAATCCCGGTTGGGTTCCTGCGGCGGGCCGATTTATCGAATTTCATTTTGATTGATGCGCGGGAAACCCGGGCCATCGTAAACGGGCCCGCGGCCCTGGGTTTTCAGATATTGAAGCGCCGGAGCGAGAAAAATGCACAACGATATATTTACCACTATAGAACCAACCCCAGCGGAGCATTTTAAAATTTACTTTTACGCCACCATGGCGCAGGTGTTGGAACAAATTGCGGCGTCTTATGATTCGCTCGAATCGGCATTCGAACAGTTTCCGTTTCTTGCCGGCTATTATGCGGAACTCATCCATCACGGCCTAGAAAACCGCGAAACCCTTGAATCAACGGCCTGGCAAGCTGCGCTGCAGGCCTGGGAAGAGACGGCGCCCGCGCATCTGCCTTTGCGGGCGCTCGGCAAGTCGTGCGGGTTGAGTCATTCGACCATGACGCTGTTGTTTTGCATCGGGTTAATCGAAGAAGATGCGCGTTTCGGTCTGGTGTTTGACGCGCTGCAATGCGCCTCAACTCAACATCGTCCGACGCTTGGACTGCTCAGCGCCTGGTGGCGCACGCCTGCGGGTTATGATGAAGCGCGGGCCGGCATTAAAACCTTGCTTGACCTTGGACTCATTTCTGTCGTCAACCCGGAGGCTCCGCGGGTCGAATGGGCCTTTCAACCGCAAGCGATTTTGTGGGATGTTTTGCGCGGTGAACTCCCCACACGGTTTTCGACCTGGGGGAGTTTTCGTGAGCTTCAGGAGTGCGCGCGACTCGATGACCTCATTCTTCCTGCGACTATCAAAGAAAAAATAACGGCTATACAAAAGCTGGTCGAAGCGGGCGATGTTCAAACCCTGGTTATTCGCGGCGCTCAACATAACGGCCGGCGCACCTTGCTATCGGCCATAGCGCAGGCTTTAGGTCGCGGCCTGCTTGAACTGCGAGGCTTAGGTAAAAGTGATGACGGGCGTTGGCAAGTGGCGGGCACCTTAGCCATTTTGCTTCATGCCCTGCCGGTTGCGGTTTTCGACCTCGCGCCCGGAGAGACGGCAGAGCTTCCTGCGCGGCCGGCTGACGAAGGCGTTTGGGGATTGGTGCTCGGAAAACAAGGCGGCGTCAGCGGCGAAAGCCTTCAATCGGTTATGTCGCTGAATCTTGAGATGCCCGATTTTTTCTTGCGCAAGCTGCATTGGCAAAAGGCGCTTGGTTGGCAAAGCGCCGCCAGCTTTGACCTCATCAGCGAACGCTTTCGCGCCACGAGCGGCAATATTTATGCGGCGGCGAAACTGGCAACCTCTTATGCGCAACTGGAAGGTCGCCATGACCTCGCGCTCACGGATGTGCAACAAGCCTTTCGCGCCCTCAATCGTCAAGCGCTCGATACCCTGGCCGAAGCCGTTGAAGTCAGCGGCGATTGGCGCCATTTGGCGACCGCCAGCCAAACGCTTAGCGAATTATTCAATCTGGAAATCCGCTGTCGTCACCGCGAACGCTTACGCGAAACGGTAAGCGAGATGCTCACTAAACAACTGAACTCAGGCGTGCGGGCGTTATTTGTCGGCGACAGCGGCACGGGCAAAACGCTGGCCGCAAAATTATTGGCGGCGGTCTTGAATAAAGACCTCTACCGGGTTGACCTTTCGATGGTGGTCAACAAATACATCGGCGAAACCGAAAAGAACCTCAGTCAAATCTTTGCCCGCGCCGAAGAGTTGGATGTGCTTTTGCTGCTCGATGAGGGCGACGCCTTGTTGACGTCGCGCACCGAAGTCCACACCTCAAATGACCGTTATGCCAACCTTGAAACCAATTATCTGCTCCAGCGACTCGAATCATTTGAAGGGATATTGATTGTCACAACCAATGCCGGTGAACGCATAGACAGCGCCTTTCGCAGACGGATGGATGTGGTGGTTGAATTCCGTCCGCCGGAGGCCAGCGAGCGCTGGACCATCTGGCAATTGCATTTGCCCGAAGCGCACGCCATCGAAGCGCAACTGTTGAAAGAAGTCGCTTCACGTTGTGGGCTTACCGGCGGACAGATTCGTAATGTGGCGTTGCACGCTTCTTTGCTGACGCTGGCCGATGGCGGCCTGATGACCAACGCCCATCTGGAAGCGGCCATTCAACGCGAATATCGCAAACTCGGTTCGGTGTGCCCCTTGCGTCAATCGTCCGCCTTCAACAACCGGCAAATCAGATTGGCGACGCTGTAAAAGCTACCGGCGTAAGCTAGGCACAAAAGGCGCAAAGAAATGAACAGACAAATTTCGCCTGACATCAAGGGGAATCGGGAAATCGGTTTCGCCGTCAATAAACCCTTGATAGTTGAACTCAAAGCCGGTCGAAGTTTTAGTGATGAACAGGCCGCACAGCTACCGGACTATTTACGGGCTTCGCGCATTGAATGGGGGCGGTCAATCAATTTTGGCGCGCCCAAATTGCAAATCAAGACATTCATTCTGAACCCCGAAATTAAGAATTAATTTTTAATTGAGAATTAATTTTTTGCGCCTTTTGTGCCTATAAAAAAAACCGTTGAGTACAAAGTGTTGTAAACCGTTATGGCATTCGTGGCTCGCTATCCGAAACCCAAACCGAAATCGCCGGCCAATCCGGCGAGCGACCCGCGCTTTAAAAAAATCGCTGACCAGTTAAAGAAAGGCGCAACGACCCTCAAAAAACACCCGCCGGCGGCGAAGAAAGCTGCTGAGGCTCAGAAGGCGGCGCGCCCGCCGGCCAATGAAAAACTCGCCGGCGCCAAAGCCAATCAAGTAGACACCATGAAAGCGGCGAAGACCGCCAAGCCTCAACCGAATGCCTTTCTGGCGTTGCTGCGTTCGGAAATCGAAAAGGTCATGCCGCAGAACCTCGATGAAGCCGATAAGTTCATGGAGGGCGGCGAACAAGAGCAGATGAAGGGCGCGGTCACCGGCAAAGTCGGCGAACAGAAAGATGACGCGACCAAGGATATTAAAGCCGCATCCGATCAACCGCCCGATACCGGCAAAGTCAAAGGCAAAGAGGTGGCGCCCGTCCCGGCTGACCCGGCCGCGCCCGCGCCCGTTGTGCAAGGCGGCGAGGCTATGCCGGCGCCGAAAGCCGAAGCCGAGGTGTCGCAAAAAGAGAATAAAGTCTCCGCCGATCAGATGATGAAAGAGGCGGAGGTCACGCCTACTCAACTGCAGAAAGCCAATGACCCGCGATTTAGCGCGGTGCTCACGCAAAAGACCAACGTTGAAAAGACCGCCGACCAGGCGCCCGCTAAATATCGCGGCGCCGAAAAAGGCGTGCTCGGTAAAGCGGTTGCCCAGGCGGGGGCGCAGGCAAAAATGGGGGTTGCCGTACTGCTGGCGACCAAGGGCAAAGCCGGAGCGGCGGTTTTAAGTAAACAGGCGGCGGCAAAAGAGCGCGACGAACAGCGCCGCAAAGAAGTCACCGACAATATTGAAAAAATTTTTAATGAAACCAAACAGAAGGTAGATGCAAAACTCGCTTCGCTGGAAACCGATGTGACGTCGCTATTTGACGCCGGCGCGGGTGCCGCCATAGCGAACATGAAAAATAATTCAAAACGGGAGATTGAGAAATTCAAAGATGAACGCTACAGCGGGCCGGTGGGCTGGGGCCGATGGGTGGCCGATCAGTTCCGCGCCGTGCCCCCGGAAATTAAAGCGATTCTGCAACGCAACCGCACGCGTTTTACCTCAGAGATGGATGCCCTGGTCGTCCGGATTGCCAACACGGTCGAATCACGGCTGAATGAAGCCAAGGGCGAAATAGATAAAGGACAAGGGCGCATCAAGACTTATGTCGCAAGTTTGCCCAGAGATTTACAGGCGGTCGGCAAAGCCGCCGAAAAAGAGATGGCCTCGCGCTTTGATGAGATGCGCAAAGGCGTTGATGACAAGCAGAACGAACTGGCGCAGAAACTGGCGCAGAAATACAAAGAAGCCCACGACCAGGCCGATGAAGCCCTGAAGAAGATTGAAGAAGAGAACAAGGGCGCACTCTCCGGGTTCATTGAAGCCATCGGCGAAGTCATCAAGATGCTGATGGAGTTTAAAGCCAAGTTGATGGCCTTGCTGAAGAAGGGCGAAGACACCATCAAGCTGATTATTGCCGACCCCATCGGTTTTCTCAGCAATTTGATTGCCGCTATCAAACAGGGGCTCAATCAATTTGTCGGCAATATCTGGACGCACCTGAAAGCCGGATTCATGCAATGGTTGTTCGGCGCCCTGGCGAGCGCCGGCATAGCGATTCCGAGCGACCTGTCGTTGCCCTCAATTCTTAAACTCGTCTTGAGCGTGCTGGGGCTAACTTATGAACGCTTGCGCGCCAAAGCCGTGAAACTGATTGGCGAGCGCAATGTCAAGATTCTCGAAAAACTCTTTGAGTATGTGAAGACCTTGATTACCGAAGGGCCGGCGGCCTTATGGGAGAAGGTCAAAGCCGATTTGAGCAACCTGAAAGCCATGGTCATTGATGCGATTCAGGATTGGATTGTCACCACGATTGTTAAAGCGGCCATTTCCAAGCTGGTGACCATGTTCAATCCGGCGGGCGCGATTGTGCAGGCGGTGATTGCGATTTACAACACCGTGATGTTTTTGATTGAGCGCGCCTCGCAGATTATGGCTTTCGTTGAAGCGGTCATCAATTCCGTGAGCGCTATTGCGCAAGGGGCCATCGGCGGCGCGGCCAACTGGATAGAGCAATCGCTGGCGCGCATGATCCCTCTGTTGATTGGATTTTTGGCGCGACTCATCGGGCTGGGCGGCATTTCGCAAAAGATTAAAGACATCATCACCAAGGTGCAGGGCGCCGTTGATAAAGCGATTGATAAGGTCATCGCCAAGATTGTCGCCACGGTTAAGAAATTATTCGGCAAGGGCGGCAAAGAAGAGAAGAAGAAAGAAGACGACCATAAGGAGCGTTGGAATAAAGGGCTTGCTGCCGTAAAGGCGTATATCGGCAAAGAAGAAAAATCTGAAGAGGTCTTTTCAGAAGATTTTGAAGCCGGACTGGCGCCGATCAAAGCGCAATACGGGTTTACCGTTCTCAAGCTGGTGGATGGCGGTCGCAACATTGATGCGGCAATGAGCCCGGGCACGAAGATTAAAAATGATTGGCCCCTGGTTGATAAAGGGACGTTGAAAAAACCGACGGGCGCCGATGGCATTGTCAAGGATTTCTCAAAGAGCGGCAATAAGCGGGTTTATGCAACCAAGAATGGCATTAAGAAATGGGTTTACAATGCCAAGAAGAAAGTCTGGCAAGAGATTAAAGATGACGAACGAATCAGAAAAGCG
This sequence comes from Blastocatellia bacterium, assembly GCA_044868105.1. Lineage (GTDB taxonomy): Bacteria > Acidobacteriota > Blastocatellia > UBA7656 > UBA7656 > JBFMDH01. The sequence continues at coordinate 10,986 of JBIOWC010000788.1, forward strand.
GAAGCCGGTTTACGCGGACAACTCAAACGCGAAAGTCCGGGTTTTGTTTCCCTGGTTGAAGCCGGAAAAGCGGCAAGCTCGCAAGGCTTTGACGCCGGCGGTCTGGGTACGGTTAAAGGAAAAGCGGATGAGCAACTGGTGATTGGTGAGGTGAAAGGCGGATTTACCAAGAAGGCGCTCTATTTTGCGAAAGAGAAATTCACCGCTATTACTTCGGTACTCGGCAAAAACCTTGATGAAACACGAGCCGCTGCCGAACAATTAGGCAAGAAAGCGGTTGATAGCTTCGATGCGGCGGTCGGCTCCGGCAATGTTACGGTGGTGATTAAACTGGTCGGCAACGCCCGGGTGAGCGGCAGCGTCAAGAAGCAGCTTGAGGCAGAAATCAAAAAGAAGGTTAAAGAATACATCAAGAATAACTATGATGATGTAGATATGAAGGATGTCGCAAAGAAAATTTCCATTGTCTGGAAGAAAGGGAAAGTCTAGGAAAACCGTATGTCTTGGATTAGTTTGGCGGCAAAAAGATACCGATTCCGTGAACTGGTCGCGGAGAAGATGGCCGACCCCGATTATCGAACTTCAAAAATGAAAGTGGTGACGGCAAACGATGGCCGAGATGCGCTATTGCTTGGTGAGCGCGAGGCCATCGAAGTTGAAGTGCGGCGCGCCACAGACCTGTTGAGTCGCAGACGCCAGGAGAAGAAAGCGCCTCCTGAAAACGTCATGTCGAAAATCTTGGGGCTGGCGGTTATCGCAAGCCTTGGCGGGGACGATCCGGAATTTTTTTTCAAGGCCATCGCGCAGAGTAAAAGTTATAAACAGGCTTGGGAAAAATCTCTGCAACTCGTGGCCCGCCGAATTCTTGGCTTGGAAAGCACGCCCTCAGCGCCCGTTGACCAAGCCGGTCATATTACGACAGATGAAGAGTGGTATCGTCTGGTCAAGAAAGCGCCGACGGCGCAGGCGTTTAATCTGGCCCTAACCCCCGACCACCCGCGATGGGTCTTCTTGGGCAGTTATGTTTTACCGCTGGCTTTTCTGTTAAGCCAGGAGCGCAAGGCAAAGGATAAGAGCGCCGACCTGCTTAAATTGATGCGCACTGGTACGCCTGACCCTGAAGGCCTGGGGACCGTGCTTTACGAGCGGGTCGCAGAAATCTCCGCATCCAAAAAGTCTGAGTCCCGGCTGGGCTTTGATGCCATTGAGATGAAAAAAGGTGAACTGCGGGCCTATTACTATCTGGGAATTCGCTGGCAGGCGCCGCTTCTATTTCAGGATGACCTCAATACCTATGACTTTCTCGACCACCTGGAGGCGGACTGGAAAACCGTAAAACAGGCGGTCTCCGAAGAGCTATGGTCAAAGATAGAAAAGGCTCGCGCAGAGAATAACTGCACTTATGTTGTGGTCTATGACGGCAACAACGCTTTTGCGCCGGAGGAGGCTCTGCAAAGAGCCGCAGCGCATTATCAGTTAAATATTGAGACCCACGACCTCACAGAAATTTAGCCACCGAATTCGGGAAACCTGAAATGTCTCTTGAGAACACCCATTGCCTGATCTCTTGCGTTATGCCGACCGCGAACCGGCGGGCCTTCGTGCCGCAGGCGATCGGCTATTTTCTGGCGCAGGATTATCCGCATAAAGAACTCCTGATTGTTGACGATGGCCTAGACGCGGTTGCCGAGTTGGTTCCCGAAGATGAACGCCTACGTTATTTCAGACTTGAAAATAAGATGGCGCTCGGCGCCAAACGCAATTTTGCCTGTCGCGAAGCGCGCGGCGATATCATCGCGCATTGGGATGATGATGATTGGATGGCCAACTGGCGACTCAGCTATCAGGTGGGCTCGCTCCTTGAAGCGCAGGCCGATGTCTGCGGACTGAGCAAGCTATGGTTTTATGAACCGACCAGCGATCGGGCCTGGCAATATGTCTATCCGCGCGACCAGAAATTCTGGGTGGCGGGCGCCACGCTCTGTTATCGCAAAGCGTTTTGGCGCGACAACCCTTTTCCGAATATTAACATCGGCGAAGACACGCGCTTTATCTGGAATAGTCCATCAAAAAAGCTAATCGCCTTAGACAATCAGGCTTTTTATGTGGCGATGATTCACGCGGCAAATACCAGCCCGAAACGCACACAGGATTCGCGTTACCAGGCTTATCCGGCGGATAAGCTTCACCCGTTGCTCGGCCGGGATTTGCAGTTTTACAGAGGGCTTGGTGTTTGAGGCGTATTGATTGACCGAGAAGAAATACTTTGGCGGGCGTGTTGAGAAATCCGCTTTGACATCCTCAGCATCGCTAAGGAAGAAAACTCAAACGCCTCAAGGGGTGATTGCAGACTTTTATGAACAAGCGTAAGGCACGCTGGAGGAGCAGACCATGAAGCGAACCGCGCTTATTTCAGCCGCCGGTGGCATCGGCGACATCCTGCGTATTACGCCACTGATTCGCGTCTTGGTTCAGTTGGGCTACACGGTTGATGTCCTGCTGATGCCGGATTATCTCGACACCGTGAGTCTGCTTGAAGGGGCGCCAGAAATTCGTAACCTTTTCTATCTCTCGAGCGAGTGGTGCAAAACCAAAGCGCAACGCCTGGATGGACTCGGCGAACAAGCCTACGACGTGGCGACGTTCACCCTGTGGAGTCGCCCCGCTCAACGATTGATTCGCGCCCAAACCATCTTCACCTTTGAACAACGCGAATGGTTGCAAAAAGGCGATATCAGTTGCGTCGAAAAGATTGTCCGCGCGCTCGGGTGGCAAGATGATCTGCCCGCGCCTTTTGCCATGACCGCCAGCACAACCTTCAACCTTTTGCCGGAGACCGTGGCTTTTCATACCGGCTGCAAGCCCGGTTGGTATTGGAAGAAATGGCATGGCTTTGAAAGCTTAGCGCCGCTGCTTGCGCAGGTCGCGCTCGTGGGCACGGCGGCGGATTTGCAAAATGGCGATACCTATTTTCAACGGGCATTTACCTGGCCCGGCAATGTTACGAGTTTCATCGGCAAACTTTCCCTTCTGGAAACCGCCGCTTTACTTAAACAATGCGCGGCCCTGGTATCCAATGATTCGGGCTTGATGCACCTCGGCGTCGCCGTCGGCACACCGACGTTTGGCATCTTCGGACTCACCAGCCCGGCGCGCGAAATCATTCCCGCGGCAAATATGTTTGCCATCACCAAAGGACTCGCCTGTGAACCCGTTTGTCGGCAAACGCCCTGGGGCCGGCGCGATTGCGCTTATCACCTTGAATGTTTGAAATCATTAACTCCGCAAGACGTGCTCGGCAAAATGAGGGAACACGCGAATCTGCAACTCACAACCCCTAGCTTTTCAGTTTAGCGAGGCTGAGAATGGACGAGATAACGCTGACTTACTACGGTTATATTTTTGATGCCTCGGGTTACGGGCAAGCGGCAAGAGCCTATATTCACGCGCTGCATCGCGCCGGCATCAATCTATCGGTTGTTGATTTGAACCGCCATGAAAAACAGGTGCGTGATGAACTGATCGAAGGGCTCCTCGATAAACCCGTCAATACCGACTTTCATCTCTTTCACGGCATTCCGCCGCAATGGGCGCGACTGGCTTTTCGGATGTCGAATGCGATTGGCATGACGGTTTGGGAAACCGATGCGATGCCGACCCAGTGGCGCAATATTTTAAGCCACGTCATGGAAGTCTGGTTGCCTTGCGAGTTCAATATTGCAACCTTCAGCCGCGAACTCAGAAGCCCGGTTTTTAAACTTCCGCACGCCATCTTGCCGACCGATTTCAACGGCAGCGTTCCCGAACCGCATCAATTTTTGAAGGTCAGCGAAACGGACTTTGTTTTCTACAGCATATTCGAGTGGCAAGACCGCAAAAGCCCGCAAGGCATGATGGACGCCTTTTTGCGCGCCTTTTCCCAGCAGGACGAAGCGGTGTTGTTGCTTAAAGTCAATCCTCAGGCGGCGCCGGTAGCCGAACGCGCCTTGCACGAAGCGCGGCAAAAGACCCGTTCCGCAGCGCGCGTCGAACTGCGTTGCCAGGCCTGGCAAGATGCGCAAATCGAAGCCCTGCACCGGCGCGG
>JBIOWC010000789.1:0-2625 GCA_044868105.1 Blastocatellia bacterium
AGGCTTCGCGAATCGGTTTGGAAGAGAGAAAACGAATCCGAATATTCATGTGGTAAGCGTTATAGTCGCCGCTGCGCCCTGAGCGACCGGGACCTGTGCCGAAGGTATTGGAAACGTCACTAAACACCTGCGTCTGTCCCCAGGGTGATTCATTCAATACCTTCAGCGCTTCTTTTTCTGACCATTCGGTATAAGGTTTCTTGTTCCATTGCGCAGATGTAATAAATGGGCAAATAAACCAGGCGCACACCAATAGGGCAAAGGGATATTTTAAAATCTTCATTACTACCTCCAACAGATAAAATTATCGGCTGTAAACTGTGCGCACCAATGAAGGGCGTGTTCAGTATTGATTCAGACAAGTCCGAAATATCATAGTCCGAGTCAGCAGGCTCCGCAATTCAAAAGCCTGAGGAGTAGGGACCTGAAGAGGTGTTGCAAAGCTTAGGTTCACCCCTATCGGCTAGCGACGTCACCATTGCGAGCTGAGCGGGATTTTGCGTCTTTGCGTGAAACTCCGCCTCTCGTCAGGTAGCACGCAAAGCAGAGTAGAGGTCTCGCAAAGACGCTAAGACCTCGCCAAGCACGCCAAGTCTGTGACCCGGTTAATCATGAGCATCTCAACTTTAGGACACCGCCGTCTGAGGTGGCCTCCCCACCCGCCAGAGGTAAAAAGCGCCGCCCGGCGTTAAACTCAATTACCTATCTAGAGGCCTTTGATAAAACTATTGCGCTCACTGCTTCGCTGTCCTATTATCCGAACGAGTTTATCGTAAAAATCAGCGCTACGAATGGCCTGAATGGTTGCCATATCCGCCTTGAGTTAATCCTGCCCCTATCGCAAGAATCAACGTAATCATCAAGGTTTAACAGAGAATATTTTCTAACATTTGTCACCCATAGACGAATGTGGTTGAGAGGGTTTGGTTATGAAAAAATTTTCACGTCTCGTCGCTTTGTCGCTTATCACGCTCTTGTTCACGGCTTTGGCACAGGCTCAAAATGTGCCTGTAAGAACCACATCACCACAAACCGAATACGAATGCATCAGGCTAATGAGTTCAAATCGCGTTGTTGCAGCAGGCGCGCCCGACTCTTTTGTCACCTATCAACACGTCTGGACGCCGAACCTGCACACCTATAGATATCAAGCCGGCGGTTTAAACCTGGCCTATAATGTTGAAGGCAAGGGCAAGGAATTAGCGGTTGTGGTGGCCGGCGGACCCGGCTTACCGCGTGAATATTTTCAACCGGCGCTTTCCCCTCTTGGCCGCTATATGACGCTGGTTTATTATGATCGCCGCGCCGATGTGTTAAGCGGAAAGACCCATCAGTATGTTACGGTTTCCGAACTCGCAGATGATATTGACGAATTGCGCAAAACGCTCGGTTATCGCCGGATCAATTTAATTGCCCACAGTTTTGGCGGCGCCATCGCGCTCAACTATGCCTTGCGTTACCCGGAAAATGTCAAACGGTTGATTCTCGTCTCTACCTCAGCTTTTATTGAAGACCAGCGCGAAGTCGAAAAGCGTTTAGCCCAATCGCTCACTACGGAAGAGATGGCCGCGCTCAATCGCAGCGATGCGCAAGCCCGCACCTCAGTCTCTTGTGATACGGTGCGCGCCCGCTACCGCGTCTTTTTTCCGCATTATTTCAATAAACCGCTCGAAGAGTATCTCGCAGAGAGCAATCTTTACGCAGCTTATTTTGATGCGCTGGCCAGAAAGCTTTCTTATGTCACCAGCGAAGGGCAATTCAATGTGCGCGCGCAACTCGCCAACATCAAAGTTCCGACGCTGGTTATTGTCGGGCGCCATGACCTGGTAACGCCCGTACGTTACGGTGAAGAACTGGCAACCGGGATTCCCAACGCCCGACTGGCAGTGTTCAAACACAGCGGACATTTCCCCTTTATCGAAGAAAATTTCATGTTCACCGAATGGGTACGTCAATTCTTCGCGGGAACCGTTGATTTGCAAGAAGACCTCGATATTCCGCTCGAAATTGCGACGCCGTCATTGGAAAAAGTGGGCGATAAAGCAGCTGGCGAAAAGGTGGATACAGGAAAAGAAAATAATTAATTGCTTGAGCAACAGACCTTCTTGCAGGCGCAACTTGTTTAGCGAGTTGCGCCTTTCTTTTTTCAACCATCTTCTGCTAGATGGTTGAAAGATGCTATCTTTCGGTGATGAGCAATGAATTGATCGTTCTGGTGACGGCGGCCTCAAATCAAGAAGCCGCAAGCCTTTCAGAAACCCTGGTCACAGAGCATCTGGCCGCCTGCGTGAATATGGTTTCAAACGTGCAATCGGTTTACTGGTGGGATGGAAAGCTCAATCAAGACAGTGAAGTTCTGTTAATCATCAAAACCACCGACCAGCAATATGAAAAGTTGGAGAGCCGCATCAAACAACTGCACAGCTACGCCACACCCGAAGTCATTGCCTTGAGGATAGAGCGCGGCTCAACGGCGTATCTTGAATGGTTGCGACAATCGGTTGGCGGCGCCTTGCCTTAAATCAACCTCGACTGTTTAGAAGGGCGAGCTTTATGGGCAAACGTGCTGACCGGCGCCGCGTGCGATTACTTTTGCCATTTCACTTTTAGCTTTTGCCGTGCTTA
>JBIOWC010000790.1:0-4843 GCA_044868105.1 Blastocatellia bacterium
AACTTGAAAGCGAACTGCAAAAACAATCTGAATTTGCTGAATGGAATTTGCTGCTCGTTGATCATTCCGATGCCGCGGATGTACAGGTAGAAATTGACCGCCCGCTCTTTACCTACACTTTTAATTATCGGGTTGTAGACCGTAAGACGAGGGTCGTTCTGGCAACCGGCAAAGTATCGGCGATTAATGGCAACGCGGCGGCGCCGAAGCTCGCAAAAGAGATTTTGCAACACGTCAAAGAAGCCCGTCCGCCACAAGAGAGTAAACTGAAAGCCGAAGCCGAATTTATAGATAAACCCTTCACGCTTCCAACGCTGCCAAAAGAGTTGAAGAAATCAGGTATTGAACAAGGTGCACGTGACGCCATGACCAAAGCGCCGCTAGTTATCGCCCGTCCACCTGCCGAGCCTCCGCAATAAGAGGTCTTCAAAAGAACTTATTCCAGTCGGGTTGTTAAAGGGTAGCTATTGCAAGGCTACCCTTTCTGTTTAGATGCGTGCGCGCTTAGCCCGGTCTTGAATTTTCGGCAAAGCAAATCGGAGCAACCCCAGAGAGATTGCGCCAACGGGTCGGAAATGAAAGATTGATTATTCGACTACAAAATCATGGAGAGCAATGATAAAAATATGGCGCATAAAAAACAGCATCACAACTGCGAGGTCATTTATGGAAAAAATTTTTACCCCGAATGCGCCCCAGCCAGCCGGACATTATTCTCAAGCAACGGTGCATAACGGTCTGGTGTATGTCGCCGGTCAACTGGCAATTGATGCGGCAACCGGCGAAAGAAAATTAGGCTCGGTTGAAGAACAGACCGAACAGGCTTTGAAAAATGTCGCCGCCATACTGGAAGCCGCCGGCAGCGACCTGCATCATGTTTTGAAAACCACGGTGTATATAACGGACATCAATCTTTGGGGACAGGTCAATGAAGCGTATGCCAGGGTCTTCGGCGACCACCGCCCGGCCAGAGCCATCATCCCTGTCAAAGATTTACATTACGGGTTTCTGCTTGAAATCGAAGCTATCGCTGCCGTGAAAGAATAAATAAAGCCATTAAAGAGCTTGCCCCTTACAGTATTCGAGCAGGCAAAATGACCCTTCCCCAGCCATCTATGCCGCTCAAAAATTTACTCGGAGAAAATCCTCTATGGACGAAAAGAACAAAATTATCGCCAGTAACCTCACCGCCGCGTTTTACAATGGCATAGAACGTCGTGTGCCTTACTTTGGCGAAGAACGCCGAACCCTTCCTTCCTCCCCGTTTGAAGATGACCGCGTGCCGACGTTGTCTTTAAAAGAGGTCTATTATGTTTATCATCGTTTTTTAGAAATGCTTGAGACCGATATTAAAACATAACGCAATTGATTACTTTTGCGTTTAGGCAACCCCGGCAGATGAACCATCTGCCTGAGACTTGGAGATAAACCAGATGAGTGACGAAGTCATTTTAACCCGTGTCGAAAACCGCGTTGCGACGCTTACTTTTAACCGTCCCGATAAACTCAATGCCCTGAGCCGCGACCTGATCATTCAATCCATTGATACCTTAAAACGCTGGAGCAAAGATGAAGAGGTCGGTGCCATTGTCATTACCGGCGCCGGTCGGGCATTCTGTGCGGGCGGCGACGTCTCTGCAATGGCGCAAAGAAACGAAGGCGAAGTCGAACAAACCCTTGAGGAAAAAATTGACTGGTTGCGCGACGGTCATGAACTCTCCTGGACGATTTACAATATGCCGAAAGTCACCCTTGCGGCCGTCAATGGTCACGCGATGGGCGCGGGGCTTGGCGTCTGTCTGTCTTGCGATTTACGCATTGCATCCGACAAAGCTAAATTCGGAACCGCTTATGCCAAAGTCGGTTTCGGCGGCGATTTCGGCACCACCTGGTTGTTGACTCAATATGCCGGGGCGCCGAAAGCTAAGGAGCTTTTCTTTCTCGCTGACATCATTGAAGCTGCCGAAGCGCATCGCATTGGTTTGGTCAATAGCGTCGTTCCGCATGAACATTTGGAATCCACCGTTCTCGATATAGCCACCCGCATTGCTCACGGGCCGCTCGTCAGTTTCCGTTATATGAAAGCCAATGTGAATCTGGCCAATACGGTCGATTTCCGAACCCTGCTTGACCGCGAATCGGAAACTCACACCCGCTGCGGACAGACCGCAGACCATAAGGAAGGCGTGCGGGCGTTTATGGAAAAACGCGCGCCGAACTTCAAAGGACGTTGAAGCCGCCAGGCAATAAGTAAAAGTGAAAGGGCAAAAGTCAGCTGTCGGCTTTGCCTGTTAAGTTGAGGAATGAAAAATGAAAGCACGCCGAATTAGCGCATCTTTATTCATGGTCGCCTTATTGGTGGCAACAAGTTTTGCCGGTAGCGCCGCTACATCGGAAGACCCGCCGCCACAACGTATTCGTTTTGCCAAAGGCACGAGTTCAGCGGTCATCAAAGGCACGATTAAAGGGTACGCTTTCAAGGACTATATTTTTGGGGCAAAAGCCGGCCAGCATGCCAAATTGACACTGACGTCAACGAATACCTATGCCGCCTTTGTTATCCATCGGAAAGATGGAAACCCGGATGAAGAGCGTTCCATCGAAAGCACCGAATGGGAAAACACCTTGCAGGAATCGGGCGAATTTGTGATTCGCGTTTTTATGATTCGCGCCGGGGCGCGACGACCGGGAGCCACGGCCAATTACTCTTTGAAGCTTGAAATCAACTAACCGGCGAAAACAACGCTTATGGAATTCAGTCAAATCATCTATGCAATAGAGAATCAGGTCGCCAGGATTACCTTGAATCGTCCTGAAAAATTGAATGCCTATTCGGAAGTGATGGTCCATGAAATTATCGCGGCGCTGGCGGAGGCGCGTGATGATAATGATATTCGCGCCGTGATTATCACCGGCGCAGGGCGCGGGTTTTGTTCGGGCGGCGACATCTCAAAAGATTTCCAGTACCCGTCGCGTTATCGCGGTCACCGTATGGAAGCCATGCTTGAGATGCGCGAAAACATGCACCGGCTTGTCACCTTGCTGCGGCGCTTTGATAAACCGACGATTGCCGCCGTCAACGGCGCAGCGGTCGCCGGCGGCCTGACGCTGGCGCTCAGCTGTGATTTTCGTATTGCCGCCGAAAGCGCCAAACTCGGCGATACGAGTTTGAAATTCGCGCTCATCCCGGATGAAGGCGGCGCTTATCTGTTTCCGAAATTTATGGGCTTGCAAAACGCCTTGAAGATGTCGCTCTTTTCCGAAGTCTACCCTGCCGCAAGAGCCAAAGAACTGGGATTGGTTACCGAAGTCGTGCCCGACGCGGAACTGATGCCGACCGTTAGCCAATGGGCCGCGCGTTTGGCCGACGGGCCGCCTATCGCCATTCGCATTGCCAAGCGAATGATGTACAAACAACAGACCATGGATTTGGAAAACGCGCTCGAAGATGCGGCGCTGGCGGTAATGATTACCAACTATACGGAAGATGTAAAAGAGGGCATCGCGGCATTTCACGAAAAACGCAAGCCGAATTTCAAAGGTCGCTAACCGTAATGAGTTTAAAAAACAAAGCCGCCATTGTTGGCATAGGTGAAACCGATTACGTTAAAGGCTCGTCGCACTCCGAGGTCGAATTGATGCTCCAGGCCTCGCGCGCCGCCATCGAAGACGCCGGACTCAAGCCAGCTGACATTGACGGCATCATCCCGCCGCCGCTCTTTACGACAGCGGAAGAACTCGCCGCGAATTTAGGCATTGAAAATTTACGCTACGCGACAACCGTTCATATGGGCGGCGCAAGTCCGGTGGCGGCCCTGCAAAGCGCGGCGATGGCCGTAAGTTGTGGCCTCGCCACTCAGGTTTTAATCATCCTCGGCTGGTTAGGTTACACGGCGATTCGCACCAAGGCCGACGCGCCGCGACAAGGTAAAAAGCTCGTCAGCCCATTTGCCAACAACACGCGGGATTTTTCTTATCCTTACGGAGTGCTCGCTCCTGTGCAAGGTTATGCTTTTCTGGCTATGCGGCACAAAAAACTTTATGGCCTCAATGACGAACATACGGCGGCGGTCGCGCTGGCTTGCCGCAAACACGCGCAACTCAATGAACGCGCCTTGATGCGCGGCAAGCCAATGACGCTGGAAAGCTATCTGGCATCGCCGATGATTTCCGAACCCTTTCGCCTGTTTGATTGTTCACTTGAAACCGATGGCGCTTGCGCGGTAATTGTTACCTCTATGGAAAGAGCGCGTGACTTGAAACCGGCTCCAGTAGCCATTCTTGGCGTTGGCGAAGGTCATCCATACCCGGCAGACGATATTGCTTCGCGTCAGGATTTGTTGCGCATTGGGCTGGCGAACGCTGCGCCACACGCTTTTGCGATGGCTGACGTGAAACCGACCGATGTTGATTTTTTACAAATTTACGACTGCTTCACCTACATTGTGCTTCTGCAACTTGAAGCGCTGGGGCTTTGTGGCGCAGGCGAGAGCGGCGATTTCGTCAGCCATGGTCGAATCGAATTAGGCGGCGAGTTCCCTTTAAACACCCACGGTGGCTTGCTCTCCCAGGCGCATACCTGGGGTATGAATCACCTTGTTGAAGCGGTTCGCCAACTCCGGCATCAGGCGGGCGCCGCGCAAGTGCAAAACGCCGAGCTTGGACTGGTCACCGGCTGGGGCGATTTAGGCGACGGCAGCCTCGCGATTTTAAGTAGAGCATAAAATTGAAGACTGGGAGCTAGGGGGACATGGAGAAGGGGAGACAGGGAGATGGGGAGATAAGGAGACAATAATGGGGTTACCGCAGTCTTGCTCTATGGAAAACGAGGTGCTTCAGAACA
>JBIOWC010000791.1:0-8811 GCA_044868105.1 Blastocatellia bacterium
AGTTGAAGGCCGGGCACCTGGAATCGCTTTATCTATTTGTCGGCGAAGAAGACTATTTTCAAGATCGCGCCATTACCCTATTGAGAAACACGCTTGATGAAGGGATGCGGCTTTTTAATTACTCAACCTTTACCGTAGGCGAATCGGTAAACGGCATCCGAACGACCCTGACCATGGCGATTGATAACGCCAATCAATTACCGATGATGTCCAACCGGCGTATCACGGTTATTCGCGAATTCGATAAACTCAAAGAAGAAGAATTGGATTTCGTGCTGGATTATTTGAAGCATCCGTCGCCGACAACGACCGTAGTATTTCGCGCCGTCTCGCTCGACCAGCGACGCAAGATAACCGCCGCCTTGATGAAAGCCTGCACAGTGGTGAATTTCGACAGGCTCACAGATGCCGAAGCTTCGCGCAAAGTTGAAGAGTATTTGCGCTGGCGAGGTTGTCGAATCGAACCGGCAGCGCTCGGGCATCTCATCGGCTTAGTCGGCACCAGAATGGGTAGGTTAGTGAATGAACTCGAGAAACTGGCGGCTTATGCAGAAGGCGGTTTCATCAACCAGGCGGCGATTCAAGAACTTGTGCCGCGCGCCCGTGAACATTCGAGTTTTGAATTATGGGATGCGATTTTAGACCGCGACCGCAAACGCGCTTTCAAACTGACGCAACGATTATTGGATGATAAAACCGAACCGCTGGCGATTGTCGGCGCGCTCGGCGGTTTGTATCGTCGGATGTTGACGGCAAAAGATTTGATTATTCGCAAAGCAACATTTGAAGAAGTAGCCAAAGCAACCGGGCAATATGGAAAACGCGCCAAAGATTTTGTTGCCAGCTTAAATCGAATGGACCGCGAAACCATTGTTCACGGCATGCAGCGCATTGCCGAGGTTGATTTGGCGATTAAAAGTTCGGAAGCGACACCCAGACTTCAACTCGAATATTTGATTGCCGAATTGACCGCGCCGCAATAGGTAGCGACAAAAAGAGGACGGCAAAAATTTTGCCGTCCTCTTTTTAACTGGTTTTGAATTATATAGATGACCCGATTTATGCAGACAATTTGCCGACCGTCGAAGTCAGTCTTGATTTGTGACGGGCCGCGGCATTTTTATGAAGCACACCTTTTTGAACTGATTTATCAATCACCGAAACGGTCTCTTTCAAAACATCTTTCGCCGAGGTCGCATCACCTGAATCAACGGCAGCCCGCAGCTTTTTAATCTGTGTGCGCAGCGTACCGCGATTGCGACTGTTGACTTCGTTTTTGCGCTCGGTTTGCCGCATACGTTTTTCTGCTGATTTATGATTTGCCATTCTCTAAATATCTCCTACTAACTGATAGAAATTTTGTTATCGAAAAAGACGTTCAGAATAACCGCCTGATTTAGGCTGTGTCAAGTCACTTGCGGTTACGTTTATTCGATATCGGAATCAGCAGTAAGAGATGGAGATGCGACTCACCAAACCATCTGGTCGGTTCTCTGCTGTTTCTCATTCTGCTTTGCCCTTGCGGCTAAAAGGTGTTTGGCTTTTTCGAGAGTTTCCAAAATTTCCGAGTGATAAAAGGGTTTGGAAACGGTGAAATCAGCCTTTTTAGTTGCATCCATTACCGAGCCATCTGGCTGTTCTAAAATTGTCCATAAAATAACCGGAATGTCTGCGGTTTGCGGATTGGCTTTCAGCTTTTCAATTAAACTGAAGCCGCTTTCGTTTGGCATCATGGCATCGGTAACGACAATATCGGCTGGCGTGGAAGCCAGCATTTCCAGAGCATCATGAACATTGTTTGCTGATTGAAGCGAGAAGTCAGTTTTGCTGAGAAACATGCCAAGAATTTCATGATTAAACTGTTCATCGTCAACCAAAAGAATATTCCATTTTTTGCCATTCGTCGGAAGGGCATGGTCTAATAGTTCGGCCATCATTTAATCTCCTGCTAATAAAAAAGATGGGTTTAAAATTTAAGGAGGGTGGAGAGTCTCATCATACCAGCTTTCAGGCAGGCGTTAAATTGTTAAGTTTAGCGATAGGTTAAATTTTCTCTTCAAGTCAGATTGACATGACTTTTCTGTTTAGGTAAGGATTGCAATGCAACGTCCCGAAAAGTCATGAGTGATCCACAAAAAAATCCTGAGCGCGACAGCCGTGTGCTAGAGCTTTACGAAAAGATTCTTGAAATCGAACAACGGCTCATTCCGACCGGACTGCATGTTTTTGGTCGCCCAGCCGAAAATCAGGAACTTATTGACCTGTTGCGCATGATCGCCTCTTTCGATAGACCTGAACTTGGCCTTCGTTCGCTTACCGGCTTGATTGCCGATGGCTTAAAGTTTCCGGATTACCAAATCCTCATAAAAGAGAGCGCCACCTCTGAACAACGATTAGGCGAGCGCGAACAGGTCGAATCAATTGCCCGCGAGGCAATTAAAATATTTACCGAAGAATCTGCCACACACCCAGCGACCACTTTTTTACACGAGCAAGCGAAGGTAGCGGTCGAAGACGCAGCAAAAATCTTCTCTCTGCTTGCTGACATTAAAACTAAACTGGGAGAAAACCCTGAAACCGCTTCATTGATGCGCGCGCTTCGCGGCGAATTTATTGAACCGGGTCCCGGCGCAGATATTATTCAAAATCCGGCTATTCTCCCGACCGGTCGCAATACACACGCCGTCAATCCCTATACGGTTCCCTCCCCTGTTGCCTTTGACCGCGCCCAATCCGTCGCTCAATCATTACTCGAAAGACACCTGACCGCCGCCGGGCACTATCCTGAAACCATTGCCATGGTTTTATGGGGCATAGACAACATCAAGACCGAAGGCGAAGCCGTCGCTCAAGCTTTGTGGTTACTCGGCGTAAAACCAAAACGTGATTCGCTCAATCGCGTCACTGATGTCGAAGTGATTCCACTCGACGCGCTAGGTCATCCGCGCATTGACGTGGTGATGACGATTTCTGGAATCTTTCGCGATTTATTCGGCGCAACGATGGATGTTTTGGACCGCGCCGTGCGCCGTGTTGCCGCGCTTGATGAACCCGATACCCTGAATTTCGTCCGCAAACACGTCAGGGAACAAACGGCTACCGGTAATTTCACATTCGACGAAGCCGTCGTGAGAGTGTTTTCTAACGCCGCAGGCAACTATGGAACAAATGTGAATTTCATGGTGCTGGACAGTCAATGGGAAGACAGCGCCGAACTGGGTGATCTATTTGTTACGCGAAAATGTTTCGCCTATGGACGCGATTCAAAAGGGCGAAGCTTTGACGGACGAGAGGCAAAACGTTTGCTTGAACGGGCGTTGGCTCGCGTCGAAGTCAGCTACCAAAATATTGACACAACGGAAGTCGGCATCACAGATGTTGACCATTATTTTGAATATCTCGGCGGCGTATCGAAAGCCGTAGAAAAACAGGCCGGCGCCAAGCCAACGATATACCTTTCCGATACCCTGTCGCCGGTCGCCAAAGTCCGAACCCTGGAAGAAACCATTCGACTCGAAACCCGCACCAAAGCCTTAAACCCTAAATGGTACGAAGGCATGTTAAAGCATGGTTTTAGCGGCGTAGCTGAAATCGAGCATCAAGTGGCCAACACCTTCGGCTGGTCGGCCACAGCCGATGCGGTTGACGATTGGATATATGATGCCGTCGCCGAAACCTTTGTGCTGGATGAAGCAATGCTCGAAAGGCTCCGCGCCCTCAATCCGCATTCGACACATACCCTGGTCGGCAGATTGCTGGAAGCCGCGGGACGCGGTTTTTGGCAAGCCGAACAATCGGTACTTGAAAAATTACAAATTGCTTTCGGCGAAATCGAAGACCAGTTGGAAGGAGTGGGCGTATGAAAATAACCGTTTTATACGTTGGCACCAGCCTGCTTGCGCCGCTCAAAAACGCCGAAGAGCAACTCAATCGTGACTATAAAATCGGTCTGCAAATTGCCGTCCATAATTCAGGCGCAACATTTAATGATGATGAATGGCTCAGGATAAAACGCGACCTCGAAGAATCATCCATTGTTTTTATTATTCACGTCACCGATGACGGAAATGCTCGTTTAATTCAATTGGCGCTCTCTGTTGCCACCCATAAAACCATCATCGCATTCAATTGTATGCCCGATCTGATGCGGCTCACGCGGATGGGCAAACTCGACTTTGCCACCCTAATGAAAGCCAAGAGCGCCGATTCAACTGAGCCCGAGCGCGACACTTTTAGTAATCAATCGGTATCCAGTCAAAACTTAGTTCGCAAGCTGGGTTCGTGGATGGCCGATACTTTTAAATCAAGCAAACCTGATAAGGCATCTGCTCAAAAACCTAAACAAAGGAATCACGGTCAATACCTTAAGCTCATCGGCAAACTGCCAACCCTACTGAAATTCATTCCCGGCGCCGGGCGTGTGCGTGATATCAAACACTACCTGTATCTGTACTGTTATTTTTTGCAGCCCACACCGAATAACATTCGCTCCATGTTGCTCTATGCTATCAAGCATTACGCTAGCCTCGGCAGTCAGGAGTCAGGTGACGTGGGCTTTTTTAAACAGATAAAAATCGCTGCGCCGGAAACGGTTCCTGCGGTTGGCATTTATCACCCGGATGCGGCGAAATTATTTGATACATTTGAAACCTATCAAAAATGGTATGAACGCACGCGAAAGAATAAACTCGAACGGCAAAACACCATTGGGTTGTTATTGATGCGCCCGCAAATTATCAGCGATGCGCGACAGCATTACGACAGCCTGATTCGCGCCATTGAAGCAGAAGGCTTGAATGTGATTCCGGCGATTTCAACCTTTATGGACAACCGCGAAGCGTGTTCGAAGTTTTTTCTTGTTCAAGAAAATGGCGAACGGTATCCAAAGAAAAACCGCGAGCAAAAAGATAACAGCCTTGATGCTCAATCAGCGTCACCCGTTCACCCCAACGCTTCTGCTCACGTGTTCAGTCGGGTTAGCCAGGTGGTCTCGCTTACAGGCTTTTCTTTCGTCGGCGGTCCGGCGATGAATGATAGCGAAGCGGCCATCACTTTTCTTAAAAATGTAAACGCGCCGTTTCGCTCGCTGGTCTCTCTCGATTTTCAAACGATTGATAATTGGCAACAAAGTAAACTGGGTATCAATCCTGTGCAAACCGCTATGCAGGTGGCAATTCCTGAACTGGATGGCGCGACTGAACCTTTCGTGTTCGGCGGGCTAAGACAAAATTCAAATCAACCTGAAGCGATTGAAGAGCGCTGTCAGCGCATTGCCCGCCGCCTGGCTCGTTGGAATCATTTACAAATTACTTCGTGTAGTAAAAAACGTCTGGCGTTTATTCTCTTCTGTTTTCCACCCAGTAAAGGCAATATCGGGACCGCGGCCGACCTGGATGTCATGCCAAGCCTGCTTGAAATTTTGCGTCATTTGCAAAGTGAAAACTACACGCTCAATCTTCCTGATGACGCAAATCAGCTACGCGATATGATTTTGCGTGGCAATGCCGATGACTACGGCAGTCTAGCCAATGTCGCTTATCGAATGAGCGTTGATGAATATCGCAGGCTTTGTCCTTATGTGGATGAGATTGAAAAAGAGTGGGGTCGCGCGCCGGGTAATCTCAATTCAAATGGGCGCGACCTCTTGGTTTTAGGCATACAACTCGGCAATATCTTCATCGGCGTGCAACCGACCTTTGGTTATGAAGGCGACCCGATGCGAATGCTGGCTGCTGAAAGCGGCGCGCCGCATCATGGTTTTATGGGGCTTTACACTTATCTGGAAAAAGTTTTTCGCGCTGATGCAGTAATTCACCTCGGCACCCACGGTTCGCTGGAATTTATGCCGGGCAAACAAGCAGGGCTTTCAGCCGAGTGTTGGTCTGACCGGTTGATTGGCGAACTGCCAAATGTTTACTT
This sequence comes from Blastocatellia bacterium, assembly GCA_044868105.1. Taxonomy (GTDB): domain Bacteria; phylum Acidobacteriota; class Blastocatellia; order UBA7656; family UBA7656; genus JBFMDH01. The sequence goes on from JBIOWC010000791.1 coordinate 5,920, forward strand.
GTACAGCGTCAACAATCCTTCGGAAGGCACAATTGCCAAACGTCGCTCATATGCAGAATTGATTTCCTATCTCACTCCGCCGATTGAAAATGCCGGTTTGTATAAAGAATTGGTTTCCTTAAAAGAATTGCTGATGGCCTATCGTCAAGCGACCCGCGAAGCGGAACGTGAACAGTTATTTGCCGCCATAGAAGAGAAAGCGCAAGCCATGAATTTATAATTTCATCCCCCGACTTGATGGTCATTCAACAAAAAAACGGAGCGATTTGCACACGAATATCTGTCGGGGCTGCGGGGTAACATAGCCTCAAGACATCGTTTTATTATTAAAGCAAAAGTAACGAAGACACGCCTTCCCCTCGTATTGCTCAAGCTGTAAGTTATGAATGATTGAGGGCTTATGCTCATTGAATCGTCACCCTTAAAACGCATCCCACCTCGCCTCAAAAGGTATAAACGGTTTATCCGTTTGAGGACATCAAGACTCATAAGCAACTCACACCGGCAATAGAAGGCGTGTCTAATTCAAAAAACTTTTCCGTACTATTTGCCTGCCTTCTCTGATTAGTGTGATTATCAAAGAATTCATGTCGCAAAATTTCTCTGATTTGTCGCTTATGTACGCCGAGCGCGATTCGGTGATGGGTAATCTATGTTCGCCGATTCAATTAAGGACAGCAGCAGTTGGTTGAAAAGATGGGGATGGGGCAAAGTGAGATTTACCCCATCCCCATATATTGGTTGCTGCTTTTATTGAAACATTAGTTAGCCGTGGCCACGGATTTCTTTAAACCTACATATTGCGCTTCGGCTAATAAGGCAACAATCAATGCCTGAGCGATAATGAAGGTATAGCCGAGGGCTGTCGGCGCAACCCAGTTGGTCAGTAACAGCAGAATGCTGTCTATTGCCCACAATACATTACAGGCAATAATCACCCAGATGGCTTGCCGCGACAGGTTTTTGCGAGTTGAGAGATAGATCAAGAGAGCGGCAAACGGCAACAGACTGATTCCCGAATAGCGCAGCAATGCGACCGGCACACCCAGTAACCCATTGAGCGATTCGGCAAAGACCAACATGATTAAACCTGTGGTGCCGCTGATTATCGCATCGGCGAGCAACACGCGACGGAGAAAAAGCGAAAGATCAGATAACGCCATAAATCATATCTCCTTTCATTATTGTTGAACCGGCGCTTGATCGAAAAATCCGATGATGGTTTGCAAGCGACCATCAGCCGTAAGCGCGCCATAATCCGTACCTTTAACGACCATCGTGCCATCTTCGCTGGCTAATTCCCAGGTGAAGCGCACGCGGTCGTGATGCGAATCCACTTCGCTGGTTCGACGAAAGCGGTGACCCGGAAATCGCTCCTGGACGCCTTGTACCATCGCATCTATTCCGGGATGCCCTTCGCCTACTAAAACCGGGTCAAGATAGCTGGCGTCTTCAGCCCAGGTCTCTTTGATTAGTTGCTGACGCATAGCGCCAGCGGGTTCATTCCATATGGCAATATAGCCGTCAATTAACTTCGTTAGATTATTCATTTCACCCTCCGTTCAAAATTCGGCGCTCGTTTACCTCAGTTACTAAACCGTTGGTTGAGCTGGTCGCCATACTGACATGTTCGATAAATCGAAATCAATTACCTCAGAGGTAACGACCCTAATTTCCCGTTTTCTGTTTGCATAACTAAGCCCATCAATTCCCAATAATGTTATTCACATTTTGTCTCGAACCTGTGACCCAACTATGACCCACAGTTTTTTTGAATCCGCAGGCCCGCGAACCAATTCTCAATCGCGATGATAGTTTTCTGGTGAAATTTTCGCCTGAACAGATGAGCAGAGTTCAGATTCCGTTAAAACGGGCTGGTTAATGCGAAGCAATTGAAAACAACTTTGGATTTATTGAAAGGAGATGAAGATGAATCAAGAGAATATCAAACAGCAGGAAACCGAAGCGTCCAACATTATGGAAGATTTGACGCTGAAAGAAATCGAGACAAAGAAGATTAAAGGCGGGAATGCCATCAGAATACTTTATAAAGCGAACGTTGATTTCGGAAAACAATTTTAGATTCAATGAAAGGAGATAGTGATGAAAACAAAAAATAATCGTGAAACGGATGACCAAGCCCTCGTCATTGAAGACTTGAGTGCGGAGAACGCCGAAGCTATTAAAGGCGGCGACCGGCAGGCGATATTAAAAATGTTTTCCGCTAACTAATGCGGGATTAGTACACCGACAACACCAATTGAAATAAAAGGAGAATGAACCCATGAACAAGCAAGAACAGATTCAAGCCAGCACAAAGACCGAGTCCCTGGCCGATTTGCCGTTATCGGCAGAGCATGCCGATCAGACCAAAGGCGGCCAGTATAAGGTTGTTATGAAAGATTGCCTCGTTTCTAATTGGCAAACATCAGCATGAGGTGGAGAGTGAAGATGAACAATCAAGAAAGCGATAAGCAGATCATTATCGAAGACCTACCGGTTGATGAGGCACGGAAGGATGAGGTCAAGGGCGGAAGCACAGGAACCCGAAACACGGGAGCCTTGCGGAATGTCAGTAATGTTAATATGTAGACAGTATGATTGAGGCACGCCCCAGACATACAGTCCGGGGCGCGTCCCTACTCACTTTTAATTCAGTTTAAGTAAAGGGTGCCATTCATTATCCACCCTTGCGCATCGCATAATCTGTGGCAGCGACATCAATCGGGTCGTGACAGAGGCGGCATTCGGTCTTGCCATCGCTTAAAAGCAATTCGCATTAAATCTGCCAACCCAGCTTAAAGATACTATCTCAATTTATTTCCAAACCTGTTCACAATTGAACAGACAGCAATTCAGGACTGCAATATTATTACACTGTCAATTTACATC
>JBIOWC010000792.1:0-39320 GCA_044868105.1 Blastocatellia bacterium
GCGCGCCGCCGATTGAAACATTGCCAAATGGCAGTAATCCATCCACCACAATCGGATTCCAGGTATAGGTTCCGGTGACGCGGAGGTTATCCATGGCGGCCCAATCGAGACGGCCAAAAGCATACTCGTTAATCTGTTTGGCGCGATAAATTTCCGAATTCGTTAACGTTCTGGTGCGCGGATCGGAAGAGAAGAAATTGGTTTCGCGAGTGGTTAATAAATATTGCGGGGTGTAGCTGGCAAGGAACCATACGCGATCTTTCAGAACCGGTCCGCTCAGGGTTGCTGCCGGATAGAAGTTCTGGAAGTTATCTTCCGGTGGGGTAATGTATTCGTTGATCTGAACGAAGCTTGCACCCGTGCCGCTTCTGAAGGTCTGCAGGAACGGGCGATTCTTGCTGGTCAACTCATCATTTTCAAAGGCTAAACCGAAGTTGCCGTGCCAGGCATTGCTGCCGCCTTTGGTCACAACGTTGATGACGCCGCCGGTCGCGCCGCCGAACTCAGCTTCAAAACCGCTGGTCTTGACCTGAATCTCTTGAACGAATTCGAGCGGCAAGTTGTTGTTGCCGTTCAACACGCCGGTGCGGAAGTTGCTGACTTCCTGACCGTCAATAATGAAAGAGTTTTCTGAACCGCTGGCGCCGTCTACCTGAAACTGACCGCTCATCGGTTCCGGGCGCGTCGCCGGTGAAAGTTTGAGGACGCTGGCAAAGTTCTGTCCTTTGGGCAGAGCTTCAATCACCTTGGCGCTGATGTTGGTCTGCACTTTGCTGTCGGTCGGGTCAGATTTGATGACCTCACCGCCACTTTGAATATTGACAATTTCTTTTGTGCCAGCGGCTGACAGGACAATATTAACAGGGGTGATTTTACCGATAGTAACTTCAACGGTATCTGCAGTTTGGGCTGCGAAACCTGAAGCATTAACGGTAACCCTGTAGGTGCCGATGCGTAGTTGCTGGACGCGGAAAAAGCCTTTGTCATCGGTTGTGGCAGTGCGGTTGAAAGCGTCGCTTTCAACTTTAATCGTCGCTCCGGCGACCGCCGCTCCGGTTGAATCCGTAATTGTACCTTCAATTGACCCTGAAGTTTCCTGCGCGAAAACAGGAGCTACAGACCCAACTAAAAGGGTTAACAGCATAAAAACGCTGTAAAATTTTTTCAACATAGTTTCCTCCATTTAGGGGTAATTAGATTTTCCGAAATTTTGCCATTTTTTCTCTGCTTGAATGTGTCAGAGAAACCACCTATCTACGAATTTTTTTCATTAGTAAAGTGCGTGGAGGGGGTTTTCGAGCAAATAACATTCCACCTCTACGCATTCTCTTTTTCTTAGAATAAACTTTGACTTTATAACACTTAGTAATAAGATTAGGAATTATTTGGAAAGCTCGGTTTACAGCAAAATGATGATATTTTGGATTTAATTCCAAATTTTTGAATGTTTTTTTGCTGGCTTACTGAATGGTCTCGGAAGTACTGTCAGGCAAAATCATCGGGATAGGTGAAGCGTGGTGGTGAATCATCTGCCACCGGTCATCGCGCCAGACAAACAGATTGGTCGCCGCAGCCTGCACGGTGTCGAAACTGGCTTCCTGAAAGACGGTGATATTCTCAATGCAGTTGACCCAGGCCATCTCTTCTGAAGCATAGATAAAGATTTCGGTCGGCGAAATCCGCATCTTCTGTTCGCTAGCAAAGATGCGTTCCCAACTCTCGCGCACGCGCGTCCAACCCACAATCAAATCCCATCCCGGATGCACACAACGCACGCTGTCATCGTGCAACCAGACCTCATCCATGCGCTCGATGGCGGCCGTTTCGATAGCCCGATAGAATTCGTTATTGGTGGATTTTATCGCATCGTTTTTCGCCATCAACGCGGCAAAGACTATAACGCCATTTTAAATAATTCAAGGTCGTTTCAGCATTCCGGCTTCGGGCAATTTTCAAGTTCGGTTGTTAAGCTCCGCTTTGCCCATTAAACTCTACATTTCGATTGAGGAGCAGGTTATGAGTATACAGGTCACGCAAAGCGATATTGAACAATTGATTGAAAATGAATTTGGCGTGAATGCCGATTATGTTCTGGCCCTTTTCCAGCAGTTTAAACAAAATCCCGCGTCGGTAGGCGCCGAATGGCTAGGCTATTTCAACGACCTCTCAAGCAATGGCGGCATCACGCTGCCGCCCGCCCAAGAAGCAACCGCGCCGCCGCCGCCGCAATCAGCTGCCGTGCAAACCGAGCCGCCGCGCGCCTGGGCTTCGCAGCCCGTTGACGCACCTGTCGCTCAACCAGCGAAAACCCTTTCGACCACGCCGAAGGCGCATCCGCCCACGGCGCATCCACCTTCGGCGCAACCCACACCGGCAATTGAGCAAGCTCAAGTGGCGCCTTTATTGCAAGCCCCTCAACCTGTAGCAAGGCCGCAATCCGTTCCAGCAAAACCCGCGCCGGTGCTGCCCGCCCCGCAACCCGGTGAAGAGCTCGAACGCTTGCCGATACGTGGTCCGGCGCTTCGCATCGCTGAAAATATGGAAGCCAGCCTCGACGTGCCAACGGCAACTTCCTATCGTGAAATACCGGTGAAATTACTGGATGAAAATCGCCGCCTCATCAACCAATTCTTAAAACCAGGCGGGCGCAAAGTCTCTTTCACACATATGGTTGCCTACGCCATCATCAAAGCTTCGGAGAAATTCCCGCAGCTCAACGATGCTTACGAAGAGAGCGAAGACGGCTCGGCATTTCGCTTGCGCCATCAAAACCTCAATATCGGGGTCGCCGTTGATGTGACGAAAAAAGATGGGTCGCGCACCTTGCTGGTCCCGAATATCAAAGGCGCAAATCGGTTGAATTTTACCGAACTTCTCAACGCTTATGATGACATTGTGCGACGCGCCCGCGACGGCAAACTACAGGTTGCGGATTTTCAGGGCACCACTATCAGTCTGACCAACCCCGGCACCATTGGCACCACGGCGTCAAATCCGCGCCTGATGAAAGGGCAAGGCGCCATCATCGCTACCGGGTCGATTGATTACCCCCCGCAGTGTCAGGCGATGTCACCGGAATCGCTCTCGCGCCTCGGCATCAGCAAAGTGATGACCATGACTTCAACCTATGACCATCGCATCATTCAAGGCGCGGAATCGGGAGCCTTTTTAGCTCTCATTGACGAATTCCTGCGCGGCAAACATGAATTTTACGAAAGCATCTTTATTGACCTCGGCATCCCTTTCCGTCCCTATCGCTGGGCCATTGACATCAATCCGGCAATCATCGGCGAAGAGTTGCAGGAAGCGCGCAAACAATCGCGCGTCTTGCAACTCATCAATGCCTATCGGGTGCGCGGACACCTGCTTGCAGATATTGACCCGCTTGGCTGGAAAGAGGTGCGCTATCACAAAGAGCTGGATATTGAAACTTACGGACTGACGATCTGGGATTTGGACAGACGATTTTTTGCCGATGGACTGGGCGGCAAAGACATCACGAGTTTGCGGGAAATCGTTGATATGTTACGGCGGTTTTACTGCGGCAAAGTCGGCATCGAATATCGCAACATTCAGGGTCCCGAAGAAAAAGAATGGATTCGCGCGCGCCTCGAACGTGAACAACCCGATGTCCCCACGCAAACCAAAGAGCAAATTCTGTGGAAACTGATTTCGGCAGAACTCTTCGAGCGCTTCTTAGGCACCAAGTATCTCGGTCAGAAACGCTTCTCCATCGAAGGCAACGAAACGGTAGTTGCCCTGGTTGACCAGTTGATTGAAAGCGCGGCGCGGCGCGGCGTGCGCGATGTCACCATTGGCATGGCGCATCGCGGGCGTTTGAATGTGATTGCCAACGTCATCGGCAAATTCTGCGAGCGCATCTTTACCATCTTTGAAGGTTCAATTCATCCGAAATATCCGAGTGATTACGGCGATGTGAAATATCATCAAGGCGCCAGCGGCACCCGCGAAACCGCCGAGGGTCATGCGGTGGCGCTCGCCGTCGCGCCCAACCCGAGTCATTTGGAATTTGTTGACCCCGTCGTTGAAGGCATCGTGCGCGCCAAACAGGACGCCGCGCCGTTGGACAACGCGCTTAAGAAACTCGCCGTTTTGATTCACGGTGATGCGGCATTTGCCGGTGAAGGGGTGGTTCCCGAAACCCTGAATATGTCGCAACTGCCGGGGTATAAAACCGGCGGCACCGTGCACATCATTGCCAACAATCAACTCGGCTTCACCACGCCCCCCGAAGAAGGGCGCTCTTCTACATACAGCACGGACATTGCCAAGATGATTCAAGTGCCGATTTTTCACGTCAACAGCGATGACCCCGAAGCCACTTATAATGTATTGCAAATCGCTTTGGATTACCGCCAGGAGTTTCAAAAAGACGTGGTCATTGATGTGATTGGTTTTCGCAAACACGGTCACAACGAAGGCGATGAACCGACCTACACGCAGCCGGTCATGTATCAGCGCATCAAAGAGCATCCGGGCGTTCGCGAACTCTATGCGCGCAAGCTCATCAAAGAAGCGACCATGACCGAAGAGAAGATTAAGTCATTGATGGATGAGCGTTGGCGACGTTATGAAAATGCCCAGCTCGGCGCCAAACAGATTGTCGAACAACAGGGCAAAGAGATTGCTATCCCACCGGCAAAAGCCGAAGCCGAGCAGATTGAAATCCTAAAGACCGGCGTCGCCCACCCCGTGCTCACAACCATCGCGCACACCATCACCACGGTGCCGCAATCCTTTAACCTCAATCCGAAAGTCGTTGGCCTATTGACCAAACGCGCCAAGATGGTTGATGAAGGCGCGTTTGTTGATTGGAGCATGGCTGAAGCCTTGGCCTTCGGGTCCCTGTTAGTCGAAGGCACAACCGTCAGACTGAGCGGGCAAGATTCAGTGCGCGGCACCTTCAGTCAGCGCCACGCCGGGTTTGCCGATGTCAAGACCGGCGACGAGTGGTCGCCGCTTGCGCAACTGGCCTCGGACAATGCGCGCTGGTTTATTTACGATAGCCCGCTTTCGGAAACCGGCGTGCTCGGTTTCGATTATGGGTACAGCACCGCCGCGCCCGAGGCCCTGGTGCTGTGGGAAGCGCAATTCGGCGATTTCGCCAACGCCGCGCAAGTCATCATTGACCAGTTCATCGCTTCCGGCGAAGAGAAGTGGAAACAGAAATCGCGCATCGTGCTGCTCTTGCCACACGGTTATGAAGGGCAAGGGCCGGAACATTCGAGCGCGCGCATTGAGCGTTACCTGCAACTCTGTGCCGCGGGTAATATGCAAGTCGCTAATTGCACGAACGCCGCGCAGTATTTCCACCTTTTGCGCCGCCAGGCAAAGCAACCGGCCAAACCCCTGGTCATCATCACGCCCAAGAGTTTGCTGAGACTGCCGGAAGCTTCATCGCCGATTGCTCAGTTTGTCAGCGGCGGCTTTCAACCCGTGCTGGCCGATGATGGCACGGCCGAGGCGGCACAAGTAAATAGCGTCTTGCTCTGTAGTGGCAAGGTCTATTACGACCTGGTGGCCGAGCGCAAGAAGTTGAACGCTACGCAGACCGCAATTTTACGCCTCGAACAACTCTACCCGTTTGCCAAAAATTTAATCACCGAAGAGTTGCACAAATACGCCAAGGCGACCGCCATCCGCTGGGTGCAGGAAGAACCGCAGAATCAAGGCGCCTGGTTTTTCATTGAGCCGCGACTGAGAGAGTTGATCCAGTCGCATCAGCAGCTCGCTTACGTCGGGCGGCCGGCAAGCGCTAGCACCGCTACGGGGTCGCATACCGTTCATCAAATGGAGCAACGCAAGCTCGTGAAAGAGGCTTTCTCATAAACACGCTATTTTACCTACTGGCTCATTTTTAGGTTCGGGTAGCGGATTTGCCAAAGGTTTTTGCTTAAAAAATAAGGTAAATTCGCATTTTGTCTAAAAAACTACAATTGACCGTCTTTTCACAAGGCTATAGACTGTCAGGCAAGCGGGAAAATCTCTCAGCCACAATGCATCACCTGTGGGCTCTTTTGCCATATGCCCCTGTCCCGGTTTTCCCTTTAGGCTTCCATATTCAAGGAGTCTTCAATGACAGACGCAAAGCTGTCTAAAGCCCAACTCATAGACGCGCTGCGCGCCTCACAAGCCCAAGTCGCCGCGCTCAAAGCCGCCGTCTCGGCAAGCGAAACGGCTTTGAAAACCAAAGAAGAGGAAGTGGCAAAAATTGGTGCAGCCTTAAGCGAAGAGCTTCGCCAGCGACAGACGATTGAGCAAACCTTAAGCCGTCAGGAAGAAAAGTATGAAGCTTTTCTCGAACACAGCGCTGAGGGTATCTGGCGTTTAGACTGCTCTGAACCGATTTCTATAAACCTGCCTGAAGACGAACAGATCGAACTTTTTTATGCGCGCGGGCTCATGGGCGATTGCAACATTGCGATGGCGAAGATGTACGAATTCGCCGACCCGCGCGAAATCATCGGCGCGCGGCTCGGCGATTTGCTGATTAAATCCGAAGCTCAGAATATCGACATGTTGCGCGCCTTTATTCGCGCAGGTTATCGGTTGACCGATTATGAATCTTCTGAAGTTGATAAGGACGGCAATCCTAAATATTTCTTGAATAATTTCTCAGGCATTATTAAGGACGGTCAATTTATCGGCTGTTGGGGGGCGCAACGCGACATCACCGAAAGCAAAAAACTGGCGCTCGAGTTATCAACCAAAAACCGCTCGCTTGAAAAAGAGATTGAAGAGCGCAAACAGATTGGCTATGAACTCATTAAAGCGCAACTCAATATTCAAACCTTGCTCGATGCCCTGCCGGATTTGCTCTTCCGCCTCAGCCGGGATGGCACCTATCTGGCATTTAAAGCGCCGCGTGACAATCGTCTCTTCGATGAGCCGCCGGAAGTCGTAGGCAAGAAACTTCACGAAGTTCTGCCTCAGGAACTCGCCCAACGGGCGCTCCGCTACATTGCTCGAGCGCTGGAAACGAACGAGTTGCAAAAGTTCGATTATGAACTGACCATGAGTGGCAAAACCCGTTGGTACGAAGCCCGCCTGGTGGTCAGCGGCGCCGACGAAGCCACGGCTATCGTGCGCGACATCACCGAAACCCGACTGGCTGACCAGGCGCTGCGCGAAAGCGAAGAGCGGTTTTCCAAAGCCTTCCATTTCAGTCCGCTGGCCTTGAGCATTCTGAGCTTGAAAGATTTTCGTCACCTCTACATGAATGCCACCGCTTTAGAGGAATTAGGCTATACGGAAGCCGAAGTCATTGGGCGCACGCCCGATGATTTGCAGATGTGGGCGGATGAAACGGAACGGCGCGAGATTTACAAGTTATTCGCCGCGAATCCTGCGATACGCGATTATGAAATCCAGCTCAAGAGAAAGAACGGCGATGTCGGCGTGGTCCTGCTCGACAGCGAACCCATCACCATCAGTGGCGACCCTTGTTTGCTGGTCACCGCCAATGACATCACCAAACGGGTCAAGGCCGAACGGGCGCTCCGCGCCTCCGAAGAGCGTTTTCAGAGTCTGGCGAAAAGTTCGCCGGTCGGCATTTATCGGTTGGATAAACAGGGCAAATGCGTTTACGTCAATGAACGCTGGACGGAGATTGTCGGGTTTAGCAAGGAGGTGGTCTATGGTTATGGTTGGATAAAAGCCATCCACCCGGATGACCGCGAACGCATGCTGCAAATGGCCCGCGACCTCTCCGTCCAGGGGTTGGATTTTCAGGCTGAATATCGTTTTCAAAGACCCGACGGAACCAGCATTTGGGTTTACGGTCAGGCGGTTCCCGAAAGAGATACCAATGGTGAGGTCCTGGGTTACGTTGGCACCCTGACAGACATTACCGAGCGCGTCAAATCCGAACAGGCGCTCCGCGCCTCTGAAGAACGATTTCATAATTTAGCCCGCAGTTCGCCGGTCGGCATCTTTCGTTGCGAAAGCGATGGCAAATTTGTCTATGTCAATGAGCGGTGGTCGGAGATTGTCCGCGTCAGTTCCGACGAAGCGCTCGGCTTTGGTTGGATAAAATCGCTGCATCCCGATGATAGAGAAAAGGTGTTAAACACCGGCCGAGAGGCGGCTAAAACCTGCTCTGAAATGAAAGTGGAGTACCGCGTTCAACGACCGGATGGCAGCATCGCCTGGATTTATGGTCAAGCCATTCCGGAATTCAACGAGGCCGGCGAAGTCCGCAGTTTCATCGGCACGCTGACCGATATTACCGAACGCCAACGCGCCGAAGATGCTTTGCGCGAGAGCGAAAATCGGTTTCGCACGCTTGCCGAAACCGCTTCCGACGCGATTATCAATATTGATGGAATGGGGAAAATTGTTTTCACCAATCAAGCGGCAGAAAAAGTATTCGGTTACCGCATAGATGAAATGCAAGGCCATGCTTTAACCATGCTGATGCCCGACTATTTGCGCCAGATGCATGAAGCGGGGTTTCAAAACTACCAGGCGACCGGCACGCGCCATATCACCTGGGAAGGGATTGAATTGCTCGGGCTGCATAAAAGCGGGCAGGAGATTCCGCTTGAACTCTCTTTCGGTGAATTCATCAAGGATGATAAACGCTTTTTCACAGGGATTGTCCGCGACATTACCGAACGCAAACGCGCCGAAGCCATGCTGGCCGCCGAAAAAGAGCGCCTTGCCGTCACCTTACGCTCAATCGGTGATGGGGTTATCGCCACCGATACGGAGGAAAAGGTGGTCTTGCTCAATCGGGTGGCTGAGAAATTGACCGGCTGGAGTCAGGAAGAGGCGATCGGCAAACCGCTCAGTGAAGTCTTTCACATCATCAATGAAGATTCGCGGGAAGTTTGCGAAAACCCTGTAAAAAAAGCCATGCAAAGCGGACAGGTCATGGGGCTGGCCAATCATACGTTGCTGGTTTCAAAATCAGGCAAAGAGTATCCGATTGCCGATAGCGGCGCGCCCATACGCAATCAAAACAGCAAGATTATCGGCGTCGTCTTAGTCTTTCGCGATACCAGCACCGAACGCCAACGCGAAGAAGAACTCCTGAAAGCCAGCAAACTCGAATCCATCGGCATTCTGGCAGGCGGTATCGCTCATGATTTCAATAATCTGCTCACCGCCATTTCCGGCAATCTCTCGCTGGCCCGCCGGTTCATCGAACCCCAGAACAAAGCCTATATGCGCTTGAATGAAGCGGAAGCGGCCATCCTCAGAGCCAAAGATTTGACCCAACAGCTGTTGACCTTTGCGCGTGGCGGCGCGCCGATTAAGCGCACCTCTGCACTGGCCCCGCTACTTGAAGAAACCGTCAACTTTGCCCTCAGCGGCTCGAATATTCAATCGAACCTTGCTTGTCAGGGAGATTTATGGCTGGTCGAGATTGACCAGGGACAAATCAGTCAAGTGGTCCATAATCTGGTCCTCAATGCCCGACAAGCCATGCCGTTGGGAGGCCGACTGGAAATTGCCGCGCGAAATCTTACCCTGAGTTCGAGCCCGATGATTCAAGGCACTGAATTAAAGGCCGGCAAATATGTGGAAATTACCGTTAAAGATGAAGGCGTAGGCATTGCCGAAGAATATTTATCGAAAATCTTCGACCCTTACTTTACCACCAAACAACGAGGCAGCGGTTTGGGACTGGCAACCGCTTATTCGATAATCAAAAAGCATGATGGCTATATTTTTGTCGACTCCCTGCTCGGAGTCGGCGCTACTTTTTCCATCTATCTTCCGGCTTCCGAAAAATCAATGGCCCTGCAACCCGCCAACTCTGAACTCGTGCTGTCGGGCAAAGGGAAAATTTTGGTGATGGATGATGAAGAAGCGCTGAGAACCATGATAGAAGATATGCTGACTTACCTCGGTTATGAATATACGGGCGCGGCCTGCGGCGAAGAAGCCATTGAAATGTACCGCCAGGCTTACGAATCCCAGGCGCCTTTTCAGGCCGTGTTGATGGATTTAACGATTCCCGGCAAAATGGGCGGCGAGGAAGCGGTTAAAAAAATTCTCGCCCTTGACCCGCAGGCAAAGTGCATCGTCTCAAGCGGCTATTCGACCGCGCCGGTCATGGCCGAATATAAAAAATACGGATTTGTCGCGGTCATCGCCAAACCTTTTCAGATAACCGACCTCAACGAAGTTCTGCGAAATGTTTTACAGAAATCCAAAACCTAAATTAAGCCTGCGGCTTTCGTGAATCCGACTATCTTGTGATAGATTTTTTCGCCCACTGAGGCAGATGCAGAATTTCGGATACGAACAATACCCTTACCCCGCGCATCACGATAAGCGGTCGGTTATCTGAATCTGCCATCTGACATTTTTCACAGAGGAGAGTTGATGTCTATAAAATCTGACGGTTGGATTAAACGAATGTGCAAGGAGGAGGGGTTGATTGAACCCTACGAAGAGCGGTTGATTCGTCAGGTTGATGATCGCCGCATCATTAGCTGCGGTCTGTCGAGTTACGGTTACGATTGCCGCCTGGCGCGTGATGAATTCAAAGTCTTTTCGCCGGTCACCGGCACCGAGATTGACCCGAAAAATTTTGATGCCGCGAGCTTGCTTGATGTGCCTATTCGTCGGGCCGAAGATGGTTCCGAGTATTGGCTGTTGCCGCCCCATTCTTACGCGCTTGGCGTAACCATTGAACGATTTAATATGCCGCGTCGCGTGACCGCCCTGGCGATTGGTAAGTCAACCTATGCGCGTTCAGGTTTGATTGCCAACACCACGCCTTTGGAAGCCAACTGGCGCGGGCGGCTGGTGGTCGAACTCTACAACGCCGCCAATCTTCCCGTACGACTGTATGCCGAAGAGGGCTTCATTCAGATTCTCTTCTTTGAATCGGATGAAGATTGCGAAACCAGTTACAACGACCGCGGCGGGAAATATCAAGACCAGCGGGGACTCACGCTCCCGAAACTTTAATTTTTATGTGGTTCAATAAAAAGCAGAGTGTCATTATTGCCGCCCTCATCGTGATGCTGCCGAGCCTGGTTGCGGCGTTCGTTTATTGGCGCCTGGTGCGCCAGCCGAAGCGCCCGCCGACCGCTGCAGAACGTTTTTACAATTGCCCGAAAATTATTTTATGGGCCTGGGAACGCCCCGAAGATTTGCGCTTTATCAACACCCGCGAAGTCGGGGTTGCCGTGCTGACGAACAGCATTCATTTAAAAGGCGAAGAAACCTTTATTCGTCCGCGCTTGCAACCGCTGCAAATCTCGAAAGACGCTTTTGTGATTTCCGTGACCCGCATTGAAACCGACCGCACCGATAAACCGGCGTTTTCCGATGACCAGCGCCAAAAGATTATCGCCAAAGTTCTCGCCGCGACCCACAACCCGCTGACCGCCGGTGTGCAGATTGATTTCGACGCCAAGACCAGCGAACGCGAATTTTATAAACAACTGCTCACCGATTTACGACAGGCTTTGCCGCCCGCCATGCCGCTTTCGATTACCGCGCTGGCCAGTTGGTGTTTGTATGATGACTGGATTGCCGAGCTACCGGTTGATGAAGCGGTGCCGATGCTTTTTCGTATGGGCGCCGATGCAAAACAAATCCGCGCCCACGTTGAAGGCGGCGGCGAATTTCGCGTTCCTCAGGCCGAGCAGAGTCTAGGCCTGGCAACCGACGAACCCTTCACGCGCTTACCCGCCGGCAAGCGGATTTATATTTTTAGCAATCGCGCCTGGGAAAAAGCGGCGGCGCAATCAATGATTGAAGAGGTAAGACAATGGCAATGAAAAAACCGATGACCCGTGTGACGCAAAAATTTTTCCGGCTCGCAAAAAAAACTCAGGTTCTCTTGCTGCTGGCGGCGATATTGGCGGCGCTTTGTTACCGACCGCCATCTCAGCAAGCCTGCGGACCATTTTTCAACGAAGCCATTTTTACTTTTACGACGCACCCGGATTTGCCGCTCGAAAAATACGCGGCGGGCAACCTCGGCGTGCTTCAGGAAAAGTATGCGCGCTCTTACCTCTATGTTGCGTATCGTTATTTCGCCGGCCTGGGGTTCGACGCCGAAGAACAAAAAGCCGTGGTTTCGATGTGGCGACATCGCTTGCGCGAAGATGAATACAATCAGCCCAAAGGCGATAACTGGGTAACCAAATGGCTCGAAGCGCGCAGTAAAGTGCCGGGCGCTGCGGCCATCTCCACCGTCACCATTTACACCAACGCCAATGACGAATATTTCAGCTATGCCAATTGCACGGAAGACGGGTTTAAGAACGCCATAAAAAGTTTGCAGGAGCGCCTGGCCAAATACGGCGCCACCAGTCCGCAGGTTAAAGAATGGCTACAAGCCCAAGACCAGGTTTTTGCCAACTGTACGAGCGGCCCGGTCGTCCCCGCGCCGGCAACCGCCGACGCTCCCGCCTGGTTGCAAGCCGATAGAGCTTATCAAATCGCCGCTGCCAACTTTTACGCAGAGCAATTCGACGAAGCCGAAAAACTGTTTTCGCAAATCGCCGCTGATAAAAGTTCGCCGCATCGCCTCATCGCGCCCTATCTGGCGGCGCGCGCCCTGGTTCGCAAAGCCACGCTTTCTGTGGATGCCGAAAAGCGCTTCGATGAAGCCATTCTGAAAGATGCCGAAGCGCGTCTCAAAAAAATCCTGAGCGATGCCAATTACAGTTCGATTCGTTCGGCGGCGCAAGGCACCTTGAATTTCGTCAACTATCGCTTGCATCCCGAAACCCGCCTGCATGAACTTGCGGACTCGCTGCTCAAAAAAAATTCAAGCAAAACCATCTGGCAGGATTTATGGGATTACACGGCGCTGATGAACATCTACACCACAGATGATATGGACGATTTCTCTGATGATAAAAAAACCTATGAAAAGATTCCCGCGCTGGGTCGCAGCGACGATTTGACGGATTGGCTTTATGTCTTTCAGGTCGCCGACAAACCGGCCCTCGATTATGCGGTGCAAAAATGGACGAAGACGAGTTCACTCGCCTGGCTCGTCGCGGCGCTGGCTAAAGTCGGCGCCAATCACCCGCAAGCCGGTGAATTGATGGCCGCCGCCGCCAAGGTCAAACCCGATTCACCCGCTTATGCGACGCTCGCCTACCACACGGCGCGCCTGATGATAGAAACCCATAAAAAGGATGAAGCGCGCCGGCAGTTGGATACCCTAATCGCTTCGCGCCTCTCTGCCATGCCGCAATCTTCACAGAATCAATTTTTGAGTTTGCGCATGAAACTCGCATCCCATCTTGATGAAATGCTCAAGTACGCAATGCGCAAACCGGCGGGTTTTTCTTATGACGAGGATGGGCGCGAAATGGTCTCCACCGACCTGAAGGATTCCGACGACGCGAAGCTGAGAGAATTCGCCGGCGGACGGTTGGCGTTTGATATGGACGCTTATTATGTTTTGAATTCACGCCTGCCGCTCGGTCTATTGAAGATGGCAACCGTCAGCAAAAGCTTGCCTGAATATTTGCGCCGTGAAGTGGCGCAAGCCGCCTGGGTGCGCGCCGTGTTATTAGACGACCACCTCGCCGGCAAGGAGATTGCCGAGACCTTGCAAACGTTGGCGCCGGATTTGAAAAGCGAACTCGCAGCTTATCTGAGCGCAGCAACCAATGAAGATAAGAAACTGACAGCCCTCTACCTCATCTTGAAAAATCCGGGAGTTGAACCTTACGCCGATTTTGGCATTGGCCGAAGCACGCCACTTAAAGAGATAGATAATTTCCGCGACAATTGGTGGTGCGCTCAAATCATCAAACCCGAAGATAAATCATCCGCCTCCTCGACCGAACCGGAGGTGCAAAAGTACATCAACGAATCAAACGCCAATACCTCGGAGTATCCCGATTTTCTTACGCCGGCGCAGAAGACAGCGGCAGAAAAAGAGAATGCGCGATTGAAAGCCCTGGGCAATGCGCCGAATTATCTCTGTCAGCAAATGGTAAATTTTGCCAACACGAAACCGACCGATGCGCGCCTCCCTGAAGCCTTGCACCTGGCGGTCAAAGCGACGCGTTATGGTTGCACGGATGAAACCACCGGTAAATATTCCAAGCTGGCCTATGACACTCTGCACAAAAAATATCCGCGCAGCGAGTGGGCTGAAAAAACCAAATACTGGTTTAAGGGCTGAAGAGTCAGTGAAGAGAACATGCTACGGGGTCGCGGACTCTCAATAGGCGGCCCCAACCGACAGAAGAGAGTCCTTCAGAAGAGAGTCCTTGGCGCGCTTTATCTGCTTGGCGGGCTCATTTAGAAATCCCTATCGGCATCAACGTGTTTCAGAATTTTATTTTTCGTCAGCGGAAGAGCGATTTCGACCAGCAGTCCGCCGTTTGGCGCGTTCTTAGCGGTTACCGTGCCGCCGTGAATTTGCACGGCGCGTTGACTGATGGAAAGACCCAAACCGATGCCGCCCGACTCGCGGTCTCGGGCATCGGCGACGCGATAAAAGGGGCGAAAAATATCGGCTAAGGCGGCTTGCGGCACGCCGCTTCCCTGGTCCAAAACGCTGATGATGGCGCGCGAAGCCTGCAAGTCACTTTCCTTTGCCGCTTCACATTGCAAAGCAACTTCAACCGATGTGCCTTCGGCGGTGTAGGAGACCGCGTTGCGCACCACATTTTCAATCGCGCTGTGCAAGAGTTGTTGATTGCCGCCCATCAGGCAATCTTCGCTGGCCATTAAACGCACGCGTAAACGCACGCGACGATGGCGACTGCGGGCCTCAAAATCGGCATCCAAGACAATCTCTTCGACAAGCTGTTTCAGGTTAATCGAGTCGCGCTCCTTAGCTGATGAAGCGCTTTCCAAGCGCGCCAGGGTAAGCAACTGGTTAATCAATTCATTTAAGCGGTCGGCTTCGCGGCCAATGCGTTCAAGGGCCCACAGCGCCTCTTCGCCTTCACTTTCGCGCGCCAGTTCGAGCGCGATATTCAAACGCGTAAGCGGCGAGCGCAATTCATGAGAGATATCGTGCAACAGGCGGTGTTGGGAATCCATCAGCGTTTGTATCCTTTCGGCCATCACATCAAAATCGCGTCCCAAATCGGCTATCTCGTCGCGACGCTTATGTGCGCCAACCCGCGCCGCGAGATTGCCGGCCGCCAGTTGATGCGTCGCGGCGCGCAGTTTGACCAGCGGCGAGGTAAAGTAGCGCGCCAGCAAGTAACAGAGCACACCAGCGGTCAAAAATACGGCGGTGAGTTGCGCCCACCAGACGCCCGGCATAAATGGCAGACGAATTCCGGTTGGTCGCCCGGATTCGCTCACCATGATGAACCGGCTGCCGCTTGAGGTGTCTAACCACTTAGCGAGGAAATCGGTTTTTGCCGTCTGCCAGAATGATTCTTTGCCGGTGATGACAACCGATTGTAATTTGACCCTCGCTTCATCCGTCAGTTCGCCGCCCGCGAGTTTATGGCCTCGATCATCAAACAACCCGACCCGCATCCGCGTGTTGCGTTCCAATAATTTCAAATAATCATCGGCTTGCTCTTGGCCGCGCAATTCATAAATTTCGGCCGCCGCTACGCCATACATGGTCATTTGTTTGCCGACGAATCCCTTTGCGCCTTCATCAAAGACCAGCATGGCCGACAGGGAGTGCGCTAAAACGATAAGCCCCATGGCCACCCAAAACCAGATGAAGATTTTTAAAAACAGACTGCGCATAGCGCTTACTCCTTTGGCGCCTCTCCGGTTTTGGCATAGATATAACCAACGCCGCGAATCGTCTTGATGCGCTCGATGCCGTCAAGGGTGTGACCCAGCTTTTTGCGGAGATTGCTGACATGCGTATCTAGGCTGCGATCAAACGGGGAGAGCGGGCGTCCGAGTATGGATTTCACCAGTTCTTCGCGAGTCACGATCAGACCGGCCGAGCGCAGAAGAATTTCTAAGAGTTCAAATTCGACAGCGGTAAGCGCTACTGGCGCGCCGCCGCGTTTAACGACTCGCGTTCCTTTATCTATCTCGATATCACCGACCGAGAGCAGTTCAGGTTGTGCGAGCGAGATTTCATCAGCTTCCGATTTCGTGCGCCGCAAAATCGCCCGCACCCGGGCAATCAGTTCGCGCGGGTTGAAGGGTTTTGGCAAATAATCATCAGCGCCCATTTCCAATCCGACGATGCGGTCTACATCATCGCCGCGCGCCGTCAGCATCAGCACCGGCAGATTCGATTTATTGCGAATCTGGCTTAACACATCAAAGCCAGTCAATCCGGGTAACATGACATCAAGAACAACCAGCGCATAATCTCCCGATAGCGCGCGCTCGACGCCCAGCGTGCCGTTGTGCACCATATCGAACTCAAAGCCCTCGCGCTGCAAATATTTCGCCAGCAATTCACCTAAATCCACATCATCATCGACGATTAAAATACGATTCATCATTCAACCTCGCCACCTTTATAAACCTATGCTAACACGTTCAACGAAGCGCTGGTTTATGCTGTATGGTTTCCCTTGCGCTGTCTAGTCCAATGATGCGAACTTGACAAAACTTCACATTCGCTTAACAAAGTTTTGACGCTGATTTCGTGTTGAACGATTGACGAGCGGTTGCCACGGGCGGGTCTGAACGGTGAGTCCTTAAAAGGCAATTGCCACAAACCTCAACCGTGAATGGTTGAGATTTGTGGCAACAGTTGATGTGAAGGTCGCCGAAAGCCTGATTGTTGCTGTGGTTTTGCAAGCTTCAACCACAGCCATGCCTTGCTGCTTATTTTGAGGCTTTCTTTCCTTGTGCCGGCAAGAAAGCGGTCTTGAAGGTTAAATGTCCGACCTTGCGCCCTTGCGCGATACCTTGAACCTTGTCAAACGACCAGTGAATACCGAGATAAATTCGGCTCTGCCCGTTCTCTTCTTCGGCCTGCGATAACGTAGCAAAGCTGCGCGGAATCAGTGGGCGCACATTGCCGCCGTTATCTACCGTCACGCCATTGAATTCATCCGACACAAAGGTAAAGGGAATGTTGTCGGTGCCATAGAATTCGCGCAAAACCTGGAAGAGCGCGCCGCCAAAAGTTGCGTGACCGGATGGGTAAGAAGGAAAAGGCGGCGTGAAGTTCGGACCCGTCAGGTTGCTGGCCGGTGCGCCAAGCGGCATAAAATTCACATCACCGATGGTGTCAGGATTGCCATCACCAAGACCCGAGGGACCGGTACCGGGGTCGGCTTCTCGGATGCCCCCGACGGGTCGCCAGAAAGAATAAAAATATTTCGACTCCCAAGCCGCAACACCGGCATCCGCCATCGCCGTATTAATCAACGCCAAAAGCCGCGCCAGTTGAATGCCACTGGTTCCCTTCTGGTTTGCGATATGTACCGTAAGTTGATTGTAGAGTCTTGGCGGCGCGCACAAACTTGGCGTACCGTCATATGCCCAGTAGATAGAGGCGATCGTCTGATCGGCGGTGCGCTGGGTTGGCGTGGTAATGCCATCGCCGCCCAGGCTTTTTACTTCGTTGAAAGCCGCAGCATATTCAGGGCTATTGAGCGCCGGTGGTGGCGGAATCCGGTATTGACTGCCGGAAGCTAGAACAAACGGCGTCACTTCGCCCCAGTGCCAGCCCAAGGCCAGCGGGTGATGGCTGACCGGGTCTTGTCGCCAAATGCCCGGCAGGGTATCGGGGAAATAATCTATCCCCATTTTGGGTTCAGGATGTTGTGAATGGTCGGCCGAGCGCATTGCCAGAATGGCTTTGGCGGAGCGTTGTCCAAGCGCAATCCCGGTGGTTTTGAGTTGGCCGGCGGGAATTTGCGCCAGGTCGGTTGCCAGCTTTTGATCAAAACTCGATTTTTGCGAGGGGAACAAGACCACCAGCGTATCGTGTGCGGCTTGGGCAATCGCCGCATCAATCGAAGCCGCAAAGGTCGTTTGGGGAAATCCCACATAACTGCGATAGCCGCCGGTAATCAAGTTCATGGCTTCGAACATGGCAATGTGAACAATCGCTTCGGCGCGAGCCGCGCGACAGGGTCCGACTTGTTCGCCGAAGACACGATTTTCACCCGGCGCAACCGGCGTGTGATCCAGTCCGCTGGCATCAATGGCTATCTGGTTCCAGCGCAGTAAGGTGCCGGTTGAAGGCGTCCCGGCTTGCACGTCCGGCGTCGAAGGGCTGGATTGATCATCCCCCCCTTTGGGATGAAATGAGCGGGCGGGAACCGACAGGCTCAACATAACAATCGTCAGCACTAAAATCATTAGCTTTTGGCTTCTCTTCACTTTCATAGGTACTCCTCCTTTACTCTCACGACAAGAATTCCGGTAAAATACCTTGCTCTTGCCGCCTATAATTAAGCAGAAATTAAACATCAATATGAGGGCTATTGATTAGCAATCTTTATGTCCCTACATCATTGAACTACTGGATTGGGAGACTGGCGGGCCGGAATTATATTTTAGGACGCTGAAATTGTATAGGGGGTATATCAATTTTGTTGAATTTAAATTTTAATTAATCGCCGTCGCCTCCGGCGCCCTGAACCGTTCAGGATGGGTCGGATTCTTCAAGCAGATGTTGCACAATTTCAACCAGCGAATCGAAATCAAAAGGTTTGTAAAAGGCCTGATTGGCGCCGGCTTGAATGGCTGCTTCCGTGGTTTCATTGCCGTGTGCAGTAATCACCAAAATGGGGATAGCGGCCGTCTCAGGCTGGGAACGCAGCGTTTTGATCATCTCGATTCCCGTCATCTTGGGCATACTCAAATCCGAGAGGATGACGTCGGGCTGTTCGACGGTTGCCATATAAATGCCTTCTGCGCCATCCACTGCCGTCGCGACCGTAAACCCTGCATTGATGAAATAGAAATGCAAGAGTTCGCGCGTATCGGCATTATCTTCCACAATTAATATTTTGAATTGCATGGCTAAGTGCTCTAGGAGGCAGAACATTCGATCAGAGGGGGTGAAGGAAAGCATACGCTTGATTGGGGTTTGCTGCAATGGAGTCCAGCCTGTGGTAGTGGGTCAGTAAGAAATAGGTTGGCCAGCGGTTGGCGCTAAAAAAGTAAAGTCCCGCCCAACGACCAGTAAACAGTGATCTCTGGACAAGTAAAAAGTTATCTCTGGACAAGTAAAAATTTATCTTCGGATTAGACGGAAAAGGCGGATAAAGCGCCATCTGCTGGGGCGGATAAAACGCCATCCGTCTTTTCCGCCCCATCAGAAGATGACCTTGTCGCTGACAACAGACCGCCGTTCTTTTAACGATAAATAATTTCATACCCCTATTTTCAATCTGACCCATTACCCAGCCTGTAATAAAGTTCATCGCCTCCTCGTCGCAAATTAAATTTTGGCTTTTAAGGGCTGTTTGCTCTCCTGCCAATCACCGCTGCTGCGGCAGCTTGCCGGGCTTCACAAAACTTCACATAAGGCTGACGAACACTTAACGATTTGCGGCTTTCAGCAAACGTATAATCGAAGGTGAGTTGATATGGCAGGCGTGGGGTAAACGCGCCGTATTCACCATTCTCGTGAAAGGTGAAGTTAAACAAAGAAGGAGTAAAAAAATGAAGCAAAAGACCTCTAAACAATTAATCAGCCGTCGCGATTCGCTGCGACTTTTGGGCGCCGCCGGCGCGACGGCCTTTGTGGCCTGGGCCGGTGAACCGGCGATGACCTTTCTGCCCAAGGCAAACCTGGGTTCCGTGACCGCTGCGCAAACGCTTTCCTGCGTCGTCCGGCCGGCGCTCACCGAAGGACCTTATTTTGTGGATGAAAAGCTCAACCGCTCTGACATTCGCACAGACCCGACGACCAACGTCACCAAAAGCGGCGTGCCGTTCCGCCTGGTCTTCAATGTCAGCCGCATGGTCAGTGGCAGTTGTACGCCGCTTGCGAATGCTTATGTTGATGTCTGGCATTGTGATGCGCTCGGCGCTTATTCGGATGTGAGCGGGGGCGGACAATCAAACACTCAGGGGCAGAAATTTTTGCGCGGTTATCAAGTCACCAATAGCAACGGAGTCGCTGAAATTACGACCATTTTCCCCGGCTATTACACGGGCCGAACCGTGCATATTCATTTCAAGATTCGCCTGTATGCCGGAACCCAGAAGACCTATGAATTCACCTCGCAATTCTTTTTCAATGATTCGGTGACCGATCAAATCTTCGCCGCGTCGCCTTATAACACCAAGAGCGCGCGCGGCACCCGCAACAGCAATGACGGCATCTACCGAAGCGATATGGTGTTGCCGATTACTGCCGAAGAGCAAGGTTACACAGGTACGTTCAACATCGCTTTAGTAGGCGTAACCGTCGTTGACCCGCCCAGCACAGGGGCGACCCCCACCATCAGCGGAGCAAGCGTGGATGGAAAAAAGTTAATCATCACCGGCGCCAACTTTGATTTGGGCGCCAGGATTTTCTTAAACGGCGAGAAGCAGAAAAAGACGGCAAATGATGAGACCAATCCGACGACCATTCTAATCGCCAGAAAAGCCGGCAATCTCATCACGCCGGGGCAAACCGTCTCACTACAGGTTAGAAACTCTGACAACGCGCTCTCCGATGAATTTATGTTTACGCGCCCGGCGGGTTAAGCAAAAGAGATGGTTTGATACGCGGTTTTCAACCTCACACTGACTTTCTCCTTAACCTCTGCGAATTCCTTTGCATCCTTTATGGTTCAATTCATACTTCGGGAAAAACCGCAAAGATCCAAAGCTTTCGCAGAGGTTTCTTTTATAACGTATCACCGACGAAAGAAAAATTCCGTCAATGCGGAAAGAGTGTCATTTCCAGTTGCCTTCGCAATTTTTCGAAATGTTCAGGAGGAATTTGATTAATTGAATTTTCGAGTTGTTCGACGAGTCCGGCGACGGCCTCTTCTTCCTGAGGTTGAACGGATTCGAGCACTTCGGCGACCTCCATTTGCGAAGGTCTGCGCCGTATCTTCCGCAAACTGGTTTGCAAGACCCGTGCGGCGTTTCGCAGCACGGTTTGCGATTGATTGAACAGGCCTTTCACTGAGCGTTCAATCAAACTGGTGTTCAGTTGCCCAAGCACATAATCAATCGCCGCGCGAATATCGCCGGCGTGACGCTCGGCCAGCCAATTACTGGCGAGCGCGTAGTCCATCAAATAGCCTTGATAATAATTATGGCTGACAATATCAACGGCGCGCTTCCATTCGAGGAAGAAAAATATCTTGCGAAAGATAGCTTTTAAGGGAAGCAGCAACACCGTCACCAAACAGCCCGACCAACATCCGCTCGCTTTATCATCGGCTAAGGCTTCGACCTGCGTATCGCTTAACTTTTGGGCGTGCGCGGCGGCAAGTTTGCGCACCAGGCGTCGTTGAAAATAACTCTTCACCAGATCATCAACCAGTGGCACAGGGATAAGCGGCGTAAGTCCCGCTAAGATGGCGTGCAAAATAATCTGCCGTTGATTGGCGCTGCTCAATCGAGACATGTAGGAAGTAGAGAGTAAAAAATGACAAACCGCAAGCTCAGGCGACTATTACGGGGAGGGACCGAAACCCGCTCACTACAGGCCGAGTTAAACCACGCCCTGGTTTCGTCGCTTGGCAAGCTCACCGGAATCGAGTTTCCTACAAAAACCGGCTTTACGAGCAGTGAGATCAAACAAATCTTTGGCGGAGCCCAAACAAACAACAGATTAAATAGTAAGGACGGATAAGAAACCGAAAGCGTCTCAACCGTTATCGAAGGTTAGCCACAGCGGTTACGACTGAATGCGACCGGCAGGTTCGAGTCCGGCACTATGATGATCAACAAGAATCAGATGAAAGCTTAACTACGAGCGTCAGATGTAAAGTCAGAATTTGATTCGACAGAATCCTGGCTCACCCTCCGACTTAATCTTACACAAGGATCGGATTCATCAGCACGTAGCCACCGGCCCGATGTACTGAAGTTACGAACAGACTATCCTGCTCCACTGAGAAATCCGACCACCCGCCGCCGCCTTGCTCTCGTTAAAGAGACTCTTAGAGACCATCCGTCAAATCTGAAAACTGCCCGGAAACAGAGGCGCTGAGTTGCAGGACGGGGACATTGACTTGCTTGCTAAAGCGGCTTTAATCTTAGCCGGTATCTTTGCCACCCTGTCCTGCTGGTTAGGCAATGAGCCGCCGGCCCCTTGCCTGGGCCGTCACGAAATCCTCTCACCGCTGCGCCAGTGCGGGCGGCGGCGGCGGATGATGAAGGCCTGGCTGCTGCGGGGACTGCAGCGGAGCAAAACTTGATGACTGCAGAACGTTATCAACAAATCGAGGAGCTCTACCATGCAGCGCTGGGGCGCCAGCCCGAAGAGCGCCGGGCTTTCCTTGAGCAAGCCTGCGCTGGCGATGAAGGGTTGCGCAATGAGGTCGAATCCCTGCTCGGCTATGACGAGCGCGCCGACGAGTTCATCGAGACGCCGCCCGATGATGTGGCGGCGGCGGTGTTAGCGGCCGGGTGGAAGCAGTTGGCGGTCGGGACGACGCTGGGTCACTACCGGGTGGGGTCGTTTCTTGGCGCGGGCGGGATGGGTGAGGTCTATCGCGCCCAGGACACCCGCCTCAACCGCGAGGTGGCCATCAAAGTCCTGCCCGCCTCTTTCGCCAACGACGCCGACCGCTTGCGGCGCTTTGAACGAGAAGCGCTGGCAACCTCGGCGCTCAACCATCCGAACATCCTGACGATCTATGACATTGGCACGCAGGACGGCACGCCCTACATCGTCGCCGAGTTGCTCGAAGGCGAAGAACTACGCCAGCAGTTGAATGACGTAGCGCTTGCGCAACACAAAGTCATTGATTACGCGCTGCAGGTGGCCTCAGGGCTTGCCGCCGCCCATTCAAAAGGCATCATCCACCGCGACCTCAAGCCGGAAAACATCTTCATCACCACGGACGGCCGCGCGAAGCTATTAGATTTCGGTCTGGCGAAGCTAAGGCCCGCCAAACCGGCTGCAGGAGCCAGTTCCGAGTTAATCACACAGAAAGCCAGCACCGACCCGGGAGTGGTGATGGGCACCGTCGGGTATATGTCACCGGAACAGGTTCGCGGACAAGCAGCCGATCACCGCTCGGACATCTTCTCGTTCGGCGTCATCCTCTATGAAATGCTGAGCGGGAGGCGGCCGTTTACGGCCGCCTCCGCCGTTGAGGTGATGAACGCCATCTTGAAGGAAGAGCCGGAGGAGTTGACAAAGACGAATGCGCGGATAACCGCGATGCTAGAGCGCATCGTGCGGAAGTGTTTGGAGAAGAAGCCGGAGCGGCGGTTTCAATCGGCGAGTGACCTGGGCTTCGCGCTCGAGACCTTGTCTACACCTTCAGGCTCGCAGGCCAGCATGGCCGCACGCGGGGTTGGCCAAGGCCGGAACCGAGAGCGTCTGGCGTGGGTCGTCGCGGGCGCCCTGCTTGTCGGGTTGATGGCGGCCCTGCCTTTTGCCACCGCTTACTTTCGCCGCCCGACGCCGGATGTAGTGGCCATGCGGTTCATCATCCCGGCCTCTGAGAAGCAAGCTTTCGCAGGCCTCTCTCTCTCTCCCGACGGGCGGCGCCTGGTCTATCAGGCGCGCAGCGAAGGTAAGCAGCAGCTTTGGGTTCGACAGATGGATTCGCTCACGGCGCAGCCGCTGCCGGGAACGGATAACCCTTCCGCGCCTGCTTTCTGGTCGCCCGATGGTCGCTCGATTGGCTTCTTCGCCAACGGGAAGCTAAAGAAGATGGAGCTCTCAGGCGGGCCTGCTCAGCCACTCACAGATGCCCCCTTCCCGAGAGGCGGCTCCTGGAATCGAGAAGGGGTGATCGTCTTCGCTCCTGACGGGTTAGGCCCGCTCTACCGGGTGTCCGCCACCGGCGGCGAGGCGACACAGCTTACGACGCTGGACGAGTCGCGCCAGGAGGTCAGCCATCGCTGGCCCTTCTTCTTACCCGATGGGCGTCACTTCCTCTACCTGGCCTACAGCGTACAAAGAGAGAATACTGGCATATACATCGGTTCGCTGGATTCGAAAGAGGCGAAGCGGATTACCGGCGACGATTCTAATGCGTCATTTTCCCCATCCGGTTACCTGCTCTTCTCGCGGGAGGGGGCGTTGATGGCTCAGCCGTTTGATGCCGATAAGCTGCAAGTCACGGCAGAGGCCTTCCCGGTCGTAGAACGTATACAGTACTCGCCGCCACTCCTACTGGCTGGCTTCTCTGTATCCAACAATGGCGTGCTGGCTTATTTAACGGGCAATCCCCTCACCAGTCAGCTCACCTGGTTTGACCGCAGCGGCAAAAAGCTTGGCACGGTAGGCCGGCCCGGGAGCTATGCTGAACCGCGGCTCTCGCCTGATGAAAAGCGAGTGGCGGTGGCGCACGATGAGCCACCTGAGATGGCTCCTGACATCTGGCTGATCGAGCTGGCGCGCGGCATCGCGTCGCGATTGACCTCGGATCCGGCGGACGACCTATTTCCGGTCTGGTCTCCCGACGGCAGCCGAATCGCCTTCTCCTCTAGCCGGGACGGGACCATTAGCCTCTACCAGAATCGGTCAAGCGGCGCGGGCGGCGACGAAGCGTTGCTCAAATCCAGAGAAGCGAAGTTTATGATGGACTGGTCTGCCAATGGGCGATACATCCTCTATGTCGTTCGGGGCGGGAAGACAAGAAATGACCTATGGGTGCTGCCGCTGTTCGGCGACCGCAAGCCTTACCCGCTGCTGCCAACTGAGTTTAACGAGGAGGCCGCAAGATTCTCTCCCGACGGGCGGTGGGTTGCCTACTCATCTGACGAGACGGGCACACAAGAGGTGTACGTTCGGGAGTTCCAAGAGTCGGGGCGGAAGTGGCGAGTCTCTACCGGTGGCGGCAGTCTCCCGGGCTGGCGGCGCGATGGCAAGGAGTTGTTCTACATCTCGGGCGAGAATCTGATGGCCGTAGAGGTGAAGGAAGTCGGAGCAAACTTTGAGGCCAGCGTGCCGAGGCTGTTGTTTGCGAAAGCCGGCATGGTTGGCTACGACGTGAGTCGGGACGGGCAGCGTTTTCTGGTCGGCGTTGCTCTTGAAGAGGGCTCTACTGAGCCTATCGCTGTGGTGTTGAACTGGACTGCTGACCTGAAGAGGTGAAACTTACCCCGAGTCCCAGTTCAAATCACCTCAGCACCCGAACCAGTATCTAACGGCTCGACTCCTTCGCTTGACCTCAGGGGTGCTCTACGAGGGTCAGCAACCGGCAATGGGGGATTGCGCGCGGCGGCGTTGGCGATTTGAAAGTGTCAGAGGAGTCGGGCCTTAGAACTTCGTGAGTGTAAGGTCAAGGACTGGCAATTACACGTCAGGTTCAAGTCGGCGCGGATAATCGGTTTTGCTTTGTCTCTATGGCTTCATCCCGGGCGTTTGAAACCCGGACCGGGGTATGAAAATTTCTTGAGCTGCGTCATTTTGGCCGGCCGCTTTCCACTGTTCAGCAAGCCATTTTCACGGTGCCTTTCAACTCTTTCAAGCGATTTTGCAAACGGGCAATCTCGGCCTCTTTGGCGCCCAGCGCGATTTGATAGCGGCTATCGAGTTCGCGGATTCGCGCATCGCGTTGGGCGACGAGGGCGCTGAATGGTTCAAGTTGATTGACGCGCATTTGCAGGCGAACAATCTCGCTATTTTTCGTTTGAATGGTCGCTTGATATTCGGCTTCCATCTTTTTCAATTCCTGACTGATGAAGTCTGCGGCTTCGAGTTCGGCGATACACGCCTGGAGTTCGAGAATTTCGGCTTCCTTCTCTTGCAATCTGGCGTCTATCTCTTGCGAGTGGGCGGCAACGAAAACTTCCAGCGCTTCGGCATCTTCTCGCGATTTTTCAATCTCAGCTTCCTTCTCTTTCAGCTTCAAATCCACCTCTTCCGAATGCGCCGCAAAGAGCGTTTCAAGCGCGTCAATGCGTTCCTGCAAATCGGCAATCTCTTCGTCTTTGGCGTTGAGCGCTGCTTGATATTGTTCGATGGAATTTGGCGTTGAGCGACCCAATTCGCCAGGCTGGCGGCTTTCCTGAACCCCGACAGCTGGCAACTCGCGACTTTCGAAATCGCTTTCCGCAAGCTGCGACGCAAGCCCGGTCTTTAACTCTTCGATAGAGGTGGCGTGGAGTTTTTCAAGGGTTTCCAGGCGTTCCTGGAGAAAATGAATCTCCAGCGTTTTGTTATTTACAACCGTTTGAAATCGTTCATCAAGGGCTTGCAGTTCCGCTTCCTTTTCGGCGTATTGCTTTCTGAGGGTTCCGACAAAACCGACGCGCTCAAGGAGGTCGGCGATTTGCGTGTCTTTGTCGGCGAGTTCGGTTCGCTGCGCTTCAACCAGGGCCTGCAATTTATTGTCGTACTCTCTGGTGAGTTGCGCCTGGAGGTCTTCCAACTGATTGGCGCGCTGTATCCACTGGGCGAGCTCGGCTTCGCGCGCCGCCTTTTCACTGGCAAGCCGTTGATAATCCGCCTGCAATTCCACCAGCCGGGTTTCGCGTTCAGGCAATCCGGCATTGCGTTTGGCAGCCCTAGCCTGGAGATTTTCAACGCCTGAAAGGTATTCAAGCAGTTGGGCAATCTCCACATCTTTTTCCCGAAGCAATTGTTGATGGGCGGCTTCGGCCTCGGCGAGCGCCGTTTCAACCAAAGCTTTCGTACCTGGCTCATCAAGACTCGGATGGTCCGCAATCAGGTCGTGAACCATATTTTGGAGTTCTTGAATTTCCGGCTGCGCAAACCTTGCGGCGCTTTCATCGTTTGCTGACCGGCGTTGCCTTTTCATCTCTTCAATCAGCAATCTTTTGGTTTGCTCAACATCATCCAGACGATATTGCAGATTTTTTAACTCAATCTCTTTATGACTCAATCTGAGTTCAAAGTCGTTGACCAGGGTTGCCAGACGAGCTTCCAGATTAGCCGTATATTCAAGGTCATTGCGGTTGAGTCGCAATCTCGATTGGTAATTTTTAAGTTCGTCGCCTTGTTCATTGACAAGCGCCTGCGCGGCGCTCAGGTCGCGCTCCAGGCGGGCGAATTTTTCGGCGCTTTCTTTTATCTGGTTTTCCAGCGTCTCAATGGTCGAATGTTTTTTTTCTACCTCCCCAACCAACACTTCATTTTGCTCTTCAGCTTCCAACAATCTTTTTGAAATCAGCAAAGCTTGAGAAACATCACCGGCATATTTGGCCTTCAATTCAAGAACCGATTTTTTATATTTTGCGAGATAGCGTTGCCGTAAAGCCGAAAAGCAAATTACCGAACCGATGGCGAATCCGGCTGCCAGGTAAACAATCATTTCCAGTGTGCTGTCTTCCATGTCTACTCTATTTCCTCCTGCGCCGTTCAAAGCCGATACTATCCGTTATTCGGTTGGTTTTGAGATTCCGGTTTCAATTTTAATACTGACCTCGCCGACCTTCGCTGCCGGAGCTTGACGCAACGCGTCGCTTAAATCCTGAGTCACGGCCTGGCTGTTGGTTGAGGGATTGGCAGATATTGCTTCGTGATTTTTTTGGCGGACGGCGGCCGAATACGCGGCATTGGCTTCCTCGAGTCTATCCATCGCATAGAGCACCCGACCTTTGTTTTGATAGGCTTCCGCATAAACCCCGCCGCGCTGCTCGATGGCTTGATCGAAAGCTTCCAAGGCCGCGTTTTGATTGCCGATGCGCACATAGGCCGAGCCGAGATGATAATAGGCTTCCGGGTAAATGCCGCCGGATTGTTGAATCGCCGTTCGATACGCTTCAATCGCCGAATCGAAATTCGATTGACGAGCATATAAAAGTCCCATCTGCAGGCGGGCTTCGGGGTAGGCGCCGCCTTGTTGCTGGATGGCTTTCTGTAACTCGCTGATGGCTTCTGTAAAGTTGCCGGTGCGACCGAGCGCGCGACCCAGTTCATAATGGGCGCGCGGATAATGCCCGTCGCGTTGCTCGACGGCGCGTCGAAATTCAGAAATCGCTGCTTCCGCGCTCCCCAAGCTAAAGAGCACCCGACCCAAATCAAAATGAGCTTCGGGAAAAGGGCTGCTCACTTCATTGGCAAAGCGGTTCAATTCGGCAACCAGATTGGCGGTTTCGCCTCGGTGTTCGCTTCGCGCCAGTGCCTCACTGGAGAGCAGGCCGGTTGCCGCCTGAGGTTTTCTTTCACGGGCTTCGCGCTCGGCAATCGCCGTTTCAAATTCACGCCGCGCTTCTTCGAGCGCCCCCATGCGGTAAAGCGCCCGCCCTAAGTTGCGATGCGCTTCCGGGTCAGCGCCCTTGCGCAGCTCTAGGGCGCGGCGAAATTCGCCTATTGCCTCTTCAAGTTGCCCGCGCCCATAGCGGATTAACCCTAAATCATGATGCGCGTCGGCTGCGGTATCGCCTTGGGCAATCGCCCGTTGAATGGATTCGGTAGCGCTATCGAGTTTGCCGAGTCGCGCCAAAGCATTGCCCAAATTGCGATAGGCATCAGGGAAATTGCCGCCCTGTTGTTCGATGGCGGTTTGATAGGCTTGCACGGCGCGCTCAATCTCCCCGCGCCCATAAAAGGCGTTGCCGAGATTGTAGTAAGCCTGCGCGTACCGCCCGTGTCGTTGCTCGATGGCTTTTTGATAAGCCTCAATGGCTTCGTCAATCTCGCCGGAATCGTAAAGCGCCACGCCGAGGTCATACCAGGCAAAAGGAAAAGGCGCTTCCGGGTTATCGGTGGCGCGGCGCAAACTGACAATGGCTTCTTCGATGCGCCCGCGTTCGCAAAGCGTAACGCCTAAATCGTGATGCACGAGCAGGTATTCGGGATGTAATTCAAGCGTCGTACGATAGGCCTGAATGGCGCCGTCAAGGTCGCCTAAATCGTAGAGCGCATGCCCTAAATCTCTGTGCGCTTCGGCCATCTCGGGATTCATACTGATGGCGGTGCGGAAATTTGCCGTCGCCTGTTCAAGGTCGTTCATTTCATAAAGCGCCCGTCCGCGCAGATAATGAGCTTCGGGAAAGGCGATGCGGTTGAGGGCAATCACTTCATTGCAGGCTTCAATCGCCTGGCTGGTGTTGCCGTTTTCGTAAAGCGCCTCTGCGAGATTGAGTTTGGCTTCGGGAAATTCGGGTTGCAGTTTGAGCGCGCGCGTGAAGGCCGCAATCGCTTCATCCAGCCGACCCGCTTGATGAAAAGCTTGTCCGAGTTTTTGGTGCGCCCAGGGCATATCGTCTTGCAGCGCGAGGGCGCCTTGCAAGCTGGTGATGGCGGAGTCAAGGGAGCCGTTTCTGAGCAGCACACTGCCAAGACTGTAATGCGCGGTGGCAAAGTTTTCGTTTTCGGCGAGCGCCTGACGATAACAGGCAATGGCGTTTTGACTATCGCCGGTCTGTTCGTAAGCCAGTCCCAAATTGTAGTGCGCTTCGGGGTAAGCGCCGGCACGGGTATCGAGCGCCGCTTTAAATGAACGGATGGCGCGCAGGGCGTCGCCTTTGGCGCTATAGGCGCTGCCGAGCCAGAAATGAGCTTCGGGGAAAGCCTTTTCATCGGTCTGCTCGATGGCTTTCTGATGCGCAATGATGGCATCGTCGAAATCCCCTTTGCTGAACTGCGCCAGACCTAAATCGTAATAGGCTTCGGCGAAATTGCCTTGACGTTGCGTGATGGCGGTTTGCAACGCTTCCACTGCGCCAGCGAAATTTCCGATTGCATAGTAAGCGCGACCGAGATTGCGATAGGCTTTCGGAAAGAGCGGTTGTTGACGCACCGCTTCTTGAAATTCTTTGATGGCTTCGGGGTATTCGGTCAAATCAAAAAGCGCCAGTCCCAGGTTGTGATGCGCGGTTGCGAAATCGCCGGTGCTTTGTCGAAGCGCTGTTTGATAAGCTTGAATCGCTTCCTGCGGATTGCCGCTGCGATAAAGCAGCACGCCTAAATCCTGATGCGCTTCGGGGAAATAAGGTTGTTGTGCGATGGCGGCTTTGAACGATTCAATGGCGCGCGGCGTCTGTTCCTGCAAGGCATAAATGCGTCCGAGTTCATATTGAGCATCGGCATATTTGCCGCCGCGCAATTTGATGGCTTTGTTGAATTCACTTGCCGCTTCATCAGAGCTGCCTTGATTGTTAAGCAAAATGCCTAAATCGTAATGCGCGCGCGGAAACAAGGGGTTCTGTTTAATCGCTTCTTTGTAGGCCTGGATGGCTTCAGTGAGCTTGCCTTGCTGCGCCAAAATGTTACCGAGTCCGTGATAGGCCCAGGGGAAATCGTTGCGCTGGCGAATGGCGGCGCGATAGGCTTCGCCGGCTTCGAGGAGTTTGCCTTGCCGCGCCAGTACGCGACCCAGGCCGTGATAGGCTTCCGGGTAATGGGGTTGTTCGTCGAGCGCGGCGCGAAATTCGGCGCTCGCTTCATCCAGTTTGCCTAACCCATAAAGCGCGCGTCCCAATTCAAACCGGGCTTCGGGAAAGTGTTTTTGGCGACTGGCGAGGCTTTGCCGGAAGGCTTCAACCGCGTCGTTCAAATTGCCCTTTTCGCTCAGCACACGCCCCAGTTCAAATTGCGTTTCAGGAAAATTGCCGTGATGTTGTTCCAAAGCCTTGGCAAATGCCAGGGCCGCCTGGTCTAAATCGCCGCTGTGGGCAAGCGCGATGCCGAGATTATGCCAGGCTCTGGGAAAGATGTCGCCGCGCTGTTCAATGGCTTTAGTGAAAGCCGTGATGGCGTCCGCCGTTTGTCCGGTTCGCAGAAGCGAGAGTCCCAGGTCGTGATAAGCCCAGGAGTGATTGCCGTCGCGTTGTTCAATGGATTTTTTGAATGCGGCGATGGCGGCCCCGTGGTTGCCGGTGCGCGCCTGCGCTAACCCGAGCTGGTAGTAAGCGTCGGGGTTTTCCGGTTGTTGTTCGATTGCCCGGTTAAAGGCTTCGAGCGCGCCACCCGTATTACCCAGGCTCAGGAGCGCCTGCCCTAAAAAATAATGGGCGCGGGGGAACGTGCCACCGCGCATTTCAATAGCGCTGCGGTAATGTTCGATGGCTTCATCGAGCAACCCTTTGTTGTAGAAGTCGAGGGCTTTTTCAAAATAGTGTTGTGCTGTACTGAGGGGGCTGTCCATGACCAAAACTCCTTGCGATTGACTGATGCCATCTCTAAGAGGCGGGCTCGCGGCTCATCTGGTTCGGCGGCGCAAGACGTGGGCAATCGAACCGACCGGTTCTGCAATTTTCCCGGAGCAACCCCGCAAAGATAGGGCACAATCAATTCTGATTGAGAAAAATAATAATGCTCGAAATTTTCCGCGAAAGTTGTGGCGCGATGAATATATCACGCAAGGGTTAGCTTGAAAATCAAGCCGAAGACGATGTCGTGAGCAGGTCTAAAAACTTGCGCGCCGCGGTGCTGAATATTCTCCCCTTGCGATAGATGATGCCGATCGGACGAATGTAAGGCTTGGTGAAGTTGATAGCTTTAAGGGTTCCCGCACGAATCTCCTGATCGGCAATCGCGGCTGGCAAAATCGTGATGCCCTGCCCCGATTCAACATAGAGTTTCATAATTTCAATGTTATCGAACTCCATCACGTAATTAGGCGTGAGATTGGCTTCACGAAAAATTTTATCTACGGCTTTGCGCGTCGGAATGTCGCGTTCAAAGCCAATCAACCGTTCGCCTTTGAGTTGGGCAACTTCAACGCGCTTGCGTTTCGCCAAGGGGTGTTCGGGATAACAGATTAATGACAGCAAATCCGTGCGAAAGGCAATGATTTCGATTTGCGGTTGGGCTTTCGGATAGGCGACGATGCCGATGTCGTTAGCGCCGTTGATGACATCATCATAAACTTTGTTGACGCGACTATATTCGATATGAATATTGGCTTGCGGATAAGCGCGAATGAAATTTTTAATAAGTTGCGAAATTTCGTGAAGCCCTACGGAATAGATGGTCGTCACGCGCACCTGACCGCTGACGAGATTGCCCATGACTTTCAGTTCTTCTTCAAGCGCATTGTAACGGTCAAGAATTTCGCAACATCCTTTATAAAAAGATAGCCCGGCGGCCGTCGGCACTAATCCTTTGCGGCTGCGTTCAACCAGCGTGCGCTCGAATTTTTCTTCAAACGCCCGCACCTGTTGACTGACCGCCGATTGCGAAATGTAATTTTTCGCCGCGGCTTTGGAAAAACTGCGCGTGTCAATTAAATCACAAAAGACCTTCAGCGATTCTATATGCATAGGTTCACCTTGAGCGACTTCTATCGGCTCATCATAACGAAGGCAAAAGGCAAAAGGCAAAAGGCAAAGGCAAATCGGCAATCACCAGGGCGAGATTTATCTTGGCGCTTATTGCCGGACTGATTGAAAGAGGGCTTGTGGCTTACTAGAATGAAATCAATGAAAACCAGCGCCAATCAATCAATCGGTTATGTGCAACTCCTGCGGGAAAATCGCGACTTTCGCCATTTGATGACCAGTCGTTTCATTTCGCAAGCCGGTGACTGGTTCAACTTCGTTGCGCTTTCAACCCTGCACTTGAACCTGACCGGCTCAGGTGAAGCGGTCGCCTTAATTTTAATTATTAAACTGCTACCGACCTTTTTTTTCGGACCGCTCGCCGGGGTGGTCGCCGACCGCTTTAATCGCAAAACCGTCATGATTGTTACGGATGTTTTGCGGGGTTGCCTGGGTTTTGGGTTTCTCTTCATTCATCGCGCCGACCAGGTGTGGATTGCTTACCTGCTGAGCGCCTTGCAGATTATTCTCTCGACGTTTTTTGAACCGGCAGAATCGGCGGCGGTTCCCAACATCGTCAAACGCGAAGCGTTGATTTCAGCCAATGGGCTCAGCAGCGCCACCTGGTCCATCACGCTCGCCCTGGGGGCGGCCCTCGGCGGTCTGGTTACCGACCTGTTCGGACGCAACACGGCGTTTGTCATTGATGCACTGTCGTTTTTTCTGTCGGCGGTCTTTGTCATCCTCGCGCGGGTTCCGCCAACCCCGAAGCGAGAAAATATTCAGGGTGAAAAAGCGAAATTATCATTCGCCGATATGACCGGCCTCAGCGATTTGATTGAAGGCGCGCGCTATTTGCGCGCCAACCCGCGAGTCGTTTCGGTGATGTGGATAAAAAGCGGGTGGGGACTGGCGGGCGGCGGGATTCTGTTTTTGCTTGCCATATTCGGCAAAGAGGTTTTCCCGATAGGCACGGATGGCAGCGCCTCTATTGGTATTTTGTACGGTTGTCGCGGATTCGGGGCGTTGATTGGGCCGATGATTGCCCGCGCCATCACCAGCGAATCGCTGGCAACCATGCGGCGTTCCATCACGGTGGCATTTTTTATCTCGGCGCTCTTTTATCTACTCTTTGCGACTTCGCCAATTTTTGCGCTCGCCTGTCTATGCGTGATTGGCGGGCACGCCGGCGGCAGCATTCAATGGGTCTTTTCAACGACGCTGTTGCAAGTAGCAACCGAAAATCGTTTCTTAGGTCGGGTCTTCGCGCTTGAACAATCATTGATGACTCTCACACTTTCTACCTCAACCTACTTAACCGCACAGAGCATAGACCGGTTCGGACTCAACCCCAAACAAGCCGCGAGCCTTCTCGGTCTGCTATTTCTGATTCCGGGTGTCATCTGGTGGATTATTCAAAGGCGCATAGATAAAGCCGAAGCGCGCAAATTGGAACCCGCAAAGCCGATTATCGAAACCGGTGATTAACGCCAACATCCGATTGGCAACTGGCTGCAATTTCTATTTGGCAAGTGGCGGCAATTTCTATGGCCTGAAATTCCTCTGGTCTCGACGAAAATAAAAGGCTCGCTATTTGAATTTTGAGTTTCCTGCGGATTCGACGGAGACGGCCGATATGCGCAGATTTTCCGCACAGAAAATCCGCTTGACTCTGCGACCTCCGTCGTATCCGCGGGGAATTACCCGGGTTGCTTCACATCCCCTGAACTTTCGTCCGAACCTATAATTCACCGGCCTAGCAATTGAGCCGATTGCTAGATCTCAATAGCCTTCAGACTTTGGATTTAATTGCTTGAGTGATACATTTACGGCTCGATAGAGCGTCGTTAAAACTTAAAACGGAAACGGAAAATTATGAAAATTCTGGTTATCGGTTCAGGCGGCCGAGAGCACGCCATCTGTTGGAAGCTGGCGCAGAGCAAACGCGTCACCGAACTTTTTTGCGCAACCGGCAATGCCGGTATTGCGCAGGTCGCTACCTGTTTGCGAGCCAATGTCAACGATATGAATGCGCTGGCTGAACTTGCCAAACAGCAGCAAATAGATTTAACCGTCGTCGGACCCGAAGCGCCGCTCGTTACAGGCATTGCCGAAACTTTTGCGGCGCGTAACTTGCGCGTGGTCGCTCCATCTCGACAAGCCGCCCGTCTTGAAGGCAGCAAAATTTTTGCTAAAGAGTTTATGGCGCGACATCAGATACCGACCGCGCGCTTTACCATTTGCGATTCCCCTCAAGCGGCCAGAGATGGCGCGCGG
Organism: Blastocatellia bacterium; assembly: GCA_044868105.1. GTDB lineage: Bacteria > Acidobacteriota > Blastocatellia > UBA7656 > UBA7656 > JBFMDH01. The sequence goes on from JBIOWC010000792.1 coordinate 34,447, forward strand.
CAATACAACTTTCCCATTGTGGTCAAAGCCGATGGGCTGGCCGCAGGTAAAGGCGTTCGGCTGGCCGATAATCAACAGGAGTTCGATGAGGCGATTCAAGCGATGATGGTTGACCGCGTGTTTGGCGAAGCCGGTTCGCGGGTGTTACTGGAAGAATGCCTGGTCGGGCGCGAAGCCTCGCTGATGATTTTTACAGACGGACGCGATTACAAAATCATTGCGCCCGCCCAGGATTACAAGCGCGCCAATGATAATGACGAAGGGTTGAATACCGGCGGCATGGGGTCGTTTTCAACTCCCGGTTTAATTGATGACGCAACCATTGACCGTTGCCAGCACGAGATCATTGAACCGACGCTGGCCGGCTTGCAATCCGATAGGACGCCCTTTCGCGGCATCTTGTATGTCGGGCTGATGCTGACCAGCGACGGCGCAAAAGTGATTGAATACAACGCCAGGCTTGGCGACCCCGAAACCCAGGCCGTGATGGTCAGGCTTGATAGCGACCTGGTAGAAATTTGCGAAGCCATTATTGATAATCGAATCGGCGAGATTGCGGTGAACTGGAGCCCGGATTCATCGGTTTGCGTGGTTGCAGCATCGGGCGGTTATCCCGGCGAATTTGAGAAAGGCAAAGTCATCCATGGATTTGATGAAGCCGCCAAGCTCGACGGCGTCACCGTCTTTCATGCCGGTACGGTGTTTAATGAAAATCATGAATATATGACCTCAGGCGGACGCGTCTTAGGCATAACAGCGCGCGCCGCCACTCTCGAAGCCGCCCGCGCCCAGGCCTATGCGGCAACCGGTAAAATTAATTTTGAACGGATGCACTATCGCCAAGATATCGCGAGCCGGAGATAACGATTTAAGTGTTCAAGAAGCGTTGGACAATTTTTGTATTTGCCTTTTTGGGCTGGTTGATGATTGGCATCGCCCATGGGCTGAATGAATATTTTTTTACCGATACGCTTGCCTATTACTATAAAGAAGCGCCCACGCTGAAAAGCATGCTGTTGTGGGAAGTGGTGTATTGGCCCACCTGGGCGGCGCTTGCGCCACTGATTTTTTTACTCGCCCGCCGTTTTCCCATCGTGCACGAAAACTGGCTGCGGAATCTGCTCATTAATATCGCCGGCGGTTTGCTCATCATCATTCCGCAACGCCTCATTTACCTTACCGCCGCCGGGACGCTGCAATCCGTTTTGGGCGAAGAGATTATGCTTTCGGGTTTGTACAGGCATTTTCTTTTGTACAATCTGCCGACTGGTTTCCTAAGTTACGGCGTGATTTTGCTGTTCAGTCATGGCTTCAATTATTACAAGCGCTATCAGGAAGAGGAGTTGAAAGCTTCGGAGTTAAAAGCCGAACTTGCCGAAGCGCAATTGCAAATCACCCGCGCCGAACTGCAATCGCTCAAGATGCAATTGCACCCGCATTTTCTCTTCAACACCTTGAATTCCATCTCGGCGCTTCTGGATGAAGACGCCCACGCGGCCGATGAAATGCTCGCCAGACTGGGCGATTTTCTGCGCCTGACGCTGGAAAATTCGGGAGCGCAAACCATTGCTTTGCAAGAAGAGCTGGAATTTCTGCGCCGGTATCTGGAGATTGAACAGGTGCGTTTTCAAGACCGCCTGACCGTGGGGTTTGCCATTGACGCGGAGACCCTGGCGGCGCAGGTGCCCAATATGATTTTGCAACCGATTATTGAAAACGCTATTCGTCACGGCATCGTTGAACGCATTGCCGAGGGACATATTGAAATCACCGCAAGGCGCGAAAACGACAAACTCTTGTTACAAGTCAAAGACAACGGCGCCGGTTTGCAATCGCCGGCAATCTCGAACGGACAAGGCCTGGGGCTATCGAATACGCGGGCGCGACTGCAACAAATCTACGGCGCGGCGCATCGCTTTGAACTGGAAAACGCCAGCGAAGGCGGCACCATTGCGCGCCTTGAAATTCCTTTTATCCTCGATGAAGGTTCCAAAATCGCGGTGTAGCGATGATGAAAGAGAAAATCCGCACGCTGATTATTGATGACGAACCGCTGGCGCGTCGGCGCGTGCGCAAACTGCTCAGCGCCGACCCCGATTTTGAAATCATCACGGAATGCGCCAACGGGCGCCAGGCCATTACAGAAATCCTTGAGCAAAAACCGCAACTGATTTTTCTCGATGTGCAGATGCCTGAAATCACTGGCTTCGATGTCATTGAAGCCATCGGTGAACGGGATTTACCGATGGTGGTCTTCGTGACCGCTTTTGATAAATATGCGGTGCGCGCCTTTGAGGTTCACGCGGTTGATTATTTATTGAAACCCTTTGACCGGGCGCGATTCGACAAGACCATTCGGCAAATCAAACGGCGTCTTACGAGCGAAGATAGCAGCGAACTCAGCACCCGCACGCTGGCGCTTTTAGAAGCCTTCCGCGACAAAACCAATTACCTTGAACGTTTCATCATCAAGGCCGGCGGGCGGGTTTTCTTTATCAAAACCGATGAGATTGACTGGTTTGAAGCCGAAGGCAAATATGTCCGTTTGCACACCGGCAAAGAATCCCACCTGTTGCGCGAAGCCATCGGCAATATCGAAGCGCGACTCGACGCGAAAAAATTCTTGCGTATTCATCGTTCACATATCGTCAACATCGAACGGATCAAAGAGCTTGAACCCTGGTTTCATAACGAGTACCGGGTCATCTTGCGCGACGGTACGAAACTGATGATGAGCCGCAGTTGTCGCAAACGCCTGGGTGAACTCCTGGGCAGCGAACTCTGAACCCCTGACCATTCATTCCCTTAATCCGGCATTTCGTTCCCTCCACCGTCAAGTTCGTGACAAGTTGATTGTCGCCTGTTCTCTACACCCATTAACCTTGTTTTAAGCTCTCATTAAAGCTTGGGTGAAGCATGAAAATTTCTTTTGAAGCAGAAAGTTTCTTTTTAGAAGCGGTCTCCGATGTTTTCGGCTGGGTTCCGCAACTCAAGAAAAATTGGCTGTCGGAGACCGCGTCTAAAGAGAATTTTTTGTAAAGGAGTGCCCAAACTGATGAGGACCACAACCGTTGCCCCGCAACCTGCAAGCCAACCGTTTACCGAAACCGCGCCACCGGATACTTCCGGCATCGGCGGACACCCGAAAGGACTGACGACCCTCTTCTTTACGGAGATGTGGGAGCGCTTCAGCTATTACGGCATGCGCGCTCTGCTCGTGCTCTACATGGTCGCGCCGCAATCTGCCGGAGGGCTTGAACTCGACACCGTCAAAGCGACGAGCATTTACGGCGCCTATACGAGCGCCGTCTATTTCACCAATATCTTCGGCGGACTCCTGGCCGACCGCTTGCTGGGCGCGCGTCTTGCCGTTTTACTTGGCGGCATCATTATTGCAGCCGGACATTTTTCGATGGCCTTTCATTCGCCGACCCTCTTTTATTGCGGACTCTTATTTATTGTCATCGGCACGGGTTTACTCAAACCGAATATTTCAGCGATGGTCGGCAAACTCTATAGCGCCGACGACCCGCGGCGCGACAGCGGGTTTTCCATCTTTTATATGGGCATCAACCTGGGCGCCATGATTGCGCCGCTCATTTGCGGATACATCGGGCAGCGCATTGATTGGCACCTGGGGTTTGCCACCGCAGGGGTTGGGATGTGCTTAGGGATTTTGCAATATGTCGCGAATCGCAAGCATCTGGCGCACGTCGGCGGACGCCCGCCGAAGATGGTCAATCAGCCAACCGTTAATCGGGAAACGAATAAACCGAAGCTGACAACTACTGAGAAGCGACATCTGGTGATTGTCTGTATGCTTTACTTTTTTTCGATCATCTTCTGGATGGCGTTCGAGCAATCGGGGTCGAGTTTTGCGCTCTTTGGGCAAAATCAAACGCGCACCTCGTTATTTGGTTTTGAATTTCCATCAAGCTGGTTTCAATCCGTCAATTCCATTTTCATTCTCGCCCTGGCGCCGGTCTTTTCCTGGATTTGGATTCGTTGGGGCAAGCGTCAACCTTCAAGCGCGGCGAAGTTTTCCGTCGGCTTATTGTTTACCGGCATCGGCATGTTGGTCATGGCGGCCGCCGCTTTGTTTACCGCCAGCGGCAAAGTCAGCCCGTTGTGGCTCATTGGCGTTTTCTTTATTCATACCATCGGTGAGCTTTGTTTAAGCCCGGTTGGCCTGAGCACCGTAACCAAGCTCTCGCCTGTGCGAATGGTCGGGATGATGATGGGTTTCTGGTTTCTGGCGACATCGCTGGGCAATTATCTGGCGGGCTGGGCCGCAGGTTTTTACCAGGATGACAGCGGCGCGTTGTTCAGATTGTTTGGCAGTCTCGGTCTCGCTACGCTGGCGGGCGCGGCGTTGCTTGCCCTGTTGCTCCCCTTCATTAGAAAATTGACGGCGCAATCCGAAGGTTAACCTTAAGCATGCGTCAGGCGAGTGCGCTTGGCGACTCTCGGTATGTAGGGCGAGAATGAAATAGCTTTGGGAAATAGGACCATCAAGAAGGAAACCATGAAACTAATCTTTATAACGGCAATGCTGATACTGGCAATCGGCTTTACCGCTGCGGCGCAGACCGCCAAAAAAGCTTCCGGCAAGCATGGGGTTGAACAAGAGTTGATGCAGATGGAACACGATTGGTCGGCGGCGGTCTTAAAGCATGATACGGCCGTCGTCGCGCGGATTCTGGCAGATGATTACCTGGGCATTGACGGACGCGGAATCATGACCACGAAAGCCGACGAGTTAGAAGAAGCCAAAGCGCCGGCGCCCGGCGCGCCGCTGCCTGAGCGCCTGATGCTTGAAGAAACCATCAGCGATATGAAGGTGCGCGTTTATGGCGATACCGCAGTCGTAACCG
>JBIOWC010000793.1:0-12017 GCA_044868105.1 Blastocatellia bacterium
GTTCTCTTTATCCTAAAAATCAAAATGATTTCAGTTCAATTCATGTTATTCGACCTTGATGGCACCTTGATTGACTCGCGCGGTGATTTGGCGCGCTCGGTCAATTTAATGCTTGCCGATTTAGGGCGCGCGCCGCTCGCCGAAGAGGTGGTTGCCAGTTTTGTTGGCGATGGGGTGCCGACGCTTACCCATCGTTCGTTGGTGGCGACGCACCCGAACAGGGAAGCGCCCGATAGCAGTCTGCATCAACGCGCCATCGAAGCGATGCTGGCGCATTATGAAATGCAGATGCTGGTCGGGACGCGCCTCTTTCCGCACGTCAAAGAGACGCTCACGCATTTCAAAGACAAGCGTAAAGCCATCGTCACCAGCAAAGAATCGCGTTTTGTGGCGCCGCTGCTTGAGCATCTGCAAATTGCCGAAGATTTCGATTGCCTCATTGGCGGCGACACCGTGCAAGCGCGTAAGCCTGACCCCGCGCCGGTCTTTGAAGCGCTTCGCCAACTCGGCGGTTCGGTTGACCGTGCGGTAATGATTGGCGACAGCGAAAACGATATTCTCGCCGGGCGCAATGCGCAGATGCTCACCTGTGGCCTCAGCATCGGGTTTCGCACCTACGAACAATTGCGCGCTTATGCGCCCGATGTCTTAATTGATCGCTTCGATAAATTAAAAGAAGAATTCTTTTAGTCCGTTGGGGTTGGTCGTTGGTCAGGTGCACAAGGCCGCGACGAATGACCAACCCCAACGGATCAATCACCAGTGACTAATGACCAATGAAATTGTAGAACGCGCTCAGAAAATCAAACTCTTAATTATGGATTGCGATGGGGTGCTCACGGACGGGCGCATCCTGATGACCGGCGAAGGCGACGAGATGAAAACCTTCGATGTGCGTGACGGGCATGGCATTGTGATGTTTCATCGCGCCGGCCTACGCACAGCGATTATTTCGGGACGTAAATCCGTAGTCGTCCAACGACGCGCCAAAGAATTAGGCATCGCCCACGTTTACGAAATGGCCTGGGTGAAACTTGAACCGTACGGACAGATTCTCGAAGCGGAAAGCTTAAACGATGAGGCAATCTGTTATGTCGGTGATGATGTCGTAGATATACCGCTGCTTTGTCGCGCCGGGCTGGCCATTGCGGTTGCCGATGCGGTCAAAGAAGTAAAAGCCCACGCGCATTACGTCACTCAGGCAAAGGGCGGGCGCGGCGCGGTGCGCGAAGTCATTGAACTCATCCTCAACGCGCAAGACAAATGGGATGAATTAATGCGGCGCTACACGGGTGAAGAATAATGAGCCAAATCGCAACTCTTTATCGTCCGGTCGGACAACCTGAACTCGATTTGATTCGTGAAAGCGGCTTCCGAAAATTTCCGCCACGCCTTCCTGAACAACCCATCTTTTATCCGGTCTTAAACGAAGCCTACGCGACGCAAATCGCCCGCGATTGGAATGCGAAATACAACCGGGTTAAAGTCGGCTACGTGACGCGCTTTCAGGTAAACGCCGACTACCTGGCGAAATTTGCAGTCCACACGGTCGGCGCATCGCATCATCAAGAATATTGGATTCCTGCCGCAGGGCTCGACGAGTTCAATCAAAACATCATCGGTGAAATCGAGGTCATTGGCGAGTATCGCGCCTAGATAAATTTTTGTGATTTGCAATTTCGCCGAGCCTTAGGCTAGGATTCAAGCGTTGATAATTTGTCTGCCGAAGTTGCTCGCTTTTCCTAATGCGGCGAGCAACGCGGGGGAACCAACGGTTCTGTTCGTCAGAACCTGGGGCGCATCGCAAATCAAATTTGCGTAGGATACTTCCAGTCCGAGCCCGTCAGCTAACCTCGTAGGCAAAAGGGAAGGGCAGCTACGCCGCTTTTTATCGAGTTCGGAATATTTGCTCCGCGCTCTTTCTCTATCTGCCCGTAGACGGCGCACTCCCTAACCATCAACTGAATATATAAACAATCGGCTCACTGGCCGAAGCAAAGCGGTGAGCAACGATGGAGGTTTATTCGATGAATCTGATGCGAAGAAATCCTGTGGGGAAAAGTCTACCCTCAGGTCTGGCGGTTGCGTTTTTATCGGCAATTCTTTTGCTGCAGGGGTGCGGCGCAGCCAAACAAAGCGGCAATGAAGTCACGCTGATTCTCGGCGCCTACACCACACCGCGTGAAGCCTATGGCAAAGCCCTAATTCCGGCGTTTCAAAAATTCTGGAAAGCCAAGACCGGACAGGATGTGAAGTTTCAGGAATCCTATCTCGGCAGCGGCGCGCAATCTCGCGCTATTGTTGGCGGGTTTGAAGCCGACATAGCCGCGCTTTCGCTCGAAGGCGACATTGATAAAATCGCCGAAGCCGGACTGATCACGCATGATTGGAAAGCCGCACCCGGTCGCGGCATGGTGAGCACTTCGATTGTCGTCATTGCGGTTCGCCAGGGAAACCCGAAGAACATCAAAGACTGGGCCGATTTAACGCAGTCCGGGTTGAATGTTTTAACTCCCGACCCCAAAACATCGGGCGGCGCACAATGGAATATCAATGCCGTGTATGGAGCCGCGCTCAGAGGGTTTGCCGGTGTGGCAAAAGACGATAAGGTGGCTGCCCAAGAACTGCTGAAAAATATTTTTCACAATGTTTCGATTATGGATAAGGGGGCGCGCGAATCGATCACGACATTTGAAAAAGGCGTTGGCGATGCGGCCATCACTTACGAAAATGAAGTGCTGGTCGGTAAGAAAGCCGGACAGACTTATACCTATGTGACGCCGCGCTCAACGATTTTAATTGAAAACCCGGTGGCGCTGGTTGACAAATATGTGGATAAACACGGCGTGCGCGAAGTCGCTCAGGGGTTTATCAATTTTCTCGCGTCTGCCGAAGCCCAACGCGCCTATGCCGAATACGGTTTGCGACCCGTTGACCCGACGGTAAGCCAGGAAGTCAAAGCGCAATTTCCGCCGGTTGAAGACCTTTGGAAGATTGATTATCTCGGCGGTTGGAAGCGCGTGACCGAAGAGATATACGGCGCGCAAGGGGTTTATACGAAAGTCACAGAGGAGTTACAGAAAACCAAATGAGCGCCCTTGTGAATCCTGATCAATCAGCAAAACCGTGGGCTCGTCCAAAAGCGTCGCTTGCCTGGGGCAAGTGGGGGTTGCGCGTGGTTGCCGTTACCTATTTATTGGTGATGATTGTGCTGCCGCTATCGGCAATCTTTCGCGACGGTCTGCGTGACGGGCTGAGGGTCTTTTATCAAGACCTGACGCAACCAACGGCGCTTGCGGCGCTCAAGTTGACGCTGGTAACGGCGCTTGTGGTCACCCTCATCAATGCGGTGATGGGAACGCTGACGGCGTATGCGCTGGTGCGCTACAAATTTCCCGGCAAAAGTCTATTCAATGCGCTGATTGACATGCCGTTTGCGATTCCGACTTTGGTTACCGGCGTGATGCTCGTGGCGCTTTACGGACCGCAACGCACCCTGGGCGCCTGGCTGAATGCGCAAGGGTTACAAATTATCTTTGCCACTCCTGGCATCGTCCTGGCGCTTCTCGTTATCACCTATCCGTTTGTCATCCGCACCGTGCAGCCCGTATTGATGGAAACCGAGCTTGGGCAAGAAGAAGCCGCCTATACCATTGGCGCATCGAAATGGACGACCTTTCGACGTGTGCTATTGCCGTCCCTGCTTCCGGCAATTCTTACGGGTGCGCTGCTCAGTTTCGGACGCGCGCTCGGCGAATTCGGTTCCATTGCTGTGGTTGCGGGAAACATTCCCGGCCGCACGCTCACCGCGCCGGTCTATATATACGGACAGATTGAATCGCAAAATCAACGCGGCGCCAGCTCGATGTCCATTCTGCTGCTGACCATCTCGTTTCTCTTAATTTTATTGGTTGACTGGTTGCAGAGCCGCAAACCTTAAATCTATGTCACAAGCTGAATCGAATCTCAAATTTGAGATAACCCAAGCGCCAGGCGCCAAAACGGTAAAACGGGTTCGCTTTGGTGAATACGCCATCATCGCGGTGGTTATGGCCTACGCCGCCTTATTGCTTATCGGTCCGCTGATTGCGATTTTGTGGGGCGCGATAAGCGAAGGCCTGGGCGCCTTTGTAGAGGCGATGACGTCAACGGAAGCCTTGTTTGCGTTGGAGCTAACCTTGATACTTGCCGTCGCCGCGACCCTTATCAACACGGTTTTCGGAATGTGCATCGCGTGGGTTTTGGCGCGTGACAATTTTCGCGGGAAAAGTCTGCTCAACGGTCTCGTGGATATGCCCTTTGCCGTGTCGCCGGTGATTGCCGGGTTTATGTTGATTCTGCTCTTCGGCCGGACGGGTTGGTTTACGCCGCTCATTGAGCGGCTGGGAATCAAAATTGTTTTTGCCGTGCCCGGAATGTTAATTGCGACGATATTCATTTCGCTGCCCTTTGTCATTCGCGAAGTGGTGCCGGTTCTCAAACAGGTGAATATAGACCAGGAGCAAGCCGCTTACACGATGGGCGCAAGTCGCTTGCAGACTTTTTGGCGCGTGACGCTGCCGGCGATTCGTTGGGGTTTGCTCTATGGCGTGTCGCTTACGTTTGCGCGGGCTGTCGGTGAAATCGGTGCGGTTTTGGTTGTCAGTGGCGGCGTGAGTAATTTGACGGAGACCGCGACCCTCTTTATCTTTCGTTCGCTCGATGACCGTAATTACGTAGGCGCTTATGCCATGTCGGTCGTGTTGGCGACGATTTCATTTATCATCCTGATGCTTATCGAATTTTTCAAAAAACGCACGGAGGAAAATCATTAAAGCAGTATAATCCATCGGTAATCAGGGGGAAATCAACTTGATGCTCGGCCGTTTAACTGGGTTCTTTATTGCAGGAGATTTTTGCCGAGCCATCCAAATAAAGAAAACAAAACCCCTCGTACGACTTACAATAAAGGAGAGTGTATGAACTTCAAAATTCGTCTTCTAGGTTATAGCGCAATTTTTATTTTGCTCTTTTTTACCTTGGCTGGCGCGCAGGCTATGGACGAGTCCACCCGTAAAAATGATAAACCGAAATCCGAAGCGGTCTCGTCCGCAGAGGTTGAACGATTGAAATCGGAGATGGAAAAATTGCAATCGGTTGTTGAATTGCAAAAGCAAGCCTTGATTGAATTGCAGAAGCGACTCGAAAGTCTGGAAGTTAATGCGCGCGCCACGGCGACGAGTACGCCTCCAGCGAGCACGCTTCCGGTGAACGCGCCTCCGGTGAGTGCGCCACAGGTCGCAACAACGGATGCCGGGGTAACCGCCAGCTCCGGCCTTACCAATCATCCGACCCGGCAGACCCCTGAGGCAAAGAGCCAGGAGGTTACGGCAACCCCGCAATCGAATAACAAAGCTCAAGAGAAGACTCCCATGCTTGCCGGCTGGGATAAAAATCATGCGCTCATACGGAGTGCCGACGGCGCATTTGAAACCGATTTTTCCGGTTATGCGCAACTCGATTATCGCGGCTATCAATCGGGCACTCACCCGCCGAACAGTTTTTTCATTCGTCGGGCGCGACTGATTCTGGAAGGCAAACTGCAACGCTATTATGACTTCAAAATCGAAGGTGATTTTGCCGACACCAGTAACACCCTTTTGCGCGATGCCTTTGTCCGAGTTCATCGCCTGGATGAATTGCAATTTACCTTCGGACAATTTCGTGTGCCCATCAGCCAGGAAGAGATTCGCCCCGATAATACGCAAGATTTTATTGAGCGTTCGTTGGTCAACAATCTGGTCCCCAGCCGCAGTCCGGGTCTCGGCGTTTCAGGGGTATTTCGCAAAGGCGTGTTTGAATATCAAGCCGGCGCCTTCAACGGCAAAGGGTTGCTGGCGGCCAATAACAACGGCACCCCGGAAATCGCCCTGCGCTTGCGTTTCAACCCCTTGAAAAACAGTCACTTATTTTGGGGCAAAGGATTTCTCTTTGGCGGCGCTTTCACTCAGGGGCGAAATCTGAACGGACAAAGCGTGCGCGGACAAACCGAAAGCCGCAGCGCGACTTTCTACGCGCCGGTAATCGTAAGCGGCAAATATATTCGCGCCAACGGCGAATTGACCTGGCTGCTGGGTCCGGCGGCAATTCGCGCAGAATATGTGCAGACCAACCAGGAGCGCGAGACGCTGGGCCCCGGCGGCATTAATCTTCCAGGGGTCGTGGCCAAAGGTTATATGGCGCAAGCAACTTATCTGTTAACCCGCGAAGAGAAGCTCGAAGCGGCTACGGTGGCGCCCCGGCATGAATTATTCTCCGAGGAAAACGGGCATCGGGGATTTGGCGCCTGGGAATTGAAATTTCGTTATGCCAATTTGCAAATCTCTGACGGCACAGCGCGGTCAAATCGCGCTAATACCATTTACTTTGGCGTCAACTGGTATTTGAATCGCTTCATTCGCTACTTATTGGATTTGGGTTATGAACGTTATCAGGACCCGCTGCGTTCACCAAAACCGGGCGATAAAAATTACTTTGTTACGATGAGTCGTTTTCAATTTGCCTTCTAACGGTAACCCCTTATGTCCATCGTTCTTGAAAAGCTCACCAAACGATACGGCAATCAATTTGTCGTGGATAATGTTTCGCTTGAAATTACCGACGGCGAATTATTTGTTCTGCTGGGTTCAAGCGGCAGCGGCAAAAGCACCATTCTGAGAATGATTGCCGGTCTTGCAGACCCCACCGATGGGCGCATCCTGTTGCATGGGCGAGAGGTCACGCATCTTCCGCCACAAGAGCGCGGCACCGGTTTTGTCTTTCAAAATTATTCAATCTTTCGCCACATGAGTGTCAGCGACAACATTGAATTCGGTTTAAGGATTAGAAAAACGCCGCGCGATGAGCGCGTCAAAAAATGCGACCAGTTGCTCGATCTGGTTGGGCTTGCCGGACTCGGCGCGCGTTTTGCGCATCAGCTTTCAGGGGGACAACAACAACGTGTGGCGCTGGCGCGAGCGCTCGCCTATGAACCGAACGTCTTACTGCTGGATGAGCCTTTCGGGGCGCTCGATGTCAAGATACGCACACAGTTGCGCCGCAGCCTGAAAGAGATTCAACAGCGACTCGGCGTGACCACGATTCTGGTCACCCATGACCAGGAAGAGGCGTTCGAGTTAGGCGATAGAATTGGCGTGCTTGAACGCGGCCGACTGCTCGAAGTCGGCGCCGGCGAAAAGTTATACGGGCGACCGAAGACGCTGTTTGCGGCGACCTTTCTGGGCGCGGGAACCGTTTTGGTTGGCCGGGCCGTGCAGGGCGCGGCACGCTTCGGCGCGCTTTCACTGCCGCTTACCGCTGAAGTCGCGCACGAAGAAGGCGCCCGCGTGCAGGTGCTCTTTCGCCCGGAACAGGTTCAGTTAAGCGCCCAGGAACCGACCAGCGATTCGCCGGTGATCGGCAAAGGGACCATCGTTGAGGAGAATTTCACCGGCGCTTTGCGTCGTTTGCGTCTCCGGTTGCCGCGCCTTAGCGGGACGCGACAACTCTCACCCGTTGTGCCTTTCGGAGAAGAGGAATTATTAATAGACGCGGTTGTGCCTTCGGAAACCAATTTTCAGAACAAAGAGTTATGGGTGAGTTTACGCGATTGGACGATTCTCAAACCCTCGGCGCCGCGTTTGCTGGTTTGCGATTTTGGCGATGGGCTGAGCGCTTCACTATCGGCGACTAAAATTTTGGCCGAGCAAATGCGCGCCTTTATTACTGTATTGGCGATTACCGATAAACCTGAAAAGGGCGAACGTCGGCGTAGCGCAATTATGGAACTCATCGAGCGTCACAGCTTGCCTCGGGCAGAAGTGCGCGTCCGTCAAGGCGACCCACTGGAACAGATTGCCATTGAACAAGCCGAATCGCTTTATGAAATGCTGATTGTGTCGGCAAAATCTCACGCCAGGAGCGCCAAACTGTCCGGACGTGACACGGCCAGCAAACAACTCAGTGAAACGTTGATGAATGAACTCAGTCGCGCCGATTTGCCGATTCTAGTTGTCAAAGAAGAGCTTTCGGCAATTAAACATTTATTGATTTGTACGGCGGCTGGCGAGCCCGGGAAAAGCGATGTGCGTGTCGGCGGACGGCTGGCGCGGCGACTGGGCGCAGCGGTGACCCTGTTTTATGTGACCAGAGACGCCGCCGAGCCCAATGCACAGGTGCGCAGTCATTTGGAACGCGCGGCGGCAACGCTGCGCACCTTCGATGTTGAAAGCCGTGTGCGTTACCGTCAGGCCGCAAAAGCCGCGGAAGGCATCATCGAAGAAGCGCAGGCGGGCGAGTATGACCTGGTGGTGATGGGCAGTTCCGGGGCGCGCGCCCGACCCTTTTTCGGCATGAATAACGTGACCCGACAGGCGCTGGCAGAAACCCATAAACCGGTGCTTATTGTCCCGGCCGAAGAGTGGTGAAAGGGTGGGTTAATGCCGCCTGCAGGACGGACTTCTGCTTGACCAGTTTATGAAGCATCTCTATCATATCGCTTGTTCTTCACACATCAAAAAACTCGGCGCACTTTCAAGACAGCGGCCCCTCGCATGTCATTAACCCATTCCACAAAGCAGGAGAGAATAAATGGTAAGTCAAGAAGCAGGTAAATTCGTTTGGTATAATGGCAACGTCCTTCCCTGGGAAGAAGCAACCATTCACGTCATGTCTCATGTTGTTAATTACGGTTCATCCGTATTTGAAGGCATCCGTTGTTATGAAACCAAACGTGGTTCAGCAATTTTCAGACTCCCGGAACATATAGACCGTTTAGTAAATTCCGCGCACATCTATCGCATGAATCTTCCGCATAGCAAAGAAGAGATTATGGCCGCTTGTCATCAGATGGTGCTGGCCAACGAATTTAAACACTGTTACCTGCGTCCGCTCATCTTTCGCGGCTTTGGACCATTCGGCGTTGACCCGTTTCCCGCGCCGATTGAAAGCTATGTTTGCGCCTGGATTTGGGGGAAATATTTGGGACAGGAAGCTCTCGAACAAGGGGTTGATGTGTGCGTGTCGAGTTGGACGCGCATTGCGCCGAACACCTTGCCTTCGATGGCGAAAGCCGGCGCCAATTATATGAACTCGCAACTCATCAAGATGGAAGCGAAAATCAACGGCTATGTCGAAGGTATCGCGCTTGACCCGCAAGGGTATATCAGCGAAGGGTCTGGGGAAAATATTTTCTTAATCAAGAATGGGGTGCTGATGACCCCGCCGCTCTATTCAACGATTTTACCCGGCATCACGCGCGATTCAATTCTCAAGATTTGCAAAGGGCTTGGCTTAGAAGTCGTTGAACGCGCCATTCCACGCGAAATGCTTTACCTTGCCGATGAAGCCTTCTTCACCGGCACCGCGGCAGAAATCACGCCGATTCGTTCGGTTGATAAAGTGCAGGTCGGGGTCGGCCGTCGCGGACCGATTACCGAGATGATTCAAAATAAATTCTTCTCGATTATCGAAGACGGCGAAGATGATTATGGATGGCTCAGTTTCGTTGAAAATTCCAAAGTTGCTTCACAAAGCAAACAACCCTCGAGTTAAGCGTAGGTTCTTTGCTGGGCCCCGCAGGGGCGCTGGCTCAATAGCCCGGGGCAGCGCGCCGGGTATAAAGCGGCAGTTGGAAGTAAGCCCTGAAAGGGCGAAATAATCGTCAATAGACACGGATTATTTCGCCCTTTCAGGGCTTCATTGTTTTGCGTCCTTTAGGGCCCAGCCCGTCGGGCTGGGCTATTGAACCAGCGCCCCTGCGGGGCTGAAATTTTTGCGGGGTTTTTGGAAGCTTCAAGCTTATCGAAAGATTGCCGCAGGGGCGCCGTATTCTTTATCCCAGCCGTCATAGACCACGTCGGTTGCGCCGATGACGTAACGGACGACTTGCCACTTGCCGTTTCGGTTTCTCCACAATGCGCAAATCCAGTCATCGAAGAAACCGGCTTTAATGGCTTGTTGATAAGCGGTGCCGCGATAATCCATACGCGCGCCGTTGGGTTGCTGCGGCACGCCGCGCATAAAAGCCCAATCGCCTTGAACTTTTAAATGGTCAACCTTGAAGACCACTTTTTTATTCAACTCTTTTTCCACAGGCACGCGCAACGCATCCATCAACGCTTTGCGCTCAGCCGTGCCTTGCTTGGGCGTATAAATTTGCGCGCGAGCCGCGCTACAAACGGTCAAGACGATGAAGACCAGCAGCAAAGCACAATTTTTTCTCAATATCATTTTTCTGTTTCTACTTTCGTTTCCATTTTGTGCCTTGCGGCGTGTCTTCAAGGATGATGCCGCGCGCGGCAAGGTCATTTCTGATTTCATCGGCTCGGGCAAAATCGCGATTCTTGCGGGCCTCGTTGCGGGCTTGAATTAAGCCTTCGATTTCTGCGTCCAGGGTTTCTTCCTGGTCTTCGCCTAAAATGCCGAAGACCGAATCGAGTTTTTCCAGAAGCGCAAGGGTTGCGGTTTTGTCGGCCTCACCGAACTTGCCGTCATCAATTGCGGTGTTGATGTCACGACGAAAATCAAAGAGCGCGGCCAGCGCGCTGGCCGTATTCAAATCATCATTCATTGCCGCTTCAAAATCTTTCTGCGTGCGGTCAATGATCGCCTGCACCGCTTCATTGCCCGCTTGGCCGGCGAACTCTTTGACGCGGCGCCGGAAATTTCTCAGCTTTTCAATAGCCGTTTCTGCGCCGCGCAGTCCATCCAGGGTAAAATTCAGTTGCGTGCTGTAAGGCACAGAGACCAGCAAATAACGAATGGCCGCCGGCGAATAGCCTTTTTCAATGAGGTCGCGCACCGTGTAATAATTGCCTTTCGATTTCGACATCTTCTCGCCTTCGACAAGCAAAAACTCAACGTGAAACCAGTATTTGACGAAAGGTTTTCCGGTTGCGCCTTCCGATTGGGCAATTTCGTTTTCGTGATGCGGGAAGATTAAATCCACGCCGCCGCAATGAATGTCGAACGACTCGCCGAGGTACTTCATAGACATCGCCGAGCATTCCAGATGCCAGCCCGGGCGCCCCACGCCGAAAGGCGTTTCCCAACGCGGTTCGTCCTCTTCTTTTGGCGCTTTCCATAACACGAAATCACGCGCGTCATCTTTTTCATATTCATCAACGTCAACGCGCGCTCCTGATTGGTTGCCTTCCAACTTCAAACCCGAAAGTTTGCCATAACCGGGAAGCGTCGCGATGCTGAAATAGAGCGAGCCGTCGCTTTCATAAGTGTGCCCATGGGCTTTCAAGGCGTTCATGATGTCGACCATTTCAGGAATATGGTCGGTGGCGCGTGGAATCATTTCCGGCCGCTCGATATTTAGCTGATCCACATCGCGGAAAAATTCTTCGATGTAAAAGTTGGTAAAGTCGGCGAGCGACTTTCCGGCTTTTTGCATATCGCGAATGATTTTGTCTTCAATATCCGTGATGTTCATCACGTGCATCAGGCTATAATCCAGATATTTTAAATAACGACGGAGAATATCTACGGAAACGAAGGTTCGGAAATTCCCGATGTGACCGTAATCATAAACCGTCGGACCACACGCATACATCCGCACCGAATTATTTTCGAGAGGCGTGAATTCTTCTTTCGTGCGTGTCAGCGTGTTGCGGAGTCTTAACATAAATGGTTTCTATCCTTTGTTCACTTTCGTGAGTTGAAATTAAAGAGAAGATGGTAGCGAAGCGAAAAAGCGCTTGTCAACGAAGGTGGTTTTTTGAGAGGGCGTTTCAAATTGGTTATTGCCGCTAAAGAGGCGATAACCAGTTTTCTAAATAAGGAGAACGGCAGTAACTGCGAAGTGACAAGAGGTGCATCGGTCGGAGCAATTCCCGAAGCCGCGCCTCGCGGCTCAACGGTTCAAAAGCCGGACTCTCAGGTAACGCATCGAGAGGTTGCCTGCCTCATCGGCGCCCCCTTTATATCTAACTCATAAGCTTCAGCCTTTATCTGTAAGCGTGCTGCCGACTGAGCAATCATTTAAAGATGCC
>JBIOWC010000794.1:0-3029 GCA_044868105.1 Blastocatellia bacterium
TCATCATAACGACTGCAAGAAGTATCTGGCAAAAAATGTACAAGGGCGCACAAACGGCTCTGGTAGCCGATTCTGAGTCGCGTCGGTGTTTTTATTCGGACCTTGTCTTATTATTGTGGTTTGCGGTTTCTTATGCGGGAATGTCGGTTGGCGGCAGATTTTTCGGTCACTACTTCTTCCAGATTTTACCGGCCCTGTGTCTGCTTGCGGCGCGCGCGATTACCCGCCTGCTTGCTGAGAGCAAAGCAAGCCGGGCGCGACGAAAGCTCATCTACGCGGTTTTAGCGATGGCAGTATTTTTTACGGCGGTGCGCTATCACACGCGCACCGCCGTTCTGGCTGCCGATTGGTTAAGCGGCGCAAAGAGTGAGATGACAAGAAACTGGTTTTACGAGCGCGTGCAGCACGAAGACCAAAGAGCCGCGGCGGTGGTTAAAGAGGGAGTGGACAGCCTGGAAGCGACTGAGCGGGGAGGGGCGGAAGCGGCGCGCCACGGGGAATCAGGCAACCAGCAAAACCCGGAAGGTGTAGATTACCTGTTTGTCTGGGGCTATAGACCGGAACTTTATTATTGGTCGGGGCTGCAGCCGGCTTCGCGTTATTTAAGCACACAACTCTTAACCGGCGTGCCTGCGGATGTGAATTATTTCGGAGATGATTTTACCGCCGTTCTCGATGAAAAAATGACGGCGGCGCATCGCCTGCAACTCCTGAAAGACTTACAGGAAAAGCGCCCGAAATTTATCATTGATGAACTGGCGGCCTATAACTCGGCGCTGGCCATGGATAGTTACTCTGAACTGCGAGATTTTTTGTCCGACTACAAATTGATGGAGACCGATGTGAAAGTTTTCATCTATCGTTTGCGCAATCCAAAAGAGAAGAACAAACCGCTCGCCAGTAATTAATCTTTCAACGCCGCCTTCAGACGCTCAGCCATTCCTTGAGAAAATCGCTTAACCGGACATCATCTCTTAACAGACAGGCGTGCCCTTTGCGTTTGAGAATTTTGACGGTCGCGTTCGGCATTCGCTGTTGCATCTTGCGGGCTTCGCGCACCGAGGGCACCAGCAAATCTCTGGCGGTCGCAATGAGCAAGGTCGGCGCGTGAATCTCTGCAAGTCGGTCTTCGACATTCATCTCGGCAATCAGTTGCAAACGCCGCGCAAAACTTTCCATTTCAACCGTGCGCAAGACCCGCAAAATATTCTTTCGGTCTTCGCGGCTCACGCCCTCAACCAGTAAACCGAGGGTTGCCGAAGCCAGTCGAAAGGGAACCACGAAATGAGCCGGTAAGATTGATGAGAGGAAGGCCGCAAGGTGAATGCGAATGCGCCGCCGGTAACGGGGAAAGGAATTGACGATAACCAACCGTTCAACCCTCAACGGATAACGCAAGGCAAAGTGCAAAACGATGCTCCCGCCAAAGGATTCGCCGATGAGGGTGGCTTGAGGTTCTCCGAGGTCTTCGAGGATTGCGGCTATATCATCAGCCAGGTCTTGGTAAGTGGCGCGCCGGTCGTTGCGCAAGCGAAAGGTGACGACGCGATAATTTTCCGTCAGAGAGGGAAGCTGTTTATAGAAAAGTTCGCCGGTTCCGTCTAAGCCTGTGACGTAAATCAGTAACGGCAAATCGGGTTGCGTCTGATGCAGCGTAAATGCCGGCACATAGTTTGAGAAACCCGATTCACTCATTGACTGCCTGTTCGTGAAAGAGTATGCGCCATTCTGGCCTTGCCAGATTTGCTAGAGCGCGCTGACCTCTTCAAGTATACGTTCGGCAGCGGCGCGCGGCTCTTTCGCATCCGTGATGGCGCGTCCAATCACCAGATAGTCTGCGCCATCGCGTAGGGCTTCGGCCGGCGTCGCGATGCGTTTTTGGTCGCCGCTTGCAGACCAGGCGGGGCGAATGCCCGGAGTCAGAACGATGAAGTCGCGACTGGCAACCTGTTCGCGAATTAAGCGAATTTCGCGCGGCGAAGCGACCACTCCATCAAGCCCCGCAAGGCGCGACAGGGCTGCAAGTCGCACGACCATTTCATCGGTTTTATGCGGAATACCCAATTCGGCGAGGCTGGCATCATTCATACTGGTGAGCACCGTGACCCCTAAAATTTTTGCGCGACCGGCTTGCGGGGACGGTTGATGCTGTACGGCTTGAATCGCAGCACGCATCATTTCCGAGCCGCCCAGCGCGTGGATGTTAAAGAGCGAAACGCCCAGTTGGTTTGCCGATTGGGCCGCGCCGGCGACCGTGTTCGGGATGTCGTGGAATTTCAAATCAAGAAAAACCCGTTCACCGGCGGCAACAATTTCGCGCACAAGCTGAGGGCCTTCGGCGGTGAAAAGTTGTTTGCCGATTTTGAACATCCCGACCAGGCCGGTCAATTGTTCGACCAGCGCCAGGGCGGCGTCGCGGTTTGGCACATCCAGGGCGACAACAATTTTATCTTTGCTGGTGGTTGGTGAAACACTCGAAGCTGTATTCATAGAATTTGACTATATCGGGCGTAAGGAGCCGATTCAAGGTTGGCGCATAACGAGCCAGGCTTTGCCGGCTAAGCGAAAAGCCACGCTAAGGTCTGCGAAAGACGGCGTGGCTTTTGAAATGTTTGAAAAGCGATAAAGCAATCGGATGAACGAGCGATTAAGCGCCTTTGGTTTTACGTTTATCGGCTTCGGAGATGCTGGTGATGGAAGCCGCATTTTCAGTCGAATGCTGCAGCACTTTGCCGGCATCTTTATTCATGGTTATCGAACCGTTGAAGACGGAGCCTTCTTCGATGGCCAGCGCCGGGGTGGTTAAATCACCGACCAGCTTGCTGGATTTATGAACCTCGATTTTGACTCTGGCGTTAATGTTGCCGTTGACCGTGCCGTGAACGATGCAGGTGCCGACATCAATTTCGGCTTCGATCTGTCCGGTCTCGCCAATGATGAGCGTACCTTTTTCAGAATAGAGCTTGCCCTTGATCGTTCCATCTACCTGTAGCTTATCCGAAAAATTTACCTCGCCGACGATTTCAACG
>JBIOWC010000795.1:0-3435 GCA_044868105.1 Blastocatellia bacterium
TGTTCTTTCGCATGTCTATAGAGCTTGCTTTTGGTGCCGCGATAGCCGCGAGCTAATTCTAAAATCCCTTTTCTTTTATGTAATCTCTTATTACCACGTTTTGCGCGAGGCATAATTCCCTCCTTAATTCAGATGATAGAGCTTCGATGTCAGGGGTTAGTCAAACTCTGAAACAGGCTCTCAGAGTTGTATTCACGTTTTTACTAACCGCTAACAATCGGCATCTGACATCTTAAAAAATATAATTGCACATAACCATTAACCACGCCCGTAAGGAAGCATTCTCTTTACTGGCTTTTCATCGGCCTCCGCTACCATGACATCAATATCCAAAGCGCGTTTGCGTTTCGCAGTCTTTTTGGTCAGGATGTGACGGGCATGCGAATGTCCACGTTTTACTTTCCCGGAGGCGGTTAAGCGAAAGCGCTTTGCCGCTCCTTTATGGGTCTTCAATTTCGGCATTCAATTCCTCCTTAAAATAAAGACGAAGTCAGAAGCCAGAAGGACTCGAGTCTCTGAATTCTGAATTCTGAATAATTACTTTTTCTTCGGGGCGAACATGATAAACATATTCATCCCTTCCAATTTCGGTCTAACTTCCGGTATTCCGTAAGGCGCCAGGTCTTGTTCCAACCGCTCAAGTAAAGCGTTACCTAAATTTTTGTGGGTGATTTCGCGACCGCGAAAATGCACCGTGGCTTTGACCTTGTCGCCCTCTTGCAGCATCTTGATGGCGTTATTCTTTTTGAACTGGTAGTCATGCTCATCCGTGCCGGGGCGGAACTTCACCTCTTTTACCACAATATAAGTCTGTTTGGCTTTCGCCTCTTTCTGCTTCTTTTTTTGTTCGTATTGCCATTTGCCAAAGTTGATAATTTTGCAAACCGGCGGTTGAGCTTGCGGAGCAATCTCAACTAAATCCAGTCCCTTTTCTTGAGCAATACGCAGAGCCTCTTGCGGACTCATAATTCCCAATTGATTGCCATCGTCATCAATCACGCGAATCTCACGCACGCGGATGCGCTCGTTGACGCGAACTGATGGCTCAGGTCGTCGATCTCGAAAGCCTCTTCGTTGAAAGCTGCTAATAACTTATCCTCCCGAACCTGTATACGGTTCTCTAAAAATCAAACTATCGGTGCGTTGGCTGTCCCCAACAACCAACACCTTGACCTGAAAACAAATTTATCAGTGCGACACCACAACCAAATTACGACGCAGAATGGAAATCCCACGAAGAGTATGACTTAGTTTTATAAACGGCTGTGCGCCAAAATTCATACGGTCAGATTCCACGTCAGCGCCGTTGGCTTATTCTCACCGCTCGCTTTGGGGCTAGACAGTTGAATAAAAATCGCCGCCGGACTTAGGGGGCTGACGTAAAATTAATGATAGGCTCGAACGGATACAGCCCGCTGATTCCTACCGGGTTACAAACACGAACCAGGATAGTAGCAAAGGTTTTAAGAAGAGCGCAAGACTTTGGAGATTTTGCAGCAGCGATAAGGGCACAGCAACGTGAGACGACGGCATTAAGCAGAAGATCTTTTACCAATCGCATTTGGCTTTGGCGCACCCTGTAGCTGCGTTGGCAATTCTGTTGCACAGCAGAATTTCATCAACCGCTGGCGGTCTTCTTGCATCCCTTTATCATTGAATAGCCAGTTTTTCACCTGCTGAAAAACAGTTGCAGCATGAGCATCTGTCGGGGGAATGAGCCGGTAATGCATCCATTTCCCGTCTCGCCTGGAGGCCACCAGCCCCGCTCTTTTCAGGTAGCTTAGGTGACGGGAAATCGTCGGTTGCGGTGATTTCAGAATCTCCGTCAGGAAACAAACGCAGACCTCTTCATCCCCTAATAAATTAATAAGCCGCAGTCGCGTTCGGTCGGCAAAGACGCGGAATAATTGCTCAATACTTACGGCGTTTGAAGCTCTTCCCATAGCGCCGTATTCTAGCATAAGAATTTTCTCCTCAAAAACATCTCCGCCTTGCAGATTATGAAATCAAATCGCAAGGAGAATTTTTTCATGAAGCGAGTTCTTTTCAGCACTACACTTTTGCTTTTTGATATCGGTTCTTTTTCGTTTACCCCGGAGCGCCGAGGCGCGAACCTCGAAGATATATAATGGATGCCAAAGCGGCTTATGTCATTTATAAGTGCGATGCCGGAAGCCATAGCGATTTTCCTCTTCCCAACCCTTAGCGATGTTCGCCAAAAGAATTATTGAGCTATGCAAGGCGTGGTTCGATAAATTTGATAAGTCAGAGCCTAATTGGTTCCGCTTGAAACCCCTTCTTTTTGCCCTCTATCGGTTGATGTGGACATTGTATTTTTTAGGAATTCACCGATAGCCGTTACGCTTCATTCTGGCTTGCGATGAATGCATTTAGTTTCTCGCGTATTTCATCGCGGACACGGGCAAAGACCGACAGCCTTGTTGCTTCATCCCCTGGTGCTGCGGCCGGGTCGTCAAAACTCCAGTGGATTCGCCTGGTCTTTCCAGGAAAGATTGGACATTGCTCTTTGGCGTTATCACAGACGGTAATTACATAATCGAACTCCTGCCCTAAAAATTCATCAACTGATTTGGAGCGGTGATTCGAGATGTCAATGCCGATTGCTTTCATTGCTGCAAGCGCTTCTGGTCTCACTAAACTCGGCGCAACGCCTGCGCTATAGACTTCATATTCAGCCCCGCCATTGTGGCGCAGTAAGCCTTCCGCCATCTGACTACGGGCAGAATTTCCGGTGCATAGAATCAGAACTCGTTTAGTCATACATTCTCTCTTCCTCTACTTTTTGATACTCGATGATTTCTGTTAGTTTCGGATACGAGGCGCCGATTTAATCGGATGTGGACTTTTTCATTTGGCTGGTTAGTCGCCAAAATAGGCCTATTACTTGAGCCGCAACCGCATAAAAACCGCTGATGAACATCGAGGCAATAACCATTCCGGTGATGAGGCTAAAGGCGCTTCAAATTCGGCTCGATTGGCTTCGGCGAAGCCAAAACGACGAGCGAAGAAATCCCGTGCTGTCGTGGTGAGTAACACGACTTCGTTAATCCCCGACTGAGCGGCATCTTCCAGTAGCGCGATTGAAAGGCTTGAACCAATGCCGGTGTGCTGATGCTCAGGTGAGACCGCGACGGAGCGCAATAGCGCAAGGTTTCCATAGCGTTCTAAGCCTGCACAAGCGATAAGCTGTTGCTCGCCATTTCGCGCCACGAAGAAGTTACTCAAGTGCTCTGCTACTCCTTCGTGTGGTAACTCAACAAGCGTAAGCAGAGAGAGCAAATCCGCTAAATCTGTTCCCTCTGCTTTGCTAATTCTTATTGTGGACTGGTTCATCCTTTCACTTATCTGGAAAGCGTTACTGGTGCAATCGGCGTACAACACGAGCTGGCTGCTTCATTTCCTGCGCCCGTTGCT
>JBIOWC010000796.1:0-2134 GCA_044868105.1 Blastocatellia bacterium
AAAAGATGATTGATTTTGATATGAGTCAATTTACGGAAAACTGGTCGCTATCGAGACTCATCGGCGCAGAACCGGGCTATGTCGGTTACGGTGAACGGAGCGGGCTTTTATCGAAAGCTGCAGAAGATAATCCGCATTCGGTTCTCTATTTTCGCAATGTGGATTTGGCGCATCCCGTGGTTCAACAATTTTTGGGGGAAGCTTTTGAGCAAGGAAGTTTCACGGATGCGGCCGGCGCGCGCATTTCACTGTCAAATACCACGGTCATCATCTCGCTTTCGCAGATTGGTGAAAACAGTAAGCACGCGACAGTTGGTTTTCATCCGCACAGCGATGACAGCGAGGCGCGACCGATGACGGGAAATTTAAAACTGAGCGGCAGTTTGCGATTGCGTGAGCGAGGCTCCGGTTACAATATTATTGAACCTTTAGCGGCCGCCATTGATGAAGTCATTGAGTTTCAAATCCTCGACCGCGCGGCCATAGAAAAGATAATTAGCGAAAGATTTGAATCGCTAAAAGTCAGGCTTGAAGCCGCGCAACCCGTCCACGTGCAAATAGATTCGGCGCTGGTGACATTCTTTGCCGATAAGCTCACCAAAGAACGCAAGAGTCTCGCGCAACTGGAACGCATCTGGCAGGAGACGATTTTAATTCCTTTTACGAACCTTCACGCCAACAAACACCAAGGCAAAACGCGAGTTGAAGTGTCTCTCTGCGTTGAGAACAACTGCGTCAAAGTTGCTGTTGAAAACGACGCCTCGCCGCAATCCGAATAAGGAGTGACGCTTTTTCCGTGGCTGGCAAGCCCTGTGGATTAAGGATAAAAGCGGCGAGTTAATTTTTTCTCTATATCTGTAAAGAGCTTTTGACTGAAAAGCTGGCTATGGTAGACTTTATTTGTGTGAGCGGACTAGCCCGTGCTGGCTCGAAGTAGTTCTCAATCCTAAGGAGTATTAATCATGAAAAGAAGCCTTCTAAAGCGTGTTGCTGTTTTGCTGTTGGCAACATTTATCGGCTCTCCCGCCACGTTGTTTGCTGAAGACAAAAAAGACGCTAAAGATTCCAAGGACGCCAATAAATCAGCAACCCAAACGACCAAGAGCAAACTTGACGATAAAGAAAATCCCGAATTGATTGGCAAACGCAATATTAATAAAGGCGTGTTGCCGAATTTCTATTCGCTTGAGAAAGAGGTCGCGCTTGGTCGTCAGTTGGCTGCTCAGGTTGACCGTCAAGCCAAATTCATTGACGACCCAATGATTACCGAATATATCAACCGGGTCGGTCAGAATCTGGTCTTGCATTCGGATGCTAAGGTTCCGTTCACCATCAAAGTGCTCGATTCGGATGATGTTAATGCCTTTGCTCTGCCGGGCGGATTTTTCTACGTCAACAAAGGTTTGATTCTGGCTGCTGACAATGAAGCCGAAATCGCCGGCGTGATGGCGCACGAAATCGCTCACGTTGCGGCGCGTCACGGCACCGAACAGGATTCAAAAGCGACGCTTGCCAATTACGCGATGATTCCCTTGATTTTCATGTCCGGCGGTCTTGCGGCAATTGCTTATAACGCCGCGCAGATTGGGGTGCCGCTGGCCTTCCTCAGATTTACTCGCGGCGCCGAAAACGAAGCCGACATGCTGGGTTCGCAATATGCCTGGGCTGCCGGGTATGACCCCAATAGCTTCGTCCATTTCTTTGAGAAATTGGAAAAGAAAGAGAAAGACAAACCCGGCACCCTGTCTAAACTTTTCCGCACTCATCCGCCAACCCCTGACCGCATAGACAATGTGAAAGGTCTGGTCACACGATTTCCTGATAGAGATGAATACGTTATTAATACTTCGGATTTTTCGAAGGTGAAAAATCGTTTGCTTCAGCTCACCAATGCGCGCGCTGTTGACGGGACAGGCCGGCCGGGCGATGGACAGAAACGTCCGACGCTCAAACGCCGCAAAGAAGGTGAAGATCCCAATCAAACGAAACCTGAAGAAGAGACTCCAAAAGAGAGACCGACGCTTAAACGCCGAGATAGCGATGGCACAAAGCCACCAGCGAATCCATAAATTCTTTTCATTTTCTCTCCTTTTTAACCGACTGTGTGACATCACACAGTCGGTTTTTTACTTTT
>JBIOWC010000797.1:0-20639 GCA_044868105.1 Blastocatellia bacterium
ACCGTGAGAACAGACTGCGTCAACAAATCGAAGAGCTGGTGCGCTCTCGCGTCACTGTTTTAGAACAAGACGTCAGCAGTCTACAGAGAGAGTTCAACGAGGCATTCACGAGATTATTGGAGCGCACGGACGCAGCGGCTAACCTTTCGGAGAGCGACCCTATCGTCGGGCAAATCGCCGCAGAAATAACTGCGCAGGTTGATGAGGCAAGTACCTCGAGCGTCAAATTGGGGGCTGACCTTGCTTTATTGCGGGATTCTGTGGTCGAGCTTGACCAGCAACGCAATCAAGCCGAGGTGCTCAACACCTTAATTGCGCGGGCCGCAAACTTTGCGCCGCGCGTGGTGCTGTTTGTGGTCAAAGGCGGTAATGCGTTGGCGTGGGCCGCCAGAGGCTTCGACGATTCGGTTGGCAATAGCTCAATCAGAGGGTTATCGGTTGCGCTGCAATCGGATACGGCTTTGCGTTCTGCGGTTGCTGCTTCACAAACCTGTTATGGCGCGCCCGATCAACAGGCGGAAAATCATTTAATCTTCAACCGACTTGGAAACCTCCAACCGCAGCGCGTTCTGGTCGTGCCCTTGAAGGTGCGCGGCAAGTCTGCGGCAATCTTTTATGCCGATTCCGGTGATCGCGGCGAATCAGCGGTCAATGTCGAAGCCATTGAACTGTTGGTCAGCACCGCCGGACTGGTCGTTGAACTGGTGTCGCTGCGTTCTCGCCTGGGCGAAGTTGCTCAACCGGTTGCCAGACCACACGTCGAAACTCAACCGGCAGCCAAAGTATCCACCGCCGAACTTAAACCTGAACCGGTGCCGGTGGCGCCGTCTGCGCCTCTGGTGGCGCCGGAGTCCGCCGCTACACCTGAGCCAGCGATGACCCCTGCGCCAGCGGCGAGCTACGACACGAAACCTGAAGTCGCGTTACCCGTCGAGTCGCAACCCGAAGTCGCACCAACGGGACAACCGGAAGCCCAGGTTGAGGTTCAACCTGCACAACCGGAAACCGCTTGGCGCACGCCGAGCGAACCTGAACCGCAACCGGTCACTTCATTTGAATCAGTGGTTGCCCATCAACCCGAAGAGCCACCACAGAATTATGAACAAAGCGCTGACCAGGCTTTCTTTATTCCTTCTGAGCCGGTCGCGCCGCCACCGCCTGCAAGGTTTGAAGAATCAGCCAGTGTCGAGACCGCCGGCGTACAATCGCAAGGGTTTGAATTTGTCACGACTCCACCGATGCAAGAAGCCGTAGTTGTGCAAGAGCCGCCACCGGCACCGGTGTTTACGCCAGCGCCGCCGCCACCGGCGGCCGTTGCGCCCAGTGAAGAAGAAGAGAAGATGCATAATGATGCGCGCCGTTTTGCGCGCCTGCTGGTCAGCGAAATCAAACTCTATAACGAGCAAAAAGTTTCCGAGGGCCGAAATCATAAAGATCTCTATGACCGCTTGAAAGACGATATAGACCGCAGCCGGCAAATGTATGACAAACGCGTAGCGCCGAATGTCGCCAGCAAATTCGATTATTTCTACGATGAAATGGTCAATACGCTTGCCGAAGGCGACCCGGCAAAACTGGGCTCCGATTATCCCGGACCCTCGGTTGCCATGTAGCTTTTCTCAACTTCCTCACCCAGTTTACGGATAAGCAATAGCCCGGAATTCCGGGCTATTTCTCTTTACCTGAAAATCAAATTACAATTGCGAAAGATTGTTCTTGTCTCAGGCAAACCAATTCGCTGATAATTTGCATCAGCCCCTTGCAAGCATCCGCTTCAATTTGAAGAGGGGAGTTCCTTATGTTCAAAATTATGCATCAACTGAAATCTGCAATTCATCGTTTCGCCAAACATCAAATGTTGTCAATGACCTTGCCGACGCTTCTGGCCCTGGTTTGTGCGGTCACCCCGATGACCGCCTCGTGCCAACGCGTCAGCAATGCTGAACGTGGACTAGAGGAACTTCGCGCCCTGATTGACGGGGCCGCCGGAAAACCCGAGGCCAATGAATTATCTAAAATTGAATCACGCTATCCGCAAACTCGCGCCGCCGGTTTAGCGCGCTTCCTGCGCGGCTATCTCGCCTTCACGTCGCAAAATTATCCCGTGGCGATTGATGCTTTCGACGCGCGAACGATCGGCGCCCATACGGCGCTTGGCGATTACGCAACCTATTTTCGCGCCGAAAGCGAGGCGGCGAACGGCGCCAGAAAAGCCGCGCTCGGCGATTACACCAGCCTCTTTACAAAATATAATGACTCACTAAAAGCCCGTGACGGGCGGCTGCGCGCCGCTGAGATGATGATTGGGCTTGGCGATACCAAGGGCGCCATCGCCGCTTTGGCGGAGATGTGCGAAGCCGGAGACGCCAATGCTCTATTCGTCACCGCCCAGGCTTATGAAGCCAGTGGACAGACAGACCAAGCCCTCAACCTCTATCGAACGATCTATTACGACATCGCCGCCACCACCGCCAGCCCGCGGGCCGAAGAGCGACTCGTAGCGCTCGGCGCTTCTCCGAAAGATAATCCCGCCCCGTTTGATAGAGAAAAGAAACGCGCCGATAATCTTTTTGAAGCCAAACAATATTGGGATGCGGCGCAAGCTTACGAAAATTTGCTCAAAGTCTATCCGGATGCAGAGCGCCTCGAAGAGGTGCAACTGAGGCGCGGCATCAGCCTGGTCGAAAGCAAACAACCGGCGCAAGGCGTTCTGCCGTTAGCAAAAGTCAATTCCCGCAACGCCGACCAACAAGGTGACGCGCTCTTTTACCAGGCGCGCGCTTTACGTTTGTCGAATCGGGCAGCGGAATCGGCCGTCCTGGTTGACCGGTTGATTAGCCAATATCCGAAGTATCGCCGCACGGCGGAAGCCTTGAACGAACTGGCCAATTATCTGGATAAAGCCTCGCGCCAGGCGGAAGCCGCAGCGCGCAAACGGCAACTCATCGGGCAATTCGCAAAAAGCGACTATGCTGCCGAAGCCTCTTATGAACTGGGGGCGTATGCTTATCAACTGAAAAATTACGCGGAAGCGGCGCGTATTCTTGAGCAGCATTTGATGACCTATCGCTACCCGGAGACCAAGTTCATCGGCGAAGCTTGTTTCCTCGCGGCCAAATCAGAGGAAAAGCTAGGCAATCGCGCCCGCGCCCTGGCGCTTTATGATATGGCGGCCGAGCGTTATCAATATGGTTATGACGGCCTGGTCTCTTCGCGGCGCGCTGCGGCGATTCGCAACAGCGACAAAACGCTGAAAGCCGAACAATCTGCAGACTTTGACCGCATTCGCCGCAATGCCGTTTACGTTGAGCCGCTGCGCGAAACGTCCACCGAACAAGATGCCATTCGCCTGGCGCGTTTTGAAGATTTGACGACCATCTGGGCGGATGATTTGGGGCTTAAAGAATTGAATCAGGCTTTGGATAAAGCGCCCGCTTCGCCGCGCCTTAATCTGCGACTCGCTGAACATTACGCCGGTCGCGGCGATAATTTTCAAGCGACAATTATCCTGCGGCGCGGCTACCCGGATATCTATTCCTACAAAGATGAAGAGGTGCCAAAAGCAGCTTGGGAAATTATGTTTCCGCTGTTTCATTGGGACACCATCAAACAGGAAGCCCACCGTTATGGCATAGACCCCTACCTGGCCGCCGCCTTGATTCGCCAGGAGAGCGTCTTCAATCCGAATGCGATTTCGCGGGTCGGGGCGCGCGGTTTGATGCAACTGATGCCGGCGACCGGACAACTGGTTTCCAAACAACAGGGCAATGGAACTATCACGGCGAATGATTTACTCAATCCGGATTTGAACATCAAACTCGGCATGACCTATCTGGCACAGATGATCGGGCAATTGGGGCGCTTTGAATATGCCGCCGCCGGATATAACGCCGGACCCGGTCGCGCTAAACGCTGGGTTGCAGAACGCGGTTCGCTCGATATGGAAGATTGGATTGAATCCATTCCGTTTTCGGAAACGCGCGGTTATGTGAAAAGTATTTTGCGCTATGCGGCCAACTATCGCCGGTTTTATAAACAATAGGGTTTGTTGGTATCGCGCTGCATCGGAGTCGTCGTATGTTTACAGATTTTCAAATCACCACCGAGACACAGAGACAGAGAGAAAAAGAAAAGTCTCTGGATCTCGGTGTCTCGGTGGTTAAAAAATTTTTCTTTCATATCAACTTATTGATTTGCCTGGGCGTTTGCCTTGCGACATCTGCTTACGCGCAGCGCAAACCCGCAACTGCGGCGGCGCACGCGACCGGCGGGCTTACGGTCACCACCGGGCAACCGAATTCGGTTATCTTCATCAATGGCATTCGCCACGGCGCGACCAATGAACAAGGGGTTGCCGAAATCAAGCGCGTCTGGGCCGGCGCCTTTACGGCGCGGGTGCGCAGCGCCGGCTTTACGGATTGGACGGGTAAGGTGGTGATTGCCGCCAACCGAATGAACGCTTTGAAAGTCACGCAAAAACCGGCAACCGATGAAGCCTTGATTCATTATCAAAAAGGCGAGGCTTTGCGCGACGCCGCCAAAAACGCTGAGGCGATGAAGGAGTTTCAACAAGCCGTCACCTTGCGACCGGTCTTTCCCGACGCGCGCATTGCGATGGTTCGCGCGGCGATGGTTTTGCAGGATTATCAGGAAGCCGAACGTCAGATTGAACTGGCAAAGAAAAATTATGGGCGTCCCTTTGCCGAAGCCTTCGTGGTGCTCGGCAATCTGCGTCGCCATCAGGGCCTGGTTGACGAGAGCATCGCCGCTTACCGAAGGGCGATTACCTTATCATTCGGCAATGCCTTTGAAGCGCACATTGGCTTAGGCATTGCGCTCGATGAACAGGAAAATTTTGATGAAGCTATCAAAGCCTATCGCACAGGCATTATGCAGGATATGGAGACCGAGCCGATTCTCTATTATCAACTGGCGGAGATTTGCGAAAAAGCCGAGCGTACCAAAGAAGCCATCGAAGCCTATCAAAAATACATTCAACTCGACCCCGAAGGCGAATTCGCTTCGGCCGCCGAATCGGTTATCAAACAATTGAAAGAGTCAAAACAATAAGCCTCAGTAACTGGGCCAACGCTTGAGTCCGTGCCCGGCTCGATTTTCCTTATTAATCTTTTTATACCTTCCTTACGAACTTTTTAGTTTCCCTTTACAAAATCTTTATGCCTTTCTCGCTATAGTTTTGCCTGGCAGTAAACCGCCTTCACGTGAAGGCAAAGCGAGGCAAAACTCATGTTGGCAAAAATTATCATCATCGCCCTTTATTTACTGGTTACGGTTTTGCTCTTGTTCATCAGGAGTCTGTTGATTCGCTCGGTCAAACCACCTGGCAACCCTCAAGTTGATAAGCCCGACGAAACTGGCGCCCAACGAAAATTAAGGGTAGTTCGCCCTGCTCATAAAGATGCCATCAAACTTGCAGCCGGCGTTTCAATTTTGATTCAGGCGGCAGCTTCGACCTGCGACGCGCAGCAAACGGTTTTCAATGTTCCGTCCGCCGACCTGCTCGATAAAGGCAAGGTTTATGGTGAGCTTGATGTCACGTTCAAACCAAACAAAGACCCGGATAATGTGCTTCAACGATTTTCATCATTCGTGCCGCGCCTGGTAATAGGCTGTGGCGGGCGCGTTGAAGTTGGGTTGAATGTCGCAGGGAATATTCAACCCGGTGATGACCCGACGACGCTGGTTCCGGCGATTAAATACAAACTGTACGATGGCAACAAGGGCTGGGCCGTTCTGATTGGCGATAATTTATTCATTCCGGTGCGTCATAAAACATATGAGGTGGGCAACTATGTTTACGCAGCGCTGACCAAGACTTTCAAAACCAATACCCGCCTAACCTTTGGCGGCTATCATTTCAGTAAAGATGTTGTTGCCGTAAAGGCCCAACGCGGCGGCGGACAATTCGCCATTGAACAGCCAATAAATTCCCGGTTTTCATTAGCCGCCGACTGGTACACCGGAAAGCATGCGGCGGGTTATTTCACGCCGGGAATCACCTTGAAGCCTCATGCCAAAGTAACCGGTTACGTCGGCTATTCAATAGGCAATGCGAATGTCCGTCGAGGCAATCATTTTTTCCTCGCCGAAATCGGCATCAATGTTAATTAAAGGAGCCCGCTGATGCTCGACCTGATGTTTATCGTTTTGGTTTTGATGTTCTTCGCTGCAGCGCTTTGGTATGTGCGCTTTTGTGACCGGGCTTGAGAGGGGAACCGATGAATATCGAATACACCATCACTGCGCTAATCGCTGTCGCGTTGTTGATTTATTTATTCTGGGCTTTGCTCAAGCCGGAAAGGTTTTAGAGGACTGAGTGCTGAGGACTGAGTTTCAGAAAGGATGAAGGCAAAACAATGAATGATGAGCAAGAGATTGTCTCAATATGTTCATCGTTCATACTTAGTCCTTCCGTAAGGTGACCGATGACAATGAATGGTCTGTTGCAGTTTCTTTTATATTTTCTGGTTTTGCTTACGGTGACCAAGCCGCTCGGCGTTTTTATGGCGAAGGTCTTTTCCGGCGAGCGAACTTTCTTGGGTAAAATTCTTCGCCCCGTTGAGCGCTTGATTTATCGCCTTTGTCGCGTAGATGAAGCGCGCGAACAAACTTGGGTGACCTATACCGCCGCCATGCTGATGTTCAATCTTGCGGGGTTGTTACTCACCTACCTTTTGCAACGGGCGCAATCTTATCTTCCGCTCAACCCGCAAGCCTATACCGGGGTCGCGCCGGATCTGGCTTTCAACACGGCGGTGAGTTTTGCCACCAACACCAACTGGCAAGCTTACACGGGTGAAGCGGTGATGAGTTACTTCACGCAGATGGCCGGGCTTGCCTTTCACAATTTCGTTTCGGCAGCGACTGGTATGGCCCTTGCCATCGCCTTTATTCGCGGCATCGCTCGTCGGGAAGCGAAAACCGTTGGCAATTTCTGGGTGGATATGACGCGCGCAACACTTTATGTTTTGCTGCCGCTTTCATTCTTCGGGGCGCTCTTTTTAGTCTCGCAAGGCGTCGTACAAAATTTCAGCCCGTATACCAAAATCGCGCTTGTCGAACCGCTTCAAGTAGAAAAGGCAAATGACGATGGCACGACCACTACAGACCTCATCACTGAACAGGTTATCGCGCAAGGTCCGGTCGCGTCGCAGGAGATGATTAAAGAACTGGGAACCAACGGCGGCGGTTTCTTCAATGCTAATTCGGCGCACCCTTACGAAAACCCTACGCCGCTTACGAACTTTTTCGAAATGCTGGCGATTTTTGCGATTCCTGCGGGGCTCACCTATACGCTGGGACGGCTGACCGGCAATCAAAAACATGGCTGGGCAGTCTTTGCGGCAATGGCGATTTTGTTTGTCGCGGGTTTCTTCACGGCTTACCTCTTCGAGGCGCGCGGCAATCCGAATTTCGATCAATATGGCATCACGCAAGCGGTGGTTGACCAACCCGGAAGCCAACAAGCGGGCGGCAATATGGAAGGCAAAGAGGTACGCTTCGGGATTATGAACTCGGCGCTCTTTGCCACAGTTACCACGGACGCTTCGTGCGGCGCGATTAATTCGTGGCACGATTCGTTTACCCCCATCGGTGGGTTGGTACCGCTTCTGAACATTATGCTTGGTGAAATTATCTTCGGCGGCGTTGGCGCAGGGATGTACGGCATTCTGGTAATGGTCGTGCTGACGGTCTTTATTGCAGGGCTTATGGTCGGGCGCACGCCGGAATATCTGGGCAAGAAAATTGAAGCGAAGGATGTAAAGATGGCGATGCTCTATGCCCTGGTCTTCGCCTTGTCCATTCTTGCTTTGTCAGCCTGGGCGAGCGTCGCGCCATACGGCGCATCAAAGATAAATAACCACGGTCCGCATGGGTTAAGTGAAATCGTTTACGCCTATACCTCAGCGACGGGCAATAACGGTTCGGCCTTTGCCGGAATTACGGTCAATACCCTCTGGTACAACACGACCCTGGGACTGGCGATGTTAATCGGGCGGTTTCTGATGATTATTCCGATGATGGCCATCGCGGGTAATCTCGCAGCCAAGAAAATCACTCCGCCATCGGCCGGAAGCTTTCCGGTTCATACGCCGCTGTTTGTGTCCTTGCTCATTGGCGTGATTCTCATCGTCGGCGCGTTGACCTTCTTCCCCGTGCTGTCGCTCGGCCCCGTTGTCGAGCATTTTCTGATGCAGGGAGGAACAACATTTTGATTTTGGATTTTAGATTTTGGATTTTGGATTGCTGCTGCCTGGTTGAGCCCAGTCACTCAGCGATTTTGATTTTCTGAGAAGGCCGAGCAAAGCCGGGCGTGGCACCTCACCCACTTCTGAAAATCCAAAATCTAAAATCCAAAATCTAAAATTGCCTGGGAGGGTTATGGCAGAGCAAGCGCAGAAAAGACCTTTATTTGATTCGGCGATTGTGAGAAGAGCAATCAAAGATTCGTTCATCAAATTGAATCCCAAACGGGTGGCGAAAAATCCCGTGATGTTTGTTGTTGAAATCGGCAGTATCTTAACCACCGTTTTGATAATTCGAGATATGGTTGCGGGCCATACCGGCAATCTGCTGTTTACCATTCAGGTCGCCTTATGGTTGTGGTTCACCGTGCTGTTTGCCAACTTCGCCGAAGCGATGGCCGAAGGGCGCGGCAAGGCGCAAGCCGATACCTTGCGCAAAGCGAAGACGGAAACCAATGCCCGATTGATTGTCAAAGACACGACTGGAGGTGGCCTCGCGCAAATTGAAATCCAGGAGATTGGCGCGCCTAAATTAAAAAAAGGCGACCTGGTGTTGGTTCGCGCCGGTGAATTTATTCCCGGCGATGGGGAAGTCGTCGAAGGCGTTGCCTCGGTTGACGAATCGGCAATCACCGGCGAAAGCGCGCCCGTCATTCGCGAATCGGGCGGCGACCGTTCGGCGGTGACGGGCGGCACCAAGGTGCTTTCCGATTGGATAAAGATTCGCATTACCTCAAATCCGGGCGAAACCTTCCTCGATAGAATGATTGCTTTGGTTGAAGGCGCAGAACGACAAAAAACGCCGAATGAAATTGCCTTGAATATTTTGCTGGCGGGACTGACGATTATTTTTCTACTGGCGGTCGTGACCTTGTTGCCATATGCCATCTACAGTGCGGGGCAATCGAACGGCGCCGGAATATTCAAAGCCGCCGCGCCGCCTTCCGTCACGGTGCTGGTTGCGTTGTTGGTCTGTTTGATACCGACGACGATAGGCGGTTTGCTCTCGGCCATCGGCATCGCCGGAATGGACAGAGTCATTCAACATAATGTGCTCGCGATGTCGGGTCGTGCCGTTGAAGCGGCTGGCGATGTCAATACGCTCTTACTTGATAAAACCGGCACCATTACGCTTGGCAATCGGCAGGCCACCGAATTCATTCCGGTTCCCGGCATTGATGAAAAAACCTTAGCGGATGCCGCGCAGTTATCAAGTCTAGCGGATGAAACCCCCGAAGGGCGTTCGATTGTCGTGCTGGCGAAAACCAAATATGGTCTCAGAGGGCGTGAACTTCACGAACTCGAAGCCGAGTTCATCCCATTTACCGCGCAGACCAGAATGTCTGGGGTTGATTTCGATGGCCGCAAAATTCGCAAAGGCGCTGCCGACACGGTCGCCGCCTTTGTTCAGGCAAACGGTGGCGCGACTCCTCCCGAACTCAAGCAGGCCATAGACCGCATTGCCAGTGCCGGCGGTACGCCGCTCGTCGTCGCTGAAAACAATCGTCCGCTAGGGGTAATTTATTTAAAAGATATTGTCAAAGGCGGCATGCGCGAACGCTTCGAGCAATTGCGCAAAATGGGCATTAAGACGGTGATGATTACCGGCGACAATCCGCTCACGGCCGCAGCCATTGCCCGCGAAGCGGGGGTTGACGATTTTCTTGCCGAAGCCAAACCGCAAGACAAGATGGATTTAATCAAGCGCGAACAAGCGGCTGGAAAACTTGTGGCGATGACCGGCGATGGCACCAATGATGCGCCGGCGCTCGCCCAATCCGATGTTGGCGTGGCCATGAATTCGGGAACCATGGCGGCAAAAGAGGCCGGCAACATGGTTGATCTTGATTCCAACCCGACCAAGCTGATTGAAATTGTCGAAATCGGCAAACAGTTACTCATGACGCGCGGCGCGCTCACCACCTTTTCTATCGCCAACGACGTAGCGAAATACTTTGCGATTATTCCGGCAATGTTTTCCGGGCTATATGCGTTGACCGGGGCCAAGACCGGGCCGCTTGAGGCATTAAATATTATGAAACTGGCGACCCCGGAATCGGCCATTTTGTCAGCCGTCATGTTCAACGCCCTGATTATCATTGCGCTGGTGCCGTTGGCGCTTAAAGGCATCAAGTACCGGCCGCTGGGCGCCGCCGCTGTGCTCAGGCGCAATCTGTTGATTTATGGACTGGGCGGCATCATCGTTCCGTTTATCGGTATCAAGCTTATTGACTTGATGATTACCGCTCTGGGCCTGGCGTAAGAGGAAAGTATGAAGTATGAACGCGGAACGATGAAGTAAGAGGAATTCTTTTGTTCATCGTTCCGCGTTCATACTTCATCGTTAAGAATCAGGAGAGTTATGGAAATCACGAAACAGATTTTTCCGGCCTTGATGTTGACGCTGGTTTTAACTGTGCTTGTGGGCCTCATCTATCCGCTTGCGGTAACCGGTGTCGCGCAACTCTTTTTCAAAGCGCAAGCCCACGGCAGCCTGATCACCAAAAACGGGCAGGTTGTTGGTTCGCGCATCATCGGGCAACCCTTTGCAGGGGCTGGCTACTTTCATTCGCGACCGTCGGCCGCCGGCAATGGGTATGACGCAACCTCGTCAGGCGGAACCAATCTCGGCGCGACGAGCGCCAGGCTGATGGATGAAAAGATTAAACCGGCGGCCGCGGCCTTACGTAAAGAGAATCCCGGCAAAGCCATTCCGGTTGATTTGGTTACGTCATCGGCGTCCGGGCTTGACCCGCATATTACGCCTGCGGCCGCCGAATTTCAGATTCCCCGCGTTGCCCGTGAACGCCGAATGAGTGAAGACAACGTGCGAAAGCTGGTCCGCGCGCACTGCGAAGAAAGAAGCCTGGGAATTTTGGGCGAACCTCGTGTCAATGTGCTGGAACTCAATCTGGCGCTCGATGAATTGAAAAAATAATGCGGCGGCTCAAACAAAAACTCATCTCAAGTTATGGGCTGCTGATCGCAATTATTCTGGCGGTCAGCTTGTGGGGTATCTATCATCTGGTCAACCTTGGAAAAGCGATTGATGTTATTTTAGTCAATAATTACAAAAGCATCGTTGCCGCCGAGCGCATGAAGGATGCGCTTGAGCGGATAGATTCATCAGCGCTTTTTTCGATTTCCGGGCAACCCGATAAAGCGCATAAGCAATTTGCCGAGAATATCAATAAATTTGCGGAGGAATTACAGGTTGCTTCAAACAACCTTACTGAAAAGGACGAAGATAAAATCGTAGCCGACATCGAAGCGAAATTCCTGGCTTATCGCCAAGAGATTGAACGCTTCATCGGCAATGCCGTGAATGACGTAACCGGCGGCAACAGATTATCTGCGAAGCCGGTAACGTATTTCGACCATCTTGAACCGGATTTTGTAGCGCTCAGGAACCGGCTTGATGATTTATTGGCGCTCAATCAACAAGCGATGCTGGCCGCTAACGACCGGGCAATTTCAAGGTCCTGGGAAGCCGAGGTTTCGATGGCGATGCTCGCCCTGCTGGCGCTCGCTCTCGCCCTGGCTTTCGCCTGGCGATTTACCGAATATGTGGTCGAGCCGATAACCACGCTGACCGCCAAAGCCAAGCTCATCGGCGAAGGCGATTTCGAGCAGCACATTCAAATCAACTCGAAAGATGAAATCGGCGAGCTGGCCGCCGAGTTCAATCGCATGACCGTGCGGTTGCGTGACCTCAGACAATCCGAACAATGGCAACTGCTTCTCGAAAAGAAAAAATCGGATGCGGTGATTGATTCCATCTACGAACCGGTGATTGTCACCGATGCCCAGGGTCAGGTCACCAAGATTAATCCTTCGGCGCGCGATTTTTTCTTGCGGGCCCAGAATAATGAAGCCGGTGACATTGATTATTCGCTGTCGCGGTTCAGTGCCGGCGAGCCGATTTTGAAAGCTGTGCGCGACACCGTTGCTATGCAAAGACCGCTCACGCAAAAAGGCGATGCGGCTATCCTATCCGTCAGACTCGGTGAAACCGAACGCAGCTATCGCCTGCGTACCACGCCGGTGCGCGACACCGAGGGCCGGTTGATTGGCGCTGTGACCTTGCTTGAAGACCTCACGGAAATCCGCGAAGTCGACAGGCTGAAAAGCGATTTTATTGCCATCGCGTCGGCTAAATTGCGCGCCCCCCTCAAAGCCCTGCGACTCGCCCTGCACGCGGTCATCGAAGGTTACACGGGTGAGTTAAACGAACAGCAAAAAGATATGCTCACCGAGGCGCGCCGCCAATCCGAAAGCCTGAAAGAGATTATTGATGATCTGCTTGAGCTATCGGAAATCGAATCAGGAACCCGCAGACTTTCTATCGAACGATGGCGCCCTGTAGATGTGGGGCGGGTTGCGGTTGAACGATTTCAAGCTATGGCCGAGGTGAAACGCGTGAAGTTGAAAAATCAGGTGGCCAGCGATTTGGCCTGGATACTGGCTGACCGCGAAGCTTTGCGACGGATATTTGATAATCTTCTATCGAATGCCATTCGCCACACCGGGCGCGACGGTGAAGTGAAGCTTGACGCCAAAGAGATGGTTGACCGCGTGATGTTCAGCGTTACGGACACCGGCGAAGGCATTGCCGAGGCCGAGCTGCCGATGCTGTTCAACCGCTTTGCGCAAATCAAAAAAGAGACCAGCGGCGGAACCGGATTGGGACTGGCTTTAGTTAAACGCCTGGTTGAAGCGCAAGGCGGACAGGTCGCCGTGAGCAGCCAGGTGGGCGAAGGCACGACCGTTACTTTCACGCTGCCAATTGGCGGTTATTCAAGCGCCAGACGATAAACCTTCATGGATAAAGAGACCAACACCCGACCCGCTGCCGAAGCCTTACTTGCGAAACTCAATGAGTCGCAACACGCGAGGTTGCGCGTGTACATTGGCGCAGCCCCCGGTGTGGGCAAGACTTATCAAATGCTTGAAGACGGACATCTGCTCAAACGGCAAGGTTTCGATGTGGCGATTGGGTTGGTTGAAACATATGGACGCGCCGATACCGAAGCCCAAATCGGCGACCTGGAAATCATCCCAAAAACGCAGATTGAGTATCGCGGTGTGACTTTAGAGGAAATGGACCTCGACGCCATTCTGGAACGCAAACCGGAGATCTGTTTGATTGATGAACTGGCGCACACCAATGCGCCCGGCTCAAAAAATCTTAAACGCTATGAAGATGTTTTGGAGCTTCTGGATAATGGCATCCATGTGATGACGGCTGTGAATGTGCAACACCTGGAGACCCTCAATGATGCGGTGGCGCGTTCTGCGGGCGTGCGGGTGCGGGAAACCGTGCCCGATAGTTTTCTTGGGCGCGCCGATGAAGTCGTCAATGTTGATGTGACGATTGATGAACTGAGAACCCGCATCAAGCAAGGCAAAGTTTATCAACCGGAAAAGATTGAACAGTCGCTGGCGAACTTTTTTCGCAAAGGCAATTTATCAACCTTGCGCGAACTGGCGTTGAGAACCGTCGCTGAAGATGTGGCGGCAAAGTCGGCGCAGTATCGCTTTCGCGAAGGACTCGAACCCGCGCCGATTCCTGAAAAGGTGATGGTCTGTATCTCATCAAATGCGACCGCCAAGAAATTGATTCGAGCCGGCGCGCGCATTGCCGGCCGCTTGAGCGGGATGTGGTTTGTGGTTTATGTGGAAACGCCAAAAGAAGAGGCTGCAAAAATCAGTCGGCAGACGGCAGAGCAGATTAAAGAGAATCTCGCGTTTGCCGAAGCGTTGGGCGCCACGGTTATCAAGTTGAAGCGGCGGCGCGCGGCTGACGGATTGATTGAGTTTGCCAGGCGCGAAGGCGTCACCCATGTGATCTTCGGTCAGTCGGCGCGTTCGCGTTGGGATATTCTGCTCAAAGGGTCGGTGCTGAATCGTTTCCTTGGCGAAGTGAAAAACGCTGCTGTTCAAGTTATTCCCGCCGATTAGCCAATGGTATCTTTATAGCAAGTTGTATCTTTTACCTGACTGCTTGTATCTTTGCTGCGAGCAAAATCCGGATGGGCAAATTAGCAAAAGAGAATTTTTACGGGTACGTGTCAGCCATCGCAGGGGTGCTGGCGGTGACCGCCGTTTATAAATGGTTGATTACGGATGTGAATCACACCACGGTGGCGCTCAGTTACCTGCTGGTCATTTTGCTGGTCGCGTCGTTTCATAAAACCGATTCGGCGATTCTGGCATCGGTTCTGGCTCTGTTGTGCATCAATTTTTTCTTTCTTCCGCCGGTCGGAACCTTGACCATTGACGACCCGCAGAACTGGATAGCGCTCTTTGCCTTTATCAGTACGGCGATAATCGCCAGCCAACTCTCATCCCTGGCGCGGGCGCGGGCGCGCGAAGCCGAACGCCGGCGCGAAGAGTTATTCAAGCTTTATCAACTCAGTCAATCCATCATTATCAACCCGAATTCTGAAACCGTAAGGCTATCGCTTGCCCGCCAGGTCGCCAATGAATTTGCAGTGGATTACTGTGGCTTATTTGCCCAAACCGAAAAGGGCAACTGGCAGCAACTCAGTGTGGCGGTCAACAACGATTACGGGCAAGCCGTGGAGCCGGATTTTCACCTCCTGGAAAGCAGTTTTGCAAACGGCGAAATCCTGACTGCCAGGCTGCCGGTTAAGGCCGTTGAGTTTACCGACGCACAGGTTTTTTATGCGCCGTTGAAAATCGGTATGAAATCTATCGGCGTCCTGATGGTGTCCGCTTTGACGCTTGAACGCGAAACCGTTGAAGCGATTGCCGGGCTGGTGGCGCTGGCTTTGGAACGCACCGCCATGTTGAAAGAGTTGAGTCACACGGAAGCGCTCAAACAAAGCGACGAATTGAAATCGGCGTTGCTGGCTTCGGTTTCGCATGATTTGCGCACCCCGCTCACTTCAATGCGCGCCGCGGTTGATAGCCTGTTACAGCCGCAGGCAAAGTGGGACGAGGCGGCGCAGCATGAATTTCATTTAATTATCAGTGAAGAGGTGCAAAGGCTGACGCGCCTGGTACAAAACCTGTTGGAGATGGCGCGTATTGAAGCGGGCGAGCTGCATCTGGCAAAAGAATGGGCCGCGGTTTCTGAACTGATCAGTAACGCCCTGGAACGCTGCCAGGACGCTTTGGCCAATCACCCAATCGAGGTGCTTGCCGACGAGATGCTGCCATTGGTTAAAATTGACTCTTTGCTGATTACCCAGGCCTTGAGTTATTTACTCGAAAATGCCGCGAAGTATTCTTCAGGCGGTAGCGCCATAAAAATTTGCGGGCAGGTCAAAAGCAAAAAACTGGTGGTCAGCGTTGCAGACCAGGGTATGGGTATTGCGCCTGAAGAAGTGGGCCATATTTTTGACAAGTTTTATCGCAGCGACACCAAACCTGTAAAACAGACCGTTGGCACCGGAATGGGATTGAGCATTGCTCGCGGCATTATTGAAGCGCACGGCGGCAAAATTTTCGTCGAAAGCGCCTTAGGGCGCGGCTCGAAATTTACCTTTGAAATTCCGGTTGAAGTGAAGGAGCAGCGTTTGGAGTATCAACTGTAGAAGACACTTCAACCCCTTGAGCATCGCTATGAAAAATACCAAGCCGGTTATTTTGGTGGTTGACGATGAGTTGCAAATTTTGCGCGTGATGCGCGCCAGTCTTCCGGCGCGCGGCTATGATATTCGCACGGCGCAAGGCGGCAAAGAGGCGCTCGATGAGATGCACAAACAGATGCCTGATTTAGTGATTCTCGATTTGATGATGCCGGAAATGAACGGGCTGGAGGTCTGTCGCCGGGTGCGCGAATTTTCTCAAGTGCCCATCATCGTGCTTTCGGCAAAGGGCGAAGAGCGCAGCAAGGTTGCGGCCCTCGATGCCGGCGCCGATGACTATGTGACGAAACCCTTCGGCATGGAAGAACTCCTGGCACGGGTTCGCGCCAGTCTCCGCCGCCAAAATATTTCAGAAAAGCAAAGTCCGGTCATCAAGGTAGGCGATATTACGATTGACACAGACGAACGCCGCGTCACGGTTGCAGACAGCGAAGTGAAGCTCACGCCGAAAGAGTTTGAGGTGTTCAAATATCTCGCCAATAATGCCGGCAAAGTCGTTACTCATAGAGCCTTGTTACAAGCCGTCTGGGGTTCGGAAGCTTCCGAACAGACCGAATACCTGCGCGTCTTCATCAATCAATTGCGGCGCAAGATTGAACCCGACTTGCAACACCCGCGCTATATCCTCACCGAACCCTGGGTCGGTTATCGCTTTATGCCGAATGAGGAATAGCCCGGCCCTCGTCTGAGCCTTCAAAGAGGTGCCAGGTAGAGGAAAGGCCACACACGCGCTATTTAGACGGACATTCCCCACAGATATAGCAGATGTTGCCGGTAAACACGGATAATCCGCGCAAAACCGCGGCAGCTGTCGCATCCGCGGGGCATCTGTTTTGCCAGACTATCCCGGTGGTTTTTCAGGTGAACCTCTTAAGGCTGGTGATTGAATTCGCTATCATTGGCATTCTATCGGTTTTTCGCTACTCTTTGACTTTACAAAAAATAATGAGGGGCAAGTAATCAATGACTTCTACAAATCCGGAACCATCGAATCATCTCACCGCGACAATGAAAAAAATCGTTTCCGATAAAGCCGACCTGTTTACCGAATCGGTCATCCGCGAGATGACCCGGCAAGCGAACCTCTACGGCGCCATCAATCTCTCACAGGGCTTTCCCGATTTCGCCGCCCCCGAAGAGATTAAACAAGCGGCGATTGCTGCGATTAATGCCAACATCAATCAATATGCGATTACCTGGGGAGCGAAAAGTTTCCGCGATGCCATTGTCGAGAAATCCAAATGGTATCTGGGGCTTGAGGTTGACCCGGAACGCGAAATCACCGTGACCTGTGGTTCGACAGAAGCGATGATGGCGGCCATGATGGCGATTACCAATCCCGGCGATGAAGTGATTGTCTTCGAGCCGTTTTATGAAAATTATGGACCCGACGCCATTTTGTCGAGCGCCACGCCGCGTTATGTAACCATGCGCGCGCCGGATTGGTCATTCGATGAACAGGAGTTGGAAGCGGCTTTTAATAATCATACGAAAGCCATCATCATCAACACGCCGAATAATCCAACCGGCAAAATTTTCAACCGCCAAGAACTCGAATTTATCGCCCGGCTTTGTCAAAAATGGAATGTCATTGCCATCACCGATGAAATATATGAACACATTTTGTTCAACGGCAAAGCCCACCTTGCCCTGGCGACGCTTGATGGCATGCAAGAACAGACCATCACCATCAACGGCTTGTCAAAGACCTACAGCGTCACCGGCTGGCGCGTCGGTTATGCGATTGCGCGACCCGAGATCACCCAGGCGATTCGCAAAGTGCATGACTTTTTAACCGTGGGCGCAGCCGCCCCGCTGCAAGAAGCCGGAGCGCAGGCGCTCAGACTGCCCCAGGCTTATTATGAGAAATTACAGGCGACGTATCGGGAAAAACGCGACCGGCTGTTGAAGGTTTTGAAAGCGGTGGGCTTCAAGTGTTATGACCCGGACGGCGCCTATTATGTGATGACCGACATCAGCGCCTTTGGGTACGATAATGATGTTGAATTTGCCAGGTTTTTGGTGAAAGAGATTGGTGTGGCGGTGGTGCCGGGTTCAAGTTTTTATCACGACCCCAGGCTTGGCGCCCATCAAGTGCGCTTCACGTTTTGCAAAAAAGAGGAAACTTTGGCGGCCGCCGAAGAGCGGTTAAAAAAATTGCAAGCGTTTATCCGTTAGAAGGGGTGTGGGAATTAGCCTGTTGCTCGAAAACGTTTCCCAGCCGTCAGGCGAAGGCGGCGGCTGATGAAACTAAATTAACTGAATGTCACCCTGAGCCTTCATAAGCGCGCTTCGCCATAGCCTTATCGCGGCACGAGGCTCAGGCGGCGCAGCACGGCTTGAAAGCGCGGTTCGGCGCGCAGACTGTCGAAGACCGGGTCGGAGTTTACGAAGGGCAGCAGGAAAGCTTTGCTCTCATAAGATCGCTCTAGCCCCG
Source organism: Blastocatellia bacterium (assembly GCA_044868105.1). GTDB lineage: Bacteria > Acidobacteriota > Blastocatellia > UBA7656 > UBA7656 > JBFMDH01. The sequence goes on from JBIOWC010000797.1 coordinate 18,321, forward strand.
CCAGCGCCGGCTCGCGCTCGCCCAAGAGCGTGTATAACCTGGCAACCTCGTAGAAGAAATTTGGGTCTGATATACCTACATGGTCTTTGATGCGCTGCTGTAAAAACCCGTTCATGCCTGACTGCAAGTATTGTGCTCTTACACGAGCCTCGTTGGGCAAGCTGGCATTTGCTGGCGCAACAAAGGCGTTTGACCTGTCCCGCTGGCGCCACTCATCGAAAGCCTCCGCCGCCCTTCCCGTCTTCAAGTAAATGTTAGTCAGGTACTCATGCGCGAAGACAAAATCGGGCGCCACCTCGAGCGCCTTGCGGCAATAGGCTTCGGCCTCTTCATACTCGCGCGCAAAATAATGCATCTGTCCGAGGTCGGCCAGGAAGTTCGCGCTCATTGGGTCAATATCCAGCGCCCGCCGCATCTCTTGCTTGGCTTCATCCACGCGCCCGGTCACGGCCAGCAAGGTCGCGTACCACTGATGCGCCGTGCCGTATCCGGGTTTCAGCTCAATCGCCCGCCTGAAACTCTCTTCGGCTTTCGGCCAATCCCACTGGTGAAACATCTGATTAAATCCCATGGTCGCGTAGGCTTCGCCGAGATTGGGATCAAGCGCCAGGGCCTTGTCGAGCGCCACAAAGGCTTCCGGATTGTCTGGTTCTGTAGCCAGTTGGTCGGCCAGCCCCAGATAGGCGAGGGCGAAGTTGGGGTCACGCTCGATGGCCCGCCGGAAGAGATATCCCGCCTGCACCATGCCTTGCCAGCTTCGTTTATTCCAGTAATATCGGCCCTTGACGTAGAGTTGATAGGCGTCGGCGTTTTCGCTGGTCGGTCTGGCGAGCGCCGCCTTTTCGCCGGCGCTCAGATTCAAGGCCAGCGCCTCAACCACCTGCTCGGCGATGGCGTTTTGCACGGCCAGCATGTCCTTCGCCCTGTCATCGAATTGCCCGGACCACATGGGCGAGCGGTCACTGACGCGCATCAGCCGCGCGGTCACGCGAATCTGGTCACGGCTCTGGTAGATGCTGCCTTCGAGCACCGCATCGACGCCGAGCAACTGCCCGGCAGCGGTCGATTCCTGCTCCTGCCCTTCAAATTTCAGCACCGCGCTGGTGGGCCGCACCGTCACGGCTTTGAGGTTGCCGAGCCGCGTAATCAGGACATCGGCGAGGCCCAATCCAACATGCTCGTCGCCCGTCGCGCCCATATCTTTGAAGGGCAAAACCGCAAGCGACTTCACCCCGGCGGTCGTCGCGGCGCGCCCGCGTTGCGCGATCGCCAGGTAGCTCGCTGCCGCCACCAGCGCCAGCATCACGACCGCCGATAGCAGTCCGGTGTGTTGGCGCAATCTGGAAATCCGGCTGGTCTGAGTGGCCCTACGCGTGGAGAGGGTTGCCGGCTCGTAAACGTCGTCTGTACCGGGGCCCCCGCCGGTCTCGGTGATCTCCTCTTCTTCGGTGATGATCTCCGCCGACGTGCGCCGCTCCAGGATCAGTTCGGCTCCATCCACCAGTACTTCAACGGCGGGCGCCACAAAGCGGTAGCCGCGCTTGGGCACCGTCTCGATATAAGCCGGGTCGGTAGGCGAATCGGCTAGCGCCCGCCGCAAGGTCGAGATGTTGCGATTGACGTTAACCTCTTCAACAAAACTTTCGGGCCACAGTCGGCTCATGATCTCTTCTTTAAGAACCAGATGGCCGCGGTTCTCGACCAGCAGCAAGAGCAGATCGAAGGCTTTCGGGGTGAGCGGCACCGGGCGGTCATCCTTTAAGAGCACGCCCTCCTGGGCGTCAAGCCGAAACCGACGAAATTCATAGACACGTTTTATTTGAGCTTGCATGGCGGCCTCCGCGGTGATTTTCGGGAAAATTTCAACTTTCTTTCGGGCTTTTGGAAAGATTTTCGAGCTGCCCTCGCGCTATCTTTGCACTCGTTCCATGCCGGTTCACCGGAGACTGGGTTCGAGTTTCACAGTCGGGGGGATTATAAGCAAAGTCGGGAACCGGAGCAATGAAAACCGTCGCTGGCGGGCCCCTGTGAGCAAAGCAACTGTGGCCTTCTCAGCCCCGCCCGTCTGTGAGGCCGCCGCGCCTGAGAACCGCTGATGAAAAGAAAGCGCCGAACCCGAACGACCATAGAAATGCGCGAAGTCGTCGTTATCAGAAACTTGCGAAAGCAAGGCTTATGCGCCGAATGCTCAGGGCCAACAGCGCTCATCAGCGTCGAGGAGGCGGTACGGATGTCCGGTCTCAGCGCGCGCGCCATCTATCGCCTTATAGAAGCGGGGCAGGTTCACTTCGCCGAAACCACGGATGGTTTCGCGCTGGT